>JANOBX010000059.1:0-22710 GCA_031411875.1 Burkholderiales bacterium | reverse complement strand
CCCCAGGTGGCCGGGGCGTAGGCGGCCTCGAAGGCGGCGGGGTCGAAGGCCGGGTCGCGGTAGTCGGCGAAGCCCAGCGGCCGGCCGGCGTCGTCGGTGCTGAGGTCGATGCGGCCGCGCACCTGCACGATCTTCGGCACGTCGCCCAGGGCGAAGGCGGCGGCCAGTTCGGCGCGGTTGCGCACTTCCAGCACGTGTTCGGGCCGGGCGTCGGCGCCGCCGCGGGTGCCGCCCTCGGCCGCTGCCCAGCCGTCGTCGGGCGCCAGCACCTGGCGGGCGACATCACGTTCGACCCAGGGCGTGTTGCGGAACTCGGCCATGCGGTTGGCCTGCGCGCCGCTGGCGCTGAACGGCCGGCGCGAGGTGCTGGCCGACCACGGGCCCAGGTGCGCGCCGAGTGCGCTGTCACGCACCAGGGCCTGGCCATTGGGCGAAACACCGGCCTGCCAGGCGCCGCGCGGCACGCCGAAGTCCCAGGCCCGGCCCAGCGAGATGCTGCCCGGGGCCAGCCCGGCTTCCGCGTCGAAGCGGCTGTCCGTCACCAGGAAGCCCAGCCGCACGCCCGCGGCCGTGCTGGGTGCCAGCACATGACCGCCGTTGCCGGGCACGCGCCGGCCCGCGCGGCTGCGGATGGTGCTGCGTTCGATGACGAGCGTGGCGTTGCCGAAGATGAAGTCGACGTCGCCGGCGACCAGACTGTCGGTGACGTGCACCCGCGCCGCCGCAGTGGGCGTGGCGGCGCGCACCATCAGCGTGTCCTGGTGGCCGAGCAGGCGCACGCCGTGCAGCTGGATGCGGTCGCCCTGCGTCATCAGCGCCACGGCCTGGGCGCCACCGCTTTCGCCGGCGCCGGCGGGGTAGCCCACACCGGCCTTCACGCCATCCATCGCGTCGTTGGCCACGGTGATGAAGGCGAGCTGGATGTCGTCGCCATACAGCGCCACGCTGGCGCTGCCGGCGGTGCCATAGGTGGCCGCGGCCAGGCCCGGATCGCAAGGGTTGGCCGGGTCGATGCCGGGCCGCTTGGGCAGGGCGTTGTAGCGGCCTTCGACGATGACGGTGGCGCCGGCGTCGGCCGCCGTGCCGTACATCAGGAAGGGCGCCTTGTCGCGCACGCAGACGATCTCGCGGTAGACGCCCGGCTTGACGAAGATCGCGTGGCGGCGGCTGGCCGGGCCGCCGGCTTCACGGGTCGGCAACGCGTCGAGTGCCGCCTGCACCGTGCGGTGGGTGCCGCTGCCGTCGGCCGCGACGACGAAGTCCGGCTGCAGGCGCGTGGTGTCCGGCAGGTTGGCAGGCCGCCAGGGCGTGGGGCCCTGTGCCAGATAGTCGGCCACGCGCTGGTGGGCGGCTTCGGCGGCCGGCAGCTGCGGGCGTTCGGGCGTGCCGGGCACGCCGGGCGGCTCGGGTGTGGTGCAGCCGGCCAGCAGCAGGCCCAAGGTCAGCAGTACCGCGGGCAGGCACCGGCGCTGGAAGCAGGCCCTGGCGCCTGCAGCAGCCCGCGCACCCACGGTCGGCCCGCGCTGCACGCCGGGAATGGCTTCGGTTCGAACGCTCACAGGTCGGCCAGGTACAGCCCGGGCTCGCCGTGCCCGTCGGCGCTGAACAGCACCTGGCGGCCATCGGGCGTGAAGCTGGGGTGCGGGTGCGTCACCTGGCGGCTGCCCTTGTAGACGCCCCAGCTGCTGTCGTGGTGGGCGATGCGGCGCGTGGTGCCGGCCGTCAGGTCGAACAGGTGCAGGAAGGGGTCGCCCTGCTTCATGGCGTTGGCGGCACCGCTGTCGGACGCGTCGGCCTGGCCGCAGCCATCGCCCACGATGAGGCTGCCGTCGTGGTTGCTCATCAGGTGCGAACAGGCCGGCATGGTGGTCAGCGGCCGGTCGGCCAGGGTCACCGGGTCCAGGCTGCGGATCCAGCGTTCGGGGCTGTTCTTGAAGTAGCTGACATAGATCATGGCCGAGCCGTCGGGCACCCAGAACTCGTGGGTGCAGCTCTCGCCTTCGGCGTGGGTCTTGGCGCAGCGGCGGTTCGCGCCGTCCTCGTCGATGAACCACATGCGCGCGTCGACCAGGTCGTGCGGGCCTTCGTGGCAGTAGGCCACGGTGTGGTCGTCGAAGGGACGGTACTGCGGGTGGCCGAGCCAGCCTTTCTGTTCCAGGATCAGCCGGCGGCGGCCTGCCTGCGGGCCCTCCAGGTCGACGCTGAAGAGCTGGCAGCGCGGCTTCTTGTGGAACATCTCGTCGAACTTGCGCCAATCGCTCAGCGCGAACCAGTCCTCGGCCGCGATCTCGATGCCCACCATCTTCGTGCAGGCGCTGTTGGCCACCCAGGTGCCATAGCCCACCCAGCCTTCGGGCACGGTGTAGACGACTTCCTCGCTCAGGTCGGCCAGCGTCAGGCGTACGAGCTGGCGTTCGGCGCGCACGAAGTACAGGAAGCGGTCGTCGGGGCTCAGGAAACCGCCGAAGGTGTTTTCGCCGCGCTGGTCGGTCAGCTGCGTGGCCATTTGTGTCTGCAGGTCGAGCAGCAGGTAGTTCCAGTGCGGGCTGGGCTGCGGGCCGAATTCACCGGCGAAGATCAGCTTCGTGCCGTCGTTGCTGAAGCACTTCTGATAGAAGTAGTTGCGGTGGCAGGTCACGTCGGGCGGGGTCAGGCGCGTGACGCGGGCGCCCGTGTCGGGGTCGTGCCGGACCTGGAAACTGAATTGGCGCTGGGTGCCCTTGCTCATGGTTCTGGAAGTCTCGCGAAAGCCTGGTGTTTACTTGATGCGCCGCAGCAGCGAACCACCTTCGTCGACCAGGCGGCGCGCCGCGTCGATGTCGTTGCTCTTGCCATAGGCCACGGTCTCGAAGACCTCGCGCATGAACTTGTGAAGCCGGGCGTGTTCGAACAGCGGCGCCGGGAGGTCGATGCGGCCGTCGGCCTTCAGCGCCTGGATCATCTGGTGGGCCTGCAGTTCCAGCGGGGGCAGCAGCTGGCGGTCCATCAGCACCTTCAGCGGCGTCTTCGCCGCGGGCGCACCGCGGGTGCGGCCGAGCAGCAGCGCGGCCTCGGGGCTGGTGAGCAGGTAGTTGACGAAACGCGCGGCCAGCTCGGGCTGCTTGCTGTTGCGGCCCACCGCATACATCAGCGTGGGCCGGCCGAACAGGCCGCTGTTCTTCGCGCCTGGAAGGGTCGGGAAATCGCCCAGCGCCAGCGCCTGTGGGGGCTTCAGGTTGCCGGCGCGCAGGCCGATCACGCTGTCCCAGGTGTAGTTGCCGGCCCATTGGCCCAGCACCCAGTCCTGCTGCTGTTCGGTGGGCTTCTCGGCGCCACCCAGGCTGGCGCGCAGCGGCAGGCTGGTGGCGGTGTGGCTGTCGACCAGGCGGCGGTAGGTGGCCACCCAGTCGCGCGCGGCCTCCAGGCTCATCGCCACCTTCGGGGCCTGCCCGGGGGCCGGCGGCGTGGGGTCGATATAGGGCGTGCCGTGTTTCTGGTGCACCCAGGCCTGGGCCAGCAGCATCATGTCGTAGAGCTCGCCGTCCAGCGGGTAGAAGCGTTCACCCAGCTTGGCGCGGAACACCGGGCCGGCGGCGAAGAGTTCGTCCCAGTGGCGCGGCAGGGCCAGCCCGGCCTTCTGGAAGGTGGTGGTGTTCCACAACAGCACGCGCGCGGTGTAGGACACGGGCAGCGCGTTCAGCTTGCCCTGCACCCGGCCCATGGCGATGTCGTCGGCGCTGAACTCGTTCAGCGCCAGCAGCGGCGCGTAGGGCTGCAGATCGGTGAAGCCGTTGCCACGTTTGCTGAACATGGCCATCCAGGCCCAGTTGATCTGCATCACGTCGGGCTCGGAGCCGCCGGCAATCTGCGCGGTCAGGCGTTCCAGGTAGCCGCCGAAACCCATGTATTCGGCCTTGATGCGCACGCCCGGGTTCTGCGCCTGGAAGGCGGCAACCGCCTTCAGCGTGGCGCCATGCCGGGCCGCCCCGCCCCACCAGGCAAAACGCAGCACCTGCGGTGCCTGCGCCTGCACCCAGGGCGCAGCCAGCGTGGCCGCGGCCAACGCCAAGCTCTGGCGCCGTGTGACGAGCCCGGGCACGACGCGCGTCAGCTTCAGCTTCGGCTTCAGCACAGCCGAAGCCCGCTGCCGGCGTCGAACACGTGGCAGGCCGCCATCTGCACGTGCACCGCGTGAACGCCACCCCGCGGCAGCGCCTGCAGGCCGTGCAGTTCGTCGGCCGGCACGCGCGCAGTCAAGGGCACGCTGCCCAGGTCGAAGTGCACGAAGACTTCGTTGCCCATGTGCTCCAGCGTGCGCAGCGCGCCCACGGCGGGAGTGGTCTGGCCTGCGGCACGGGGCGCCAGGCCAATGTGTTCAGGGCGCAGGCCCAGCGTCACGGCGCCGCCGTGGCCGTCGAGCGCGGCCGCCTTTTCGGCCGGCAGTGGCAGCCAGGTGCTGCCCATCTCGAGCCCCAGCGTGTCGCCCTGGCGCCTGAGCGCCGCGGGCTGGATGTTCATCTCGGGGCTGCCGATGAAGCTGGCCACGAAGGCGTTGGCCGGCTTGTCGTAAAGCGCGGTGGGCGTGTCGACCTGCTGGATGACGCCGTCCTTCAGCACGCAGATGCGTTCACCCATGGTCATGGCCTCGACCTGGTCATGGGTGACATAGACCACCGTGGCCGGCTGGCCGGCGTCGCGCAGCGTGCGGTGCAGGTCGGTCAGACGCACGCGCATGCTGGCGCGCAGCTTGGCGTCCAGGTTCGACAGCGGTTCGTCGAACAGGAAGACCTCGGGCTTCTTCACGATGGCCCGGCCCACGGCCACACGCTGGGCCTGGCCGCCGCTGAGCTGCTTGGGGTAGCGGTCGAGCAGGTGTTCCATCTCCAGAAGCCCCGCGGCATGGCGCACACGCTGGTCGACCTCGGCCTTGGGCGTGCCCGCCAGCTTCAGGCCGAAGGCCAGGTTGTCGTAAACCTTCATGTGCGGATAGAGCGCGTAGTTCTGGAACACCATGGCGATGCCGCGCTGCTTCGGCGGTAGGGCGTTGACGAGCTTGCCGCCGATGCGCAGTTCGCCACCGGTGATGCTTTCCAGCCCGGCGATCATGCGCAGCAGCGTGCTCTTGGCGCAGCCGCTGGGGCCGACGAAGACCATGAACTCGCCGTCGCGGATGTCCAGGTCGACGCCATGCACCGCCTTGAAACCGTTGGGGTAGGTCTTTTCGATCTTGCTCAGGCTGAGTTGTGCCACGAGATGTCAGCCCTTGATGCCGGAGGACGATGCGCCCTCGATGAAATGCTTCTGTGCCATGAAGAACACGGCGACGCTGGGAATGAGCGCCACCACGCTGATGGCGATGACCTTGGCCCATTCGACTTCCTCGGTGGCGCCGATGCTCATCTTCAGCGCCAGCGACACCGGGTACTTCTCGACGCTGGCCAGGTAGATGAGCGGGCCCATGAAGTCGTTCATGGTCCAGATGAACTGGAAGACGATGACGCTGATGATCGCCGGCTTGAGCAGCGGCACGATGATGTGCCACAGCAGCTGCAGGGCATTGCAGCCGTCGATGAGCGCGGCTTCTTCCATGTCGCGCGGAATGCCGCGCAGGAACTGGACCAGCATGAACACGAAGAAGGTGTCGGTGGCGAACGCACTGGGCAGGATCAGCGGCAGGTAGGTGTCGAGCCAGCCCAGTTCCTTGAACATCAGGTACTGCGGCAGGCGCAGCACGATCAGCGGCAGCATCATCGTGCCCACCATCACCGCGAACAGGAACTTCTTGCCCCAGAACTCGAAGCGGGCAAACGCATACGCCACCAGCACGCAGCTGATGACGGTGACGATGATGCGCGGAATGGTGATGAGGAAGCTGTTCAGGAAGTAGGTGGCGAAGGTGTATTCGGTGCTGGTCTTCCAGCCTTCGACGTAGCTGTCGACGCTGAAGCGGCTGGGCCAGAAACCCACCTCGGTGAAGATCTCGGCATTGCTCTTGAACGACGCGCCCACCAGCCACAGCAGCGGGTACAGCATGACCACGGCCACCGCCAGCAGCGCCGTGTAGCGCAGCAGCAGCTTGCCGCGCGTGCCGGCGTCGGCGGTGGGCGCGGCCGCGGTGGCCGGCGGCAGCGATGCGGGCACCGCGCTCACTTCCTGACTTCCTTCTCGCCGGCGTAGAACACCCAGTACTTGCTGGACCAGAAGCTGACGAGGCTCAAGCCCCCCACCAGCGCGAACAATACCCAGCTCAGCGCCGCGCCGTAGCCCAGGTTGAAGAAGCGGAAGCTCTGGTCGTAGATGTACAGCGCCAGCACGTAGGTGCTGCTCAGCGGGCCACCCTCGGTGATCATGTAGGGGCCGTTGAATTCCTGGAAGGCGTGCACCATCTGCATGATCAGGTTGAAGAAGATCACCGGCGTGATCAGCGGCACGGTGATGCGCCAGAACTGCTGCATCTTGCTGGCGCCGTCGATCTCGGCCGCTTCATACAGCGAGGTGGGCACGTTCTGCAGCGCAGCCAGGAAGATGACCATGGCCGAACCGAACTGCCAGGTGAACAGCAGCACGATGGTCCACATGCTGTAGTGCTCGTCGGCCAGCCAGGCGACAGGTTCCAAACCCAGTTTGACCAGCACCAGGTTCACCAGACCGTACTTGGCAAACAGGAAACGCCACAACACCGCCACCGCGATGCTGCCGCCCAGGATGGACGGCAGGTAGAACGCACTGCGAAAGAAGTTGATGCCCCGCAGCTTGAAGTTCAGCACGTGCGCGATGAACAGCGCAAAGCCCACGCGCAGCGGCACCGCCAGGATGGCGAACCACATCGTCACGCCCAGGCTCTTCACGAACAGCGGGTCGTCGCCGAACAGTTCCCGGTAGTTCTGCAGGCCGATGTATTCGGGCGGGTCGATCAGGTCGTACTGCGTAAAGCTGAGCGCGAAGCTCATCACGAAAGGGAACAGCTTGAACAACAGCACACCCAGCACGAACGGCAGGACGAACAGAAACCCTAATCTTTTGTTTTCATACATTCACCTTGCCTCCGGTCGGTGATGGCGGCAGCCCGGCCTATCGGGCCAGCCAGCCACCATCCACGGCCACGGTGTAGCCGTTCACGTAGTCGCTGGCCTTGCTGGCCAGGAACACCACGGGTCCGGCCAGGTCGTCGGGCACGCCCCAGCGACCGGCGGGAATGCGCTCGAGGATCGACGCGTTGCGGCTCTCGTTCGCGCGCAGCGCGGCGGTGTTGTCGGTGGCCATGTAGCCCGGTGCGATCGCATTCACGTTGATGCCGTGCGCTGCCCATTCGTTGGCCATGAGCCGCGTGATGCCCATCACCCCGCTCTTGCTGGCGGTGTAGCTGGGCACGCGCACCCCGCCCTGGAACGACAGCATGGAGGCGATGTTGATGATCTTGCCGCCGCCGCCCTGGGCGATGAACTGGCGTGCCACGGCCTGAGAGAAGAAGAACACCGTCTTCAGGTTGATGTTCATCACATCGTCCCAGTCCTTCTCGCTGAACTTGATGGCGTCTTCACGGCGGATGATGCCGGCGTTGTTCACCAGGATGTCGACCCGGCCGCATAGCTTCTGCGCCTCGGCCACCAGGCCCTCGACCTGGCCACCTTGACCGAGGTTGGCACGCAGATCGACGAAGCGGCGGCCCAGGGCTTCGATCTCGGCCCGGGTCTCGGCGGGTTCGCTCAGGTTCACGCCCACGATGTCGGCGCCGGCCTGCGCCAGCGCGCGCGCCATGCCCTGGCCCAGGCCGGTGTTGCAGCCGGTGACGATGGCGACCTTGCCGGCGAGCTGGAAGTTGTCGAGCACGCTCATGGTCGGCACGAGCCCCTGGCGGGCAAGGTGGGTGCGTGCTCACTGTGCACGGGCAATGGAATCGGCATGGTTTTTTTCCTGGCGCTGCCGCGCTGCGGAGGGTTCGAGCGCAGGGCCCGTCGGTGGCGGACGGAGAAAGACTAATGCAAGAGCAGCTCACTCCGGAATCATGGTTTTTCTTTAGTGAACCACTGTTTCAATTTTTAATCCCGCGGCTATAGTCGCTCAGAATCAGCGTTTCGAAAGCCTCGCCATGCGCCCTCCCCCGCCCTTCTTCAGCCATCAGGACACGCCATGGACCGAGCTCGGCGATGGCATTCGCCGCAAGATCGTGGGCCACACCCCCGAACTCATGAGCGTGCTGATGCAGTTCGACAAGGGCGCGGTCGGCACACCGCACGCACACGATGTGCACGACCAGATCGGTTTCGTCGTCGCCGGCAGCTTCGAAGCCGTGATCGACGGCGAAAAAAAAGTGCTGCGCATGGGCGACGCCTTCATCGCCCCGCACCCGCGCACCCACGGCGTCGTCTGCCTGGAACAGGGGAGCCTGCTGCTCGACCAGTTCAGCCCCCGCCGCGACGACTACCTGTGAACCTGTGATTTGGCGGGTGGTGCGCACTGCAGCGCGCCGCCCCACCTGCTGCGGGTGCCCTGCGCGCGCCTGCGTCCGACCGCCGCAAAGACCGCCGAACTCGACGGCCAACCCGCTGCGGGTCTGAGTCCACCCAGCCCACCGACCGGCCACCAGAGCCCGCAGCCCACGGAGACAAGAGATGCAAAGATTCCCCCGCCTGAACACCCTGGCGCGTGCCGTTTCGGCCGCAGCCTCCCTGGGCCTGCTGGCCGGCGCCAGCCAGGCCCAGACCGCACCGGCCAGGCCTGCCCCCGCAGCCGCTGCTGAAACCATCACCATCACGGGCATCCGCGCGTCGATCGAAAGCGCCCTGAAGGCCAAGCGCGAAGACAAGGGCATCGTCGACGCCATCACGGCCGAGGACATCGGCAAGTTCCCGGACACCAACCTGGCCGAATCGCTGCAGCGCATTCCCGGCGTGGTGATCGACCGCGACGCCGGCGAAGGCCGCAACATCAGCGTGCGTGGCCTCGGCGGCGACTTCACCCGCGTGCGCATCAACGGCGTCGAAGCCCTGGCCACCACCGGCGGCACCGACAGTTCCGGCGGCGCCAACCGCTCGCGCGGCTTCGACTTCAACGTCTTCGCTTCGGAACTCTTCAAGAGCGTGACCGTGCGCAAGAGTGCCTCGGCCGACGTCGAGGAAGGCAGCCTGGGTGCCACCGTCGACCTGCAGACCTCGCGCCCCTTCGACTTCAAGGGCTTCACCGCCACCGCGTCGCTGAAGGGCCGCTACAACGACCTCGCCGGCGAGACCGACCCGCGCATGGCCTTCCTCGTCAGCAACACCTTCATGGACCGCAAGCTGGGTGTGCTGATCTCGGGCGCCTACAGCGAACGCAGCTTGTTCGAGGAAGGCTTCAGCACGGTGCGCTGGGACAACGGGCCGTCCAGCGGCGGCTTCTGCGCGCCCACCGGCGTCAACCCGGCGAACCCGACCACTTCCACCGCCACGACCTGCGGCCCGGCCGCGCAAGGCGTGCCGCGCCTGAGCGGCAACCCGGCCAACCTCGGTGCCTACAACACCGCCAGCTCGGCCGACAACTTCCATCCACGCCTGCCCCGCTACGGACGCCTGACGCACCAGCAGGAACGCCTGGGACTCACCGCCGCCATCCAGTTCCGGCCGATGGACGGCACCGACATCACGCTCGACGTGCTGTATGCCAAGCTCAAGGCCACGCGCCAGGAAGACTTCCTGCAGGCCATCAGCTTCAGCCGCACCGCGGCCCAGGGCGGCAAACCGCAGACCAGCGTGCTCGAGTCTGCCTACGCCAGCAACGGCGCCTTGCAGTACGGCATCTACAACGGCGTGGACATCCGCTCCGAGTCTCGCTTCGACGAGCTGTCCACCGAGTTCACGCAGCCCAGCCTGTCGCTGGACCAGGACATCACCGACACGCTGCGGCTGAAGGCCCGCATCGGCCGCGCCGAGTCGAAGTTCCGCAACCCGGTGCAGACCACCACCACGCTGGACGCGCTGAACGTCAACGGCTACGGGATCGACTTTCGGGACAACGACCGCCTGCCCAGCATCGCCTACCCCATCAACGTGACGCAGGCCGGCGGCCCGCTGACGATCGTGGGTATCCCGCAGGTGGCCACCGGCACCCAGCCCGGCACCATCGCCAACACCACCAGCAGCGAGATCCGCATCCGCCCGCAGGGTGCCAACAACACCAACGACGTGGCCAGCCTCAGCCTCGACTGGGACGTGGCCCCCGGCGCGCTGACGGTCAAGGGCGGCGTGGACTACAAGAAGTACAGCTTCGACACCTACGAGTTCCGCCGCGTCAACCAGAACGACACCATCTTTGCCCCGCCCGCCGGCAGCACCCTGGCCGGACTCACCACCGCCATCAGCGGCTTCGGCAAGGGCCTGGGCCTGCCCACGGGCACGCCCACCACCTGGGCCATCCCGAACCTGTCGGCCATCGCCGCGGCCTACGACATCTACTGCAACTGCATCAAGAGCGGCCCGGCCGGCGGCCCCGGCGACTTCACGCTCTCGTCCATCACCAACGGCAACGCACGCGGCAACAACCGCCGTGTCACCGAGACCGACACCGGCGCCTGGGCCATGGCCGACTTCGAGACCCGGTGGCTGGGCACGCCGGTGCGCGGCAACCTGGGCCTGCGCTGGGTGGAAACCGAACAGGTGGCCACCGGCTTCCAGGCTGCGGGCGGTGGCACCGAGACCACCGTGGTCAACAAGTACACCGACACCCTGCCCTCGCTGAACCTGTCGGCCGACCTCACCCAGGACCTGGTCGTTCGCTTCGCTGCAGCCAAGGTGATGTCGCGTCCGCAGCTCGGCAACCTGAACCCTGGCGGCGCCATCAGCACCACCGGCACGCTCACCGTGACCAGCGGCAACCCGCTGCTCAAGCCCTTCCGCGCCACCACCCTGGACGGCAGCATCGAGTGGTATCACAGCCGCAACGCCTTCATCGGCCTGGGCCTGTTCCACAAGGACATCAGCACCTACATCCAGAACCTGCGCACCAACGTGCCGTTCAGCCAGACCGGCCTGCCGCTGTCGCTGCTGCCGTCGAACTTCACCGGCGAGGAGGTGTTCCAGGTCACACGCCCGATCAACACCGACGGCGGCAAGCTCAGCGGTTTCGAGATCAACGTACAGCAGCCCTTCACCTTCCTGCCCGGTGCGCTGGCCAACTTCGGCACGCTGCTGAACTACACGCAGGTGAAGTCGAAGATCGATTACGCGGTCGCTCCCACCAGCAACGCCGTGATCCGCGACGACCTGATCAACCTCAGCCCGAAGAGCTGGAACGCCACGCTGTACTACGACGACGGCACCTTCAGCGCGCGCCTGTCGGGCAGCTTCCGCGACGGCTTCATCACGCGCGTGCCGGGGCAGAACAACAACGACGTCGAAGGCAAGAACAGCACGACCAACGTCGACCTGTCGATGAGCTACAAGTTCAGCGAGCGCTTCGAAGTGACGCTGGAAGGCGTGAACCTCACCAACGAGGCCAACGACCAGTTCATCAGCCGGGCGCGCAACAGCGTGGTCGTGTATCACAAGACCGGGCGGGAGTACCTGCTCGGCGCTCGCTACAAGTTCTGAGCGCTCTTGAAGCCCATGGCTTTCGGGCTTGGGGCGTGGCTGGCGTGCGGGCTGGCCGGCGCCAGCCTGGCCCAGTCCGCAGCGGGTTCCGCCCGCCCTGCAGCTGCCGAGGCCGAACGCCCGGTCCTGCTGCTGGTGGGCGACAGCACGCTGGCCCCGCGCACCGGCTACGGTGACGCGCTCTGCGAACGCCTGGCGCCCGAGCGCGCCTGCCTGAACCTGGCGCGCGGTGGCCGCAGCACGCTGAGCTACCGCGCCGAAGGCCTGTGGGACCGCGTGCTGGCCCGGCTGCAAGCCGGCACCCCGGGCCTGCAACACCATGTGCTGATCCAGTTCGGCCACAACGACCAGCCCGGCAAGCCCGGACGCAGCACCGATCTGGCCACGGAATTCCCCGCCAACCTGAAACGTTATGTCGACGAGGTGCGCACGGCCGGTGGCGTGCCGCTGCTGGCCACGCCGCTGACCCGCCGCAGCTTCCACGACGGCCGGCTGAACAACGACCTGCAGCCCTGGGCCGACTGTGTGCGGCGGGTCGCCGCCGAACTGAAGCTGCCGCTGCTCGACCTGAACCGCCTCAGCGCCGACGCCGTGCAGGCGATGGGACCGGCGGCCGCCGACGAATTGGCGATGGCCCCGCCGCCGCCGCCAGGACAAGCCGCCAGCGGCACGAGTACGGGCTTCGACCGCACCCATCTCGGCGCGCGCGGCGCCTGCATCTTTGCCGAGCAGATGGCCGGCGAGATCGCGCGCGAGGTGCCTGCACTGGCAGCGTCCCTGCGCGCCGGCATGGCCTGCAGCAGCGTGGCCCCGCCGTCCGCGGTGACGCCGCCCGAAACCCTGGACCGCAGCAGCTTCGAGATGCCCGGCTGGGCCGTGGGCACGCTGGGCGGACGCGGCGGACGCATCGTGCGCGTGACGAACCTGGCAGCCAGCGGCCCGGGCTCGCTGCGCGCCGCCGTCGAGGCCCGCGGCCCGCGCATCGTGGTGTTCGAGGTGGGCGGCGTGATCGACCTGCAGGGTCGCTCGCTCGACATCCGCGCACCCTTCATCACCCTGGCCGGTCAGACCGCACCGCATCCCGGCATCACGCTGGTGAAGGGCCAGACCACGGTGGCCACGCACGACGTCATCGTGCAGCACCTGTCCTTCCGCCCCGGCGCTTACGGTCGCGCGCCGCGCAGCGGCGGCGACCAGGACGGCCTGGCCACCGGCGCCGACGCCCATCAGGTCATCGTCGACCACTGCAGCTACAGCTGGGCCACCGACGAGAACCTGTCGGTGGGAGGGCCGCGCTTCGAGCGCCAGGGTCGCAACATCACCTTCAGCCACAACCTGGTGGCCCAGGGTCTGGCGCGATCTGTGCACGGCAAGGGCGAACACTCGAAGGGCACCCTGGTTCACGACAACGCCGCGGGTGTGCTGCTGCATGGCAACCTGTACGTGTCGAACAACGAACGCAATGCGCTGTTCAAGGGCGGCGTGCAGGCGGCGATGGTGAACAACCTGATCGTCAACCCCGGCGCTCGCGCAGTGCACTACAACCTGGTCGCTCACGAGTGGGCCGGCCACGCACCGCGGACGGGGCGCGTTGCACTGGTGGGCAACGTGCTGCGCCACGGGAACGACACGCGACCTGCGACGCCGCTGTTCAGCCTGGGCGGCCAGGGCGACGTCGAACTGCACCTGGAAGACAACCTGGCCTTCGACAGCCACGGGCAGCCGGTGCCACTGACCGGCCGCTACACCGCCAGCGAAGCCGCCATCCTGCCGCCCCGCGAAGCCGCGCTGCCGCCGGGACTGCGGGCCCTGCCGGCGCGCCGCGTCGAAGCCGAGGTGCTGCGCAGCGCCGGCGCACGGCCCTGGCAGCGCGACGAGATCGACCTGATGCTGCTCAGCGACGTGGCCGAGGGCCGCAGCAGCGTCATCGACGACGAGACCCAGCACGCCATCGGCTCACCCCTGGGCCGCGCCAGCCACGCGGCGACACGGCGGCCCTTCGTCGCCGCCGATTGGCGGCTGGAGGACATGCAGCCGCGCGCCGGCTGGGATTCGCTGTACCGCTGAGGTCCGGATGGCCGGCACGAACTGCGTCGCAGGCATGCCGCGACACCCGCTTCATGCCGGACCTCGCTGGGCTCGTCGGCACCGCACGGCTGCCCGGCCGCCCCGCCTTCGACCCGGGCGATGTTCAGCCGCCGATCAGGTCCTGCATGGCCTGCCGCGGCACGATGGCGCCGCGGTGCTGCACCACGCGCGCCGCCAACCGGTTGCCGGCCCGGGCCGCGGCCAGCGGCGCCGCGCCGCCCAGCCGCGCCGCCAGATAGGCGCCTGCGAAGCTGTCGCCGGCCGCCGTGGTGTCGACGACGCGGGGCACGAACTCGGTGGGCACCTCGAAGGCAGGCTCGGACGCCCGAACCCAGGTCGGCGCAGCACCGCGCTTGACCACCACCTCGGCCGGCGGCAGGTCCAGGCAGAGCTGCAGCTGTCGAGCGGCGTCGGGCTCGCCCCACAAGGCCTGTTCGTCGTCCAGCGTCACCAGCGCGGTGCTGGCCAGGCCATAGGCACGGGCGTAGGCGGCGCGGGCCACGGCCACATCGGGCCACAGGCGCGGGCGGTAGTTGTTGTCGAACACCACCTGCGCGCCGCGCGCGCGCAAGCCCTGCATCAGCGCGAACAGCCGTTCACGGCCGGCCGGCGGCAGGATGGCCAGGCTGATGCCGCTGCAGTAGAGCAGGTCGAGCGTGGCCGACTGCGCTTCCAGGGGCGTGGGCGTCGCGTCGGCGCCCGTCTCGCAGCCGGCATCGAAGTAGCTGCGCGCGGCAGCACTGTCGCGCCAGTAGCTGAAGTGGCGCTCCCCCTGGGCGTCGGTGTCGATCATGTACAGGCCCGGCATGCGGCCGGGCAGCCGGCGCACCAGGCCCAGGTCCAGGCCTTCGGCGGCCCAGCGTTCGAGCAGGCCGCTGCTCAGGGGGTCGTCACCCAGTGCCGTGGCATAACGCACCTGAAGGCCGGCAGCGGCGCCGCAGCGCGCGAGGTACACGGCGGTGTTGAAGGTGTCGCCACCGTAACCCTGGTGCAGGGCGCCGAAGGCCTGGCCCTGCAGTTCCAGCATGCATTCGCCGAACAGGGCCACGCGCAGGGGCTGGGCGGGGGTCGACAGGCCTGTTTCCATAGGCTGATGCAGAAATTGAAACGCCGTTTCATTGTGTCACGGCGCCGACAAGCGTCACAATAAAGTTCTTGAAACGTGAGCCCGATGAATTCAAAACAGCTCGAAGACGACCTGCTCGACAGTCGCCAGCCGGAATCGGTGGCCGCGGTGCTCAAGGTGTTCGCCATCCTGCAGGCGCTGGCCGAACGCAGTGAAACCGGCGTCAGCGACCTGTCGATCCGCCTGGCCATGCCCAAGGCCACGGTCTACCGCTTCCTGAACACGATGAAGACCCTGGGCTACGTGCGCCAGGAAACCGACAGCGAACGCTACGGCCTGACGATGAAGGTGTTCGAACTGGGCACCAAGGCGCTGCAGTACCCCGAGCTGGTGGGCCTGGCCAACCCGCAGATGCAGATGCTGGCCGACCGCACCGGCGAGACCGTGCACCTGGGCATGCTGATCGACAGCGAGATCATCTACGTGCACAAGGTGGACAGCCGCCACATGCTGGGGATGTATTCCCGCGTAGGCCGGCGCGCGCCCATCCACTGCACGGCCATCGGCAAGGTGCTGCTGGCCTGGGAGAACGCCGAACGCCGCGACCACGTGCTGCAGGGCGTGAAGTTCGAGCGCTTCCGCGACAAGACCATCACCGAGCCGGCGGCCTTCCTGCAGGAGCTCGACCGCACGCGCGAGCAGGGCTTCGGCCAGGACCGCGAGGAGTTCGACCAGCACATCCGCTGCCTGGGCGTGCCCATCTTCGACCGCTTCAACCAGGCCGTGGCGGGCTTGAGCATCAGCTTTCCCACCTTCCGCTACGACGAGCAGCGCGAACCCGAGATGGTGGCCATGCTGACCGAGGCCAGCCGAGCCATCAGCGAGCCGCTGGGCTGCACGAACTTCCCGCTGCAAGTCCAGCCGGCTCGGCGCTGAACCATGGGCCACGCCGACCTCCACACCGCAACACCTTCGGCCCGGCAGGACCCGAGCGGTTTCCTGCGCGCGCTGTACGCCGCGGCCGTGGCCCGCGCCCTGCCCGCCCAGACCCTGGGTGCGCATCTGCCGGCACCGCCCAGCCAGGGGCGCACCCTGGTGCTGGGTGCCGGCAAGGCCGGCGGCGCCATGGCCGCCGCGGTGGACGCCCTCTGGCCGGCCGAAGCGCCGCTGACGGGCCTGGTCATCACCCGTTACGAACACGTGCCGCCGGCCTATGCCGCACGGCCGGGCCGCATCGAGGTCGTCGAGGCCCGCCACCCGGTGCCCGACGAAGCCGGCTTGCAGGCCACGGCGCGCATCGCGCAGCTGGCCCAGGGCCTGACGGCCCACGACCTGGTGCTGTGCCTGATCAGCGGGGGCGGTTCGGCCCTGCTGTCGATGCCCGCCCCGGGCCTGACGCTGGCCGACAAGCAGGCCATCAACAAGGCCTTGCTGCACAGCGGCGCGGCCATCGACGAGATGAACTGCGTGCGCAAGCACCTCAGCGGCATCAAGGGCGGCCGCCTGGCCGCGCTGTGCGCGCCGGCACGCGTGGTCACGCTGCTCATCAGCGACGTGCCCGGCGACGCGCCCGAGGTCATTGCCAGCGGCCCCACCGTGGCCGATTCCACCACCTGCGCCGACGCGCTGGCCATTCTGCGCCGTTATCGCATCGACATCCCGGCAGCCGCGCTGGCCGGGCTGGAAAGCGGCGCCTTCGAGACCCCCAAGCCTGGTGACCCGATCTTCGCGGGCCACGAAGTGCACACCATCGCCACGCCGCAGCAGAGCCTGGAAGCGGCCGCAGCCTTGGCGCGCGCCGCAGGCATCGAAGCCCACATCCTGGGCGACGACCTGGAAGGCGAAAGCCGCGAGGTCGGCAAGGTGCACGCCGCTTTGGCGCGCGCCGTGGCGCGGCGCGGACAGCCCTTCGGCCGGCCCTGCGTCATCCTGAGCGGTGGCGAGACCACGGTCACGGTGCGCCACCCCCAACCCGGCCGGGGCGGCCGCGCCGGCGAGTTCCTGATGGGCTGCGCACTGGCGCTCCAGGGCCAGCCCGGCGTGCACGTGCTGGCGGCCGACACCGACGGCATCGACGGCATCGAATCGAACGCCGGCGCCATCGTCACGCCCAGCACCCTGGCGCGCGCCCAGGCCCTGGGCCTGAACGCCGCGGCCATGCTCGACCGGCACGACGCCTTCCCCTTCTTCGAAGCGCTGGGCGACCTGGTGGTGCCGGGGCCCACCTTCACCAACGTCAACGACTTCCGGGCGCTGCTGGTGCTGTAGCCCGTGGCCGCGCACCGGCTGCTGATCGACACGCTGCGCGCCGGCTTCGCGGGGCAGGCCGACGCAGCGCGGGCTGGGGCCATGCAGGCCTACATGAAGTCGGCTCTGCCCTTCCACGGCCTGGCGGCGCCACGGCGGCGGCAGATCACCGCCGCCGTGGTGCAGCAGCATCCGCTGACCGACCCCGTCACCCTGGCCGACACGATGCGGGCGCTGTGGGACGAAGCCCGCTTCCGCGAGGAACGCTATGCCGCCAGCGAACTGGCGCGGCAACGGCAGCACCGCCACCTGCTGGCCTTGCCATTGCTGCCCGTCTTCGAACACATGATCGTCACGGGGGCCTGGTGGGACCATTGCGACGAACTCTCGGCCGAAGCCATTGGCCCGCTGCTGGCCCGCCACCCCGCCGCGATGAAGCCCGTGCTGCGGCAGTGGGCCCAGGGTGACGACCTGTGGCTGCGCCGCGCTGCCATCCTGTGCCAGCGCGGCCTGAAGCGCGAGTTCGACGCGGTTCTGCTCTACGAATGCATCCTGCCGTCGATCGGGCCCGCCAGCGCAGCCAACCCGTGGCCCGCCGAGTTTTTCCTGCGCAAGGGCATCGGCTGGGCGCTGCGCGAGCGCTCTTACGACGCAGCCGAAGAAGTGCGGGCCTTTTGCGCCGAGTACGCAGCACGCCTGGCGCCCTTGACGGTGCGCGAAGCACTGAAGGCGTTGAAACGGCGCGGGGCCTGACGGCCGGACCGGCCAGGTTCAGGCCGACACCTCCACCCGGTTGCGGCCGTTGTGCTTGGCCTGGTACAGCGCCCGATCGGCCGCGCCCAGCCAGTCGTCGGCACTGTGCTGCGGCTGCTGCACGCCCACGCCGATGCTCACGGTGACGGGGTGTCCGGGCAGCAGCGGCGCATCGGCGATGCGGGCGCGCAGGGACTCTGCCACCCGCTGGGCGTCGGGCGCCGAGGTGCGGGGCAGCAGCAACACGAATTCTTTACCGCCCGTGCGGAACATCCTGTCGCTCTGCCGCTTGCGCCCCGAGATCGCTGCCACGCACGACACGAGCACGGCGTCTCCGACCGCATGGCCATGCCGGTCGTTGATGGTCTTGAAGTGGTCGATGTCGATGGCCAGCAGCGCATTTCTGCACACGTCCGGGCCGCGGCCCGCCAGGACGCCGAGCTGTTGCGCCAGGTGGCGGCGGTTGTAAGCACCCGTGAGCGGGTCGGTGAGCGCCTGTTCCACCAGGGCGCGCTGCAGGTCGCCCAGCACGTTCAGCACCACATTCACCAGGATCAGCGTCACGGACAGCGTGTCGCAGAAGCGCACCGCCACCGGCAGCCCCAGGCCCTGCCAGACCAGCCAGGTCGACACCAGCAGCATCGACACGCCGAACAGCAGCGCGAGCCGTCGCGACATCATGAAACAGCAGACCAGCACCGCCGGAAACGCCCAGTAGGTGCCCAGCAACCCCAGCCGGTGGATCGATACGCACACCTCCACCATGAAGCCGAGTGTCAGCAGGGAAAACGGCACCGGTGCCTCGCGCCCGCGGCGCAGGGCCCAGGCGTTGACCGCCATCATGGCCTGCGCGACCAGCACCATGCCGCCCAGGGCCACCCGTCCGGCCAGCAGGTGGTGCAGGGTGAACGGCAGCAGGAGCATGGCAGACAGGGCGCTCATGATGAGCGCGATGCGGTCGCGCTGGTCCGCCAACGCGTCGTCACCGACGCGCGCAGCACGTGCCTAGCGGGCCAGGAGATCCATCCCCACCGTCTCGGCCTGCTACCCGCCAACTTGAGCGCGTCGGCCTTCGCAGGAGTGACCGGGTGGTTCCGGCAGGCCGACCGTGCGGACCCCCGTCGTCGGGCAGCGCCGCAGTTCAGGCGGAGCGCTGGCGCGGCAGCGCTTTCACCAGCGACAGCCGCCGTCGGCCTTCAGCGCGTCGGCCGCCAGTGGCACCACGGCCAGCAGGCCCATCTGCGCATGGGCGGTGCGGCAGTCGGGGGGGGCCGACTTCTCGATCTCGCGCGCGAGTCTGGTCTTCAGCTCGGGCGGCCGTGGCATCACCGCCAGCACGCCGGCGCTGCCCAGCCGGGACAGCTCGCCGCCCCGCGAGCGCGGCAGTTGCAGATTCAGGCGCGGTGCGCTGGCCGGCGCCGAAGGTGCGGTGGCGACATCGGCACCGGTGCGGGTGCCCGCGTCGGGCAGGCCGGGAGAGGCGGCGCGATCCGGTGCCGGCGCCAGGTTGGACGCGGCACCGGACGCCACGCTGGCCGCTGGTGCCACGGGCGCCATCACGGGCAGATCCGGCAGGCTGGGCAGGGCCGGCGTGAGGGCCGGCGCCGCAGCCGGAAGCTGGGCGGCCAGCGGCGCCATGGGCACGACAGGCGCGACCAGAGGCGCTGCAGTGGACAGCCGCGCGTCGGGCGCCTGCAGGGCGGGCAGTTCCGGCGTGGCCAGTGGCACATCGGGCAGGCTGGCCTGCGGGCTGGGCGCCAGCGGTGCCAGGCGGGCTGCCGACGACGCCGCGGGCTGGGCCGGCAGGCGGGCCAGCGGCGCTTCGAGCAGCGCCGGTGCGGGCAGGGCCGGCAGCTCCGCCAGACGGGCCGCGGGCGCAGCCGGGGTGCTGGCGAGGGCTGTCGCACGGTTCGCGGCGATCTCGGGTGGCGCCTGCAGCCGCCGCGGCTCGGCTCGGTCGGCCAGGGCAGGCAGTCTTGGCAGCTCATTCAACGCAGAAGCCGGTTCGGGTGCCCGCGGCGTGGCGGGCAGATCGGCGGACCCGGCAGGCCTTGCCGGCACCGCTGCCCAGTCCCCCAGCTGCGCCGCACCCGGTTCGGCCGCCGGCAAGGGCGCCTGCGCACGCACCGCGCCGCCCCAGCGGGTGGCCGGCGCATCGCCGGGCGGGCCCGTGGCAGGCAGCGGCGGCTGGAGTTCGGCAGCGGGCCGACTCGTGGCCTCGCCCGGGGCCTGCAGGCGCAGGTTGATGGCACCCCAAACCCCCTGCCCCGGCAAGGCACTGCCGGGCGGCACGCTGCCCAGCAACAACCCCAGCCACAGGTGCAGCAGGCCGGCAAGCAGCACTGCCTGCCACAGCGGCGTGGGGCGGCGACGTGCGCGCTCGGCGTCGGTCGGCGGATGCGGCACGCGCGCGCTCGGGTCCACCGCATCGGTGGGCCAAGGCATGGGCAGCGGCAGGGGCAGCGGCAAAGGCAAGGATCGGGCAATCATGGCGCGCCGCGTCAGTGTGCAACGCAGCGGCCCGGCGCGATGGCCGAAGCTGGCCCGGCACCAGCACGCTTTTCGCGCCATGCCGTGGAGTTGGAAAGGTGGGGCGGATGACTCGGGTCTAATCCATGCTTGGGCCTTTTCCAAACACACCGCCATGAACCAGCTCGAACAGCTCAAGCAGCACACCATCGTCGTCGCCGACACCGGCAACTTCCGCCAGCTGAGTGCCTTCACGCCGCAGGACGCCACCACCAACCCCAGCCTCATCCTGAAGGCCGTGCAGCAGCCCGACTACGCACCGCTGCTGGCCGAGACCGTGGCCCGCCATGCGGGCCGCCCGCTGCCGGACGTCGTCGACCAGGTGCTGGTGCGCTTCGGGCTGGAGATCCTGAAGGTCGTTCCAGGCCGCGTCAGCACCGAGGTCGATGCCCGGCTGTCCTTCGACACCGAAGCCACCCTGCAGCGCGCCCGCAGCCTGATGGCGCTGTACCGCGAGGCCGGCATCGGCCCTGAGCGGGTGCTGATCAAGATTGCCGCCACCTGGGAAGGCATCCGCGCCGCCGAGGTGCTCGAACGCGAGGGCATCCGCTGCAACCTGACCCTGCTGTTCGCCTTCTGCCAGGCGGTGGCCTGCGGTGAAGCCGGCGTGCGCCTGATCTCGCCCTTCGTCGGCCGCATCTACGACTGGCACAAGAAGCAGCAGGGTGCGCAGTGGGACGAAGCCGCCCGCGCCGGCGCGAACGACCCGGGCGTGCAGAGCGTGCGCGCCATCTTCAACCACTACAAGCGCCACGGCATCGCCACGCAGGTGATGGGTGCGAGCTTCCGCAACGTCGGCCAGGTGCTCGCACTGGCCGGCTGCGACCTGCTGACCATCAGCCCGGAACTGCTGGCCCAGCTGCAGGCCAGCAGCGAAACCCTGGCCCCGGCGCTGGACGCAGGGGCCGCTCGCGCGCTGGAGCTGCCAGCCGTGCACTTCGACGAGGCCGGCTTCCGCTGGGCGCTGAACGAAGACGCCATGGCCACCGAAAAGCTGGCCGAAGGCATCCGCGCCTTCGCGGTGGACGCCGGCAAGCTGGACCAGCTGATCGGGGCTCTCCAGCAATGACGGGCCCGACGGGCACGCCCTTGCGCTGCGACGCCACCCCGGCCTGGGCGTGCCTGCAAGGCCACTGGCAGGCCCATGGCCGCGACCTGGACCTGCGCGAAGCCTTTGCCCGCGACCCCGCCCGCTTCCAGAGCTTCAGCGTCCAGGCGCCCGAGGTCTTCGCCGACCTGTCGAAGAACCTGATCGACTCCGCCACCCTGCACTTCCTGCTGGACCTGGCCCGCGAATGCGGCCTGGAAGCCCACCGCGACGCCATGCTGCGCGGCGAAGCGATCAACGGCACCGAAGGCCGCGCCGTGCTCCACACCGCGTTGCGCGCCCCGCCCGGCGCAGGCACCCTCTTCAACGCGGAGGTGCAGGGCGTGCTGGCCGCGATGCTGGCCTATGCCGAGCAGGTGCGTGCCGACGAGCACATCACCGACATCGTCAACATCGGCATCGGCGGCAGCGACCTGGGCCCGCAGATGATGGTGCCGGCGCTCGACGCCTTCGCCCACCGCGGCAAGCGACTGCACTTCGTCAGCAACGTCGACGGCCACGACATCACGCCGGTGCTGCGCGGGCTGGACGCCCGGCACACGCTGTTCATCGTCGCCAGCAAGACCTTCACGACCCAGGAAACCATGGCCAACGCAGCGGTGGCGCGCGCCTGGTTCCTGCAGCAGGGCGGCACCGACATCGCCCGCCATTTCGCGGCCACCACCACGAACGTGGCCGCCGCGGCGCAGTTCGGCATCAGCACCACCTTCGGCTTCTGGGACTGGGTGGGCGGACGTTATTCGCTGTGGAGCGCGATCGGCCTGCCGATCGCCATCGCCATCGGCGCCGACAACTTCCGCGCCTTGCTCGCCGGCGCGCACGCCATGGACCGGCATTTCGCCGAAGCCCCGCTGGCGCAGAACCTGCCGGTGCTGCTGGGCCTGCTGGATGTCTGGTACCGCAACTTCCACGGCTTTTCCAGCCGCAGCGTCGCGCCGTATCACCAGGGGCTGGCGCGGCTGCCGGCCTACCTGCAGCAGCTGGAAATGGAAAGCAACGGCAAGCGCGTGGACACGCAGGGGCGGCCCGTGCCCTATGCCACCAGCCCGGTGGTCTGGGGCGAGCCCGGCACCAATGGCCAGCACGCCTACTTCCAGATGCTGCACCAGGGCACGGACGTGGTGCCGGTGGAGTTCATCGCGGTGAAGACCCCCAGCCACGCGCACGCCGACCTGCACACCAAGCTGCTGGCCAACTGCCTGGCGCAGAGCCAGGCGCTGATGCTGGGCAAGACCGCGGCCGAGGCCGAAGCAGAACATGCGCCCACCGCCGCAGCAGGCATGGCCCCCGCCGTACTCGCCCAGCATCGCAGCTTCCCGGGCAACCGGCCCAGCACCACGTTGCTGCTGGAAGCCCTGACCCCGCGCAGCCTGGGC
>JANOBX010000058.1:0-4163 GCA_031411875.1 Burkholderiales bacterium | reverse complement strand
AAGATTCCGCTGGCCACCGGCGAGCGCGACAGGACGATCTGGGAGATGATGCCCTACCTGCAGAACAACTGCGTGGATATCCTGCAGCCGGACTGCGGTCACACCGGCGGCATCACTCAGATGAAAAAGATCGCGACACTGGCCGAGGCCTTCACCGTTCCGCTGGCGCCGCACTGTACGATGTCGGAATTGGGATTAAGCGCGAGCCTGCATGCGGTGGCCGGCAAACCAGCCGCCGTCGTCACCCGCCTGCCCGGCAGCCACCGCCTGGCGCCCGACGCCCCGCATTGCGCACAGGTGGGGGAAATGCTGGCTCTCATGCATCTGGCCGGGGCCAGCTTCGAACTGCGCCAGCCGCATCTGCGTGGCCTGGCCTGGTGGTCTGACACCGTGCCCGTCGTCCTGCCCCACCTGCAGGCCGCCCAGGCCAGGATGCTGGCCGACGAACTGGCCTTCCAGCAGCAGGTGGCAGGTTCGCCCGCCGGCCAGGCCCTGCCGGTCGGGCCGATCCACGCCGACCTGTTTCGCGACAACGTCATGTTCGACGACACCGCCGGCCCCGACCAGCTGTGCGGCTTCTTCGATTTCTACTTCGCCGGCACCGACACCCTGCTGTTCGACGTGGCCGTGTGCCTGAACGACTGGTGCGCCGACCCCGGCAGCGGTCGCCCCTGCGACGACCGCGCCATCGCGTTCATGGCAGCCTATGAAGCAGTGCGCCCGCTCAGTGCGGCCGAGGCGCGGCTGCTGCCGGCCCTGCTGCGTGCCGCGGCGCTGCGTTTCTGGATCTCGCGTCTGTGGGACTGGCATCTGCCGCGCGACGCCGCGCTGCTCCAGCCCAAGGACCCCAGCCACTTCGAACGGGTGCTGGCATTCCGCATTGCCGAACCCTGGCACCCTAGGACGGTCTGAACCCCATGCCCCTGTTGCTGAAGTCGGTTGAACCCGCGCGCGGCCCGCGCTGGGTGGGCGATGCCTTCCGCCTGTTCAAGCGCCGGCCCCTGCCGTTCGCGCTGATGTTCATGGCCTTCCTGTTCGCGGCCGTGTTCGCCAGCCTGGTGCCGGTGCTGGGCAACATGCTGCAGATGATGATGCTGCCGCTGCTGTCGCTGGGCTTCATGGTGGCCAGCCAGTCGGCGCTGCTCGACGGCCCGGTCTCGCCGCGCCAGTTCATCGAACCGCTGCAGGGCGACCCGAAACGGCGCCGGTCGCTGCTCATCCTGTGCGTGGGCTACGGTGTCTGCGCCAGCTTGATCCTGCTGCTGTGCAACGCCGTGAGCGACGACGCCATGATGCGGTTGCAGGAACTGATGGCCCGGGGCGACGGCTCGCAGGCAGACATGCAGGCCCTGTTGTCCGAACCCGGCGTCAGCCTGGCCGCGTTGCTGGGCATCGGCCTGGGCACGGCCTTGTCCATTCCCTACTGGCACGCGCCGGCCCTGGTGCACTGGGGCGGCCAGGGCGTGGCCCAGGCGCTGTTCTCCAGTGCGCTGGCCGTGTGGCGCAGCAAGGGTGCCTTGTTCGCCTATCTCGTGGCCTGGACGGCCCTGGTGCTCGGCGTGGGCGTGGGCTCGGCCCTGGTGTTCGGGCTGCTCGGCATGGGGCAGCTGGCCAGCCTGGTCAGCGTGCCTGCGGGTCTGTTCCTGTCCACGGTGTTCTACATCTCGCTGCTGTTCACCTTCAACGACAGCTTCGGCGGCGCAAACTCTGTCCGCGACGCGGCCGAGACGACTTAGCTAAGCCCCGAACTGCGCCGCCACGAGCGCGAGCACCTCGTTCTTAGAGGGCACCTGACCCTTGCCACCGATGCTGGCCACCGGCCCCGAGCCGGTGATGCCGGCCAGGCCGGGTTCGTGATCGCAGTAGATGCCCACCGTGGGCCGGCCGAACGCTGCGGCCAGGTGGGTGAAGCCCGTGTCCAGCCCGACCACCTGCTGAGCGCCGGCCAGCACGCCAGCCATCTCGCCCACTTTCAGGAAGGGCGGGACGTCGCCGTCGCAGCCGGCGGCGATGCGCTCGGCCAGCGTCTGCTCGGCGTCGCGCCCCCACAGCACCACGGGCAGCCAGCCGCGTTCCAGCATGCGCCGGCCCACGGCCACCCAGCTGCGCTCGGGCCACAGTTTCTCGGGCCGGCTGGCGTTCGGGATGATGACGGCGTAAGGTGCGCCCGGCTTCCAGCCGGCCGTGGGCGCCTGAAGTCCGAAGTCGGGCGCGCTGTGCGGCATGGCATAACCCAGGTGCGCGGCGGCAAGCATGCGGCAGCGTTGCACCGAATGCAGCTGACGCGGCACCGCGGCCCTGCGCTGGTAGGCCCAGGCCGCGAGCGGCTCGCGCACACTCGCCTGGTCGTAACCACCCACTGGGCCACGCGCCTGGCGCGCCCAGAGCGCGCTTTTCAGCAGGCCCTGGAGGTCGAGCACCAGGTCGTAGGGTTCACGGCGCAGCTCGGTACGCAATGCCCCCATGCTGCGCCATGTGGCGCGCTGGAAGAGCTGGTCGCGCCATTTGCGCCAGGCCATCGGCAGGACGCGGTCGACGCCGGGGTTGAGCTGCGGAATCGCCGCGAAGGGCGCCTCGACGAGCCAGTCGATCTCGGCGTCCGGGTGCTGGCGCAGGATGTCGGTGACCACCGGCAAGGCATGCACCACGTCGCCCATCGACGAGGTCTTGACGATCAACAGCCTCATCCGGCGCGACGGCTCGCAGCAGGCACGCCCAGCGCCGCGCGCTCGGCCACCAGGGCGGGGTTGAAGCGCGCGTCGTTGTACATCTTGAACTGGCGGTAGATCTTGAAATAGGCACGGCCGGCCAGGGCCTCGGCCAGCAGGGTGTCCAGGCAGGCGGCCAGATCGGCGCGCTGCTGCTGCAGCCGCGCCAGCCGCGCACGGCTGGCGCTGCGGTGGGCTTCGTCGACGTCGCTGCGCCCCGCCTGAACCTGCATGGCGTGCAGCTTCAAGGCCAGGATGGACAGCCGGTCGGCCATGCTGCCCGCGGTTTCGCTGTTCAGGCGTGCGCCGGGCGGCACCGTCGACACCGGCTCGTCGGTGCGCGCGGAGGCCGGGTCGACCAGCCCCAGCGCCACGAGCAGCAGTTCGTCGACGCGTTCGGTGGCGTCGTTGCGGGCCTGGTTGTAGCCGTCGATGGCCCGCTTGTTGGCGGCGATGGCCTCGGCCGCCACGGTGGTGCGCCGCGCCAGGTCTTCCTCGGCCCAGAGCAGGCTGTTGCAGCGGTGGTTGGTTTCGAGCCAGGTCCACACCGGGTGCGGGTTCGGCAAGACAGCGGTGGGTGCGGCCGGCCAGCCGGCCGTGCTGAGCAGGCGGTCATGCAGGGCGACGATGTCGCTGGCGGTCGGCAAGGGGGGTGACGGCGGGTTTTCGTGGTTCAAGGCGCGGCCTGGGTGACTGTCAGAATCCGGGCGAATTATCGACTCCGCATGCCCCCGGTCCTCCGCCACGAAAGCGCCCCTTCCCGCCCCCTGATCGTGCGGCTGCGCAATTGGGTGGGAGACGTCACGCTGGGCCTGCCCACGCTGCAGCGGCTGGCGGACGCCGGCTACGGCCTGCAGCTGCTGGGCAAGGGCTGGGCTCGCGACCTGCTGGCCGGGCATGGCTGGCCGGTCCACACCCTGGCACCGACGGCCCGCGGGCGCATCGGGCAGCTGCGGGAATTGCGTGCGCAGGCGATGGCGCTCGACCCGGGCTTCGGCCGGCGTCTGAACGCGGTGTGCTTTCCCTATTCGTTTTCGAGCGCCCTGGAATTTCGCCTGGCCGGCCTGCGCGCGCTCGGCCATGCCTACGAGGGGCGCAGCCTGCTGCTGGCGCGCGCGGTGACGCGGCCGCAGGGGGTGCACGAACTGCAGGTGTACTGGCACCTGGGCAGCAGCCTGCTCGGCGCAGACGCGCCGCTTCCGGCAGCACTGGGCCTTCGGCCTTCGGCCGAGCACCGCCTGCAGGCCGAGGCGCTGCGCACGGCCCACTGCATCGGCCCGGGCTACATCGTGGTGTGCCCCTTTGCGGGGGGCACCTGGTCGGGCCAGGACAAGACCTGGCCCGACTTCCCGGAATTCGTCGCGCCGGCCCGGCCGCGGCGGGGCAGAAGCCTGGTGGTCGTACCCCGACCCGGGGCAGAAGCCACCCCGCGCGAACGGTATGCGGCGGCGACGC
>JANOBX010000057.1:0-12875 GCA_031411875.1 Burkholderiales bacterium | reverse complement strand
GGATCTCGCGCACGCCGAGCTGCTGCACGCGGCGCAGCAGCAACCAGACGCGCTCCATCACCAGCGTCGGATCGCCGCTGCCCTTGATGACGAGGTCGCCGTCGAGCACGCCGTCGCGCACACTGCCGTGGAGCCAGACCGGGGTGCGCCAGGTGGACGCCGGGCCGAGCAGTTCGAGCGCGGCGAAGGTCGTCAGCAGTTTCATCAGCGAGGCCGGGTTCACCGGCTGGCTGGCCTGACGCTCCAGCACGCGCTGGCCGGTGCTGGCGTCGTGCACCACCACCGACAGCGCCGACTGGGGCAGCTGCGCGCGTTGCAGGGCGCTGCGCACTTCGGGCGGCAGCGCCTGGCCTTCGTCGGAGGCGGCCGGGGTCTTGGCCACGGCGCCACTGCCGGCCAGCGCGACAACGATCGAGAAGGCCGATGCGGCAAGCCAGCGGCAAGAAGGCGGATGGGGTGTCATGGGTTGTCTGGCGGGTCGCTGCGGCATCATGGCACGGCTAAACTTGGCCGCATGCCCTCTACGCCCCCTGCGCCGCTGACCCGGCGCGCGTTCTGGACCGGTGCGTGGTGTGCGGCAGCGGTGCTGCTGATCTGGACCTCGTTCATCCTCGTGGCTCGTTCCAGCGCCAGCCGCAGCCTGACGCCCTTCGACATCGTCTGGCTGCGCTTCCTCCTCTCGGGCCTCGTGGTGGTTCCGTTCGTCGCCTGGCGTTGGCCACGCTTTCGGGATGGCCTGGGCCCAAGTGCTTCGCTGGCGCTCAGGCGCGGGGGCGCGCTGGCCGCCACGGCCGGCGTCGGCTACTGCATGCTGGCCTACACCGGCTTCTTCTACGCCCCGGTGTCGCATGCGGCGGTGCTGCTGCCGGGTTCACTGCCCTTGTGGACAGCCCTGCTGGCCTGGTTGTGGCTGGGCGAATCGCTGAGCCGCGGGCGTGCCATCGGCCTGGGCTTGATCGCACTGGGCGGCGTGCTGGTGGGCGGAACCAGCCTGCTGCAGGCCTTCGAGGGTGGCGACACCTGGATCGGCGACCTGCTGTTCATGGCCGCCAGCCTCACCTGGGCCAGCTACGGCGTGTTGTGCCGCCGCTGGCGCATCGGCGCCGTCGACGCGACGCTGGCCATCGCCCTGGGCTGCCTGCTCAGTTACGTGCCGCTGTACGCGCTGGGTGTGCTGGCCGGCTGGGTGCCCAGCCGGCTGGCTTCGGCACCCTGGGGCGAAATCGCTTTTCAGGCGGTGTATCAGGGCGGCCTGGCCATGCTGGCGGCTGGCCTGGCATACACCACGGTCGTGCAGACCTTCGGCCCGCTGCGCACGACCATGCTCACCGCCCTGGTGCCGCCGCTGGCGGCGCTGCTGGCGGTGCCACTGCTCGGCGAGCCGCTGGGCCTGGCGGCGCTGGGCGGGTTGTTGTGCGTGGGCCTGGGTCTGCTCGTGGGGCTGCGGGCCGCGGCGCCTGTGCGCGCCCTGCCGGTGGCCAGGGTGATGCCGTGAGTGCAAAAGGCTTCGTTCCGGACGGGCATGACGGCGCGCGCCCACAAGGCTCGGCCACCGGCTCGAAGCCCAGCTTGCTGGCCTTCGACACGTCCACCGAACAGCTGTCGGTGTTCGTCGACAGCGCTGCCGGGCAGGCCGGCAGCAACGGCGCTGGCGGCGCGCTGGCGTCTGCCGGCCTGCTGCCGCAGGTTCAGGCCTTGCTGGCGCAGCAGGCGCTGCCGATGGGCGCGCTGAACGCCATCGCCTTCGGACAGGGGCCGGGCGCCTTCACCGGCCTGCGCACCAGCTGCGCGGTGGCGCAGGGCCTGGCGTATGGCCTGGGCTGCCCGCTGCTGGCGATCGACAGCCTGCTCATCGTGGCCGAGGATGCGCGTGCCCAGGCGGGCGCCGCAGCCGGTGAGCTCTTCGACGTGGCCGTGGCCATGGACGCGCGGATGGAAGAGGCCTATGTCGCGCGCTACGTCCACACTGGCGGCGGCTGGCAGACGCTGCAGGCGCCCGCGCTGATGAGCCTGGCCGCGCTGCACAGCGCCTGGGATGCAGGCCCGGCGCCCGCCTGGCGAGCCGGGTCGGCCTGGGCGGCCTTCGGGGCCCGGGCGGGCAGCCAGCCCGGGCCGCGCCAGTTCGACGCCGAACAGGACCGCGCCGCTGCCCTGGGGCGTCTGGCTGCCGCAGCCTGGGCAGCAGGTGCCACGATCGACCCCGCCCAGGCCTTGCCCATCTACCTGCGCGACAAGGTGGCCCAGACCACGGCCGAGCGGCAGGCGCTGCGTGAAGCCCGTGAAGCCCGTGACGCGCTTGACGCTCGTCGGACCGCATCGTGAGCGCGCGCCCCCGTCCGCTGCAGACCCGCCGGGCCATGACCGTGCGCGACGTCGCCGGCGTCATGGACATCGAAGCCCGCGCCTACAGCTTCCCCTGGAGCCGGGGCAACTTCATCGACTCCTTGGCGGCAGGCTATGGCGCCGAAGTGCTGCATGTCATGGACGCCGGGCAGGTCACCTTGGCCGGCTATTTCGTGGCCATGCCGGGTGTCGACGAACTGCATCTGCTGAACATCACCGTGTCGCCCGACTGGCAGGGCCTGGGCCTGGGCTGGGGCTTGCTGCAGTCGGTCGAGCTGATGGGCCGGCAGCGGGGCCTGTCGCAGCTGTTCCTGGAGGTCCGCGAGAGCAACCACCGGGCACGGGCGCTGTATCGGCGCTACGGCTTTGCCGAGGTCGGGCTGCGGCGTGGCTACTACCCGGCCGCCACCGGCAGGGAAGACGCCATCGTCATGCGGCTGGGCACCGAAGGGAGCGCGCCATGAGCTGGTCGGAGCGTCAGGCGCGCATGCTCCAGGCCATGGGCCTGCGGCTGTGGACGCCGTCGCCGGTGGCACCTGCCGTCGAGACGGTGACCGAAGCAGCCGAAGTCCCGCAGGCGATGGCGCAGCCTTCGCGGGTGGCGCTTTCTCCTGTTCCTGCACAGGCCCCGGCCCCCGCCCCGGCCCTCGCCGCCGCGCCAAGGCTGCAGACCGTGGCGACCGAGGGCCTGGACTGGGCCGGGCTGCGCCAGACCGTGGCCGCCTGCCGCGCCTGCGGACTGTGCGACAGCCGCAGCCAGACGGTCTTCGGCACGGGGCACCTGCAGGCGCACTGGCTCATCGTTGGCGAAGCGCCAGGGGCCGAGGAAGACCGGTTGGGCGAGCCGTTCGTGGGCGCCTCCGGGCAGCTGCTGGACACCATGCTGGCGGCGCTGGGCTTGTCGCGACAGGCCGACGGCGAACCCGCGCAGCGCGTCTACATCGTCAACACCTTGAAGTGCCGGCCGCCTGCCAACCGCAACCCCCAGGCCCAGGAACTGACGCAATGCCTGCCGTTCCTGCAGCGGCAGATCGAACTGCTGCAGCCGCGCATCATCCTGGCGATGGGGCGCTTCGCCGCGCAGGCCCTGCTGCGCAACGAAGCGCCGCTGGGCCAGCTGCGCGGCCAGGTGCACCGGGCCGGCGAGCGTCCGGTGGTCGTGACCTATCACCCCAGCTACCTGCTGCGCAGCCCGGGCGAGAAGGCCAAGGCCTGGGCCGACTTTTGCCTGGCGGCGGCGACGCTCGAATCAGCGAACCCCTGACTCGGCCGGGCCGCCGTCAGGCGCCTTGGCCGTCGGGACCGGAAGGCGCCTTGGCTTTTCTGGGCCGTTGCCATGCTGGCACCGTCGTCGCCCGCGCGCGCGCCACGGTCAGCTGCCCGGCGGGGGCGTTCTGGTTCAGGGTCGAGCCGCCGCCGATGGTGGCCCCGGCCCCCAGTTCGACAGGGGCGATGAGCACGCAGTTGCTGCCCACGTGCACGTCGTCGCCGATGACGGTGCGGTGCTTGTTCGCGCCGTCGTAGTTGGCGGTGATGCTGCCGGCGCCGAAGTTGACGCGCTCGCCGACCGTGGCGTCGCCCAGATAGGCCAGGTGGTTGGCCTTGGCGCCACGCGCCAGCGTCGAATTCTTCACCTCGACGAAGTTGCCGATGTGCACCTCTTCGCCCAGCTCCGCGCCCGGCCGCAGCCGCGCGTAGGGGCCGATGAGCGCGCCCGCGCCGACGATGGCGTCGTCGATGTGGGTGAAGGCGTGGATCACCGCCCCGGCGCCGATGCGGGCCTGGCGGATCACGCAGTTCGGGCCGATGCGCACGCCGTCGGCGAGCACGACCTCGCCCTCGAAGACGCAGTTGACGTCGATCTCGACGTCGCGGCCGCACTGCAGCGTGCCGCGCACGTCCAGGCGCGCCGGGTCGGCCAGGCGCACGCCCTGTTCGTCCATCAGCGTGCGCGCGATGCGGGCCTGCAGTCCACGCTCCAGCGCCGCCAGCTGCGCGGCGTCGTTCACGCCGGCCACCTCGGTCTCGTCGGGCGTCACCTGGGCCAGGACGGGCATCCCTTCCGCCACCGCCATGCCGACGACGTCGGTCAGGTAGTACTCCTGCTGTGCGTTGTCGTTGCGCAGCGCCGCCACCCAGCGTTTCAGGGCTGCCGTGGGTGCGGCCATGATGCCGCTGTAGACCTCGGTGATGGCGCGCTGTTCCGGCGTGGCGTCCTTGTATTCGACGATGGCCTGCACGGCGCCTTGCGCGTTGCGGACGATGCGGCCGTAGCGCGCGGTGTCGGCCGGCTCGAAGCTCAGCAGCGCCAGGCGTTCGCCACCGCTGGCCTGCAGCAGGGCCTGGGCGCTGGCGACGCTGATGAGCGGCACGTCGCCGTAGAGCACCAGGGTCACGGGCTGGGCGTCGTCGAGCAGGGGTGCCGCCTGCAGCACGGCGTGGCCGGTGCCGAGCTGGGGCATCTGGCGCGCGAACACGGCCCCGCTGGGCGCCGCAGCAGCTTCCACGAGCTCAGCACCATGACCGGTGACGACCACGGTGCGAGCAGCCTGCAGTGCTGCCGCGGTGTCCAGCACATGCTGCAGCAGCGCGCGGCCGGCCAGGCGGTGCAGCACCTTGGGCAGGGCCGACTTCATCCGCGTACCCTTGCCCGCCGCCATGATCACCACGTTCAGTGCCATCACTTGCCTCGTTGTGCAGCCGCTGCTGCGGCCTGGGAGCCGATTATCGCGGGCAGGCTGCACAATTCAGCCAGCGCACAGGTCTCGCCATAGGGTGAAGACCAGCGGTCAGCCAGGTGGACCATCCGGACCACGCCGTCTTGCCCATCCAGGGCTGGCACCGGGCTCGACGGCCGCCGCGCCGGCTCTGCAGCCGGCGTGCGGCAGCCCCGAAACATCGGCCAGGCGGCCTGCTGCCCCTGGCCGTGCCCTGCGCCAACCCTGCGGACGTCGTCCGCCCCCCTGCCATGAAAGCCGTGCCATGAAGATCGCCCTCATCATCGAAAACAGCCAGGCCGCCAAGTCCGAGATCGTCCACGGCGCCCTCAAGTCCGTGGTCGAACCGCTGGGCCACAGCGTGCACCACTACGGCATGTACGCCCCGGAGGACAAGGCCTCGCTCACCTATGTCATGAACGGCCTGCTCGCCGGCATCCTGCTCAACAGCAAGGCGGCCGACTTCGTCGTCACCGGCTGCGGCACGGGCATGGGCTCGATGCTCGCCTGCAACAGCATGCCGGGGGTGTTCTGCGGGCTCGTCATCGACCCGACCGACGCCTTCCTCTTCGGCCAGATCAACGACGGCAACTGCCTGTCCATGCCCTACGCCAAGGGCTTTGGCTGGGCCGCCGAGCTGAACCTGCAGGACTGCTACCGAAAGCTCTTCGAAGTGGAGCGCGGCGTGGGCTACCCCAAGGAGCGCGCTGCCATCATGGCCAGGAACCGCGGCATCCTGAAGGACCTGAAAGGCGCCGCGTGCAAGGACATGCTCAGCGTGCTGAAGGCCGTCGACCCCGAGCTGCTGAAGGCCACCGTGGCCGGCGAGAAGTTCCAGGAACTCTTCTACCCGAACTGCCAGGACGACGCGATCGCCGGCCATCTGCGTGACCTGACGGGCGGCTGAGGCCGAGGCTGCAGACGCCAGGGCGCCCGCACGGGTGTTGCGCGTTGCACTTCGGGCAGGGCCCGCCTCATTCGGGTACCCTTGCCCGCAACCATGCCAACGACCCCCCGCGCCATCAGCCTGTCTCACCGTTCGGGCGCACTTGCAGTCCGTTGGGCTCTGGTGGCTGGAGCCGTGGCCCTGCTCGCCGGCTGCAGCGCCTTGCGCCTGGGCTACAACACCGCGCCCCAGCTCAGCTGGTGGTGGCTCGACGGGCAGATGGACTTCAGCAGCGCCCAGTCGCCCGCGGTACGTCAGTCGGTCGACGGCTTCTTCGACTGGCACCGGCGCACGCAGTTGCCCGAACTGGTCGCGCTGATGGCGGCGGCAAAGCCGGTGGTCGCCGATGCCGTCACGCCCGAGACCACGTGCGACTGGTACGCCCGGGCGCGTGACCGTCTGGAGCCCAGCATCGACCGGGGCCTGGTGCAGATGGCTGACCTGCTGCCCACGCTGGTCGAGGCCAACTTCAGGCACCTGGAACAGCGCCAGGCGAAGTCGATGCAGGAAATGCGCGAGGAGTACCTGCAGGCCGACCCCGGCCAGCGCCGTGCCGAGGCCAGCAAGCGCACCTTCAAGCGCGTGGAACAGATCTACGGCAGCCTGGAAGAGCCTCAGCGCCGGGTCGTGGCCGAAGGCCTGGCGCGTTCGCCTTTCGATGCCGAAGTGTGGCTCGCCGAACGCCAGCGCCGCCAGGCAGACACCGTGCAGACCCTGCGCCGACTGCTCGCTGAGAAGGCCGACCGCGACCAGCGTATCGCTGCCTTGCGGGCCCTGGCCGAGCGCAGCCAGGCGTCACCCGACCCGAGCTACCGGGCCTATCAACGCAAGCTGACCACCTACAACTGCGAGTTCGTCGCGCAGATCCACAACGCCACCACGCCGGCACAGCGGTCGAAGGCGCAGCAGCGCCTGCAGGGCTGGGAAGACGACCTGCGCTCGCTCATTTCGACGCCGGCAACGTCACCGTGACCTGGCGCGGATTCAGCCCGAGTTTCGGGAAGTCCATGAGCGCGGCCTCGAACATCGCTGCCTGGATCGTCGGGTCGCCTCGGTAGGCGCCTTCGTTGGTGGCGCGGGTTTCGAAAAGCGCCTTGCCGCTGGCGCGGTCTCGGATCAGCAGGGCCACCTCGCGGTCGTAGCGGACGGTGTCGGTGTAGGCCAGGCTCCAGCGCGGCGACAGCACGTGGCCGCGCCGCCAATAACCGAAACCGCCCGACCACCACAGCCGCTCGTCCCAGCGCGAGTCTTCGGTACGTTGTGCTCTTGCGCCCACCTGCACCAGCACCTCGGGCTCCTGGCCGGCGGCAGCGGGTTTGAAGCCAGCCTTCGCCAGGGCCGGCGCGGCGGCGGCTTCCAGCGCTGCGCTTTCGGCGGCCAGGGCCTGCTGCGACGGCAATCGCTCGAAGGCGTAGGTGCCCGGCGTGCGCCCGGCCGGCCATTCGCCGAAGCTCGACACTTCACTGTTGAGGCTGCTGAGCGCGGCGCAGCCGCTCAGCAGCAGGGCGGCCAGGCCCAGCGTGCCCAGGGTGGCAAGACGCGACGGATTCATCGTTTCATTCCTCCGATGCCAGGGGTTCCAGCCGCAGGCCTTTCGAGAAGTTCATGGCCTGCAGCACACGTGGCGTGCCGGGCAGCGCGGGCGCACAAGGTTCGTCGTCGAAAGCCTTGTCGCCGTCCTCGGCCGGCACACCGGTGGCTTGGAGCGTGGTGAAGGGGTAGAGGTTCCGGTCGAGCATGTGCGAAGGGGTCACGTGCGTCATGGCGTGGAACAGGTTGTCGATGCGGCCGGGGTATTGCCGCTCCCATTCGTGGATCATCTTCTTCACCTGCACGCGCTGCAGGTTGTCCTGGCTGCCGCACAGGGTGCAGGGAATGATGGGGAATTCGCGGTGCTCGGCCCAGCGCTGCAGGTCGGTTTCTGCCACGTAGGCCAGCGGCCGGATGACGATGTTCTTGCCGTCGTCGCTGACCAGCTTGGCCGGCATGCCCTTGGTGCGGCCACCGAAGAACATGTTCATCAGCAGCGTCACCACCATGTCGTCGCGGTGGTGGCCCAGCGCGATCTTGGTCGCCCCCAGTTCGCCGGCCACGCGGTACAGGATGCCGCGGCGCAGGCGGCTGCACAGGCTGCACATCGTCTTGCCCTCGGGCACCAGCTTCTTGACGATGGTGTAGGTGTCCTGGTTCTCGATGTGGAAGGGGATGTCCAGCCGGGCCAGGTACTGCGGCAGCACGTGTTCAGGAAAGCCGGGCTGCTTCTGGTCCAGGTTGACGGCGATGATCTCGAAGTCCACCGGCGCGCGCTTGCGCAGGCTGATCAGGATGTCGAGCAGGCTGTAGCTGTCCTTGCCGCCCGAGACGCAGACCATCACCTTGTCGCCGGGCTCGATCATGTTGAAGTCGGCAATGGCCTGGCCCACCTGGTGGTGCAGGCGCTTGCTGAGCTTGTTCGTCTCGTGCGCGGCGCGGCGCGGGTCCTTGGGGGTGCTTGCGCTGGTGTGGGTGTTCATGACGAGGTTCGTTCTCCACGGGCGGCTTCGACCTCGACGGCGACGCCATCGCAGTCCGGAAAGATGCCCGGCTTGACCACGCGCACACGCGCCTGGCCCACGCCCGGCAGGGCCAGCAGCCGCTGGGCGATGCGCCCGGCCAGCGTTTCCAGCATGTTCACATGCGGGCCTTCGGCTTCCTGCTTGGCGATGTCGCGCAGCTGCGCATAGTCCAGCACATGGTGCACGTCGTCGCCGGCAGGCAGGGTGGGCGCGTCGGGCAACAGGGCCTCGACGGTGATCAGCAATTGCTGGCGCGAGCGCAGCTCGTGTTCAAGGATGCCGACACTGGCCTGCACGCGCAGGCGGTCGATGCAAAGGGTTCTCATGCGGTGGGCTCTGGGGGCTGAAACGCGAAATCGCGTGCTGCCGGGGCCAGGTGGCTGCCGGCGTCCACCAGCAGGGTGCTGCCGGTGACCGACTGATTTTCCAGCAGGAAGCGCACGCTGCGTGCGACATCTGCCGCAGCCACGCCGCGCTGCAGCGGCGTGGCCGCCTGCAACTGCGCCAGCCGGGCGCTGTCGATCATGTCGCTGCCCAGGGTCAGGCCCGGGGCCACGGCGCACACCCGCACTCGCGGCGCCAGCGCCTGCGCCAGCACCGTGGTGGCGAACTGCAGCGCGGCCTTGCTCAGGGTGTAGGACAGGTGGTCGGGGTTGGGATTGAAGAGCTTCTGGTCGAGCAGGTTGACGACCGCGCCGCGCGCTTGCGGCCCGCGTGCGGCCAGCGCCTCGAACAGGCCGCGGGCCAGCACCACCGCCGGGGCGGTGTTGGTGCGCCAGTGGCGGTCCATGGCGGCGTAGCTGAAGCTGTGCACGTCGTCGACCTCGAACAGCGAGGCGTTGTTGACGACGGCGTCGACCCGGCCGCAGGCTGCCAAGACGGCGGGAACCAGGGCCTGGCAGTCGGCCTCGTTCGCCAGGTCGGCGCAGAAGACGCGTGCGCCGCCGCCCAGTTCGCGGGCGGTGTCTTCGGCGTCTTTCGGGTCGCCGCGGTAGTGCACGGCCACCTGCCAGCCGTGGGCGGCCAGTTCGAGGGCGATGGCGCGGCCGAGGCGGCGGGCCGCGCCGGTGACGAGAACCACGGGTGCAGAAGTCATGAGCGGGGGCGTTCCTACAATACCGACGTGATCGGCGAAATCCCAGGCAACCAGGCAAGGCAACCGGTCAGTTTATCGACGCTGATCAGCCGCCGCATGGCGGCTGCCGGCGGCTGGCTGCCCTTCGACCAATTCATGGCCTTGGCGCTGTACGCGCCGGGATTGGGGTACTACGCGCGGGGCGACCGGCAGTTCGGCCACCTGCCCGGGCCGGGCGGCAGCGACTTCGTCACCGCGCCAGAGTTGTCGCCCTTCTTCGGCGCCGCCATCGCGCGCCAGGTGGCGCAGGCGCTGGAAGCAGCGCAGGCCGACGATGTGTGCGAATTCGGCGCCGGCTCTGGCGCGCTCGCCGAGCAGTTGCTGCACACGCTGGGTGACCGCGTGCGCTGCTACCGCATCGTCGACTTGTCGGGCGCCCTGCGCGCCAGGCAGGCCGCGCGGCTGGCACGCTTCGGCGCGCAGGTGCAGTGGCTGGACGAGCTGCCCGCTCGGCTGCGCGGCGTGGTCCTGGGCAACGAAGTGCTTGACGCCATGCCGGTGCAATTGCTGCGCTTCGACGGCCAAGCCTGGCACGAGCGCGGCGTCGTCGACACCGCCGCCGGCTATGCCTGGCAGGACCGCCCGACGGCCTTGCGCCCGCCCGTGCCCGACACCTGTTTCGTGCCAGGCGCCGTCACCGAGATCCACCTGCAGGCCCAGGCCTTCCTGCGCACCGTGTCCCTCCGGCTGGAACGTGGTGCCGCGTTCTTCATCGACTACGGCTTCCCCGAGGCCGAGTACTACCACCCGCAGCGCACGGGCGGCACGCTGATGTGCCACCGCGCCCACCAGGCCGACACCGACCCCCTCGTCGACGTGGGCGACAAAGACATCACCGCGCATGTCGACTTCACGGGCATGGCGCTGGTGGCCCAGGACGCCGGGCTGGACGTGGCCGGCTATGCCAGCCAGGCGCGCTTTCTGATGAACTGCGGCCTGCTCGAACTGTTGCAGACGGCCGACCTGCGCGAGCGCGCCAACGCCCAGAAGCTGCTGACCGAACACGAGATGGGCGAACTGTTCAAGGTGATCGCGTTCACGCGCGGCCTGCCCGGCTTCCGCCCGCTGGGCTTCGCGGCGGGCGACCGCACGCACACGCTGTAGGGCAGGGCGCCGATGCGTTGGCTGATCGTCTTCCTGCTGGCCTGCCTGTTGTTCAATGGCCTGAGCCACTGGATGCGCAAGATCGGCCTGGGCCGACTGCCCGGCGACTTCAGCTTCCGCTTTCGCGGCCGCGACTGGCACATTCCGCTGGCGAGTTCGGTGGTGCTGAGCGTGCTGATGATGGCGATTGGGTCGTTTTTCTAGTTTGCAGGTGGACCCCGCGGCCGTCGCGGGGGGCTGAGTGGCGACTCGTGCCTGAGTCCAGGGGCTTGCTGCCGCCCGCCGCCAAGTTTCCGCAAGGACCTGCGCGTGGGCCGGCCGAATCGAGTTGCTGCGGTTTACGCTGGACTGAGCGTTCTGGAAGTCAGGGACTTCGACGCACCAGAACTTGTGGAGTTTTCTCAGGGCTCAGGCCAAACCACCTCAGCCTGCGGTCCAAGCTTCCGCGCCATCCAGGCATCTCGTCGCTGGCTGCTTTTGCCGAGGTCCGCCAAATCGTCGAACCCGAACTCGATAGTGAACCTTCCCCGACTTTCGAGCTTGAACGTTGCCTCTGCCTCTGCCTCTGCCTCTGCCTCTGCCGCAGCGCAGGGCCGTGGCCCGGGGCGTTCAACACTGGCAGTGTGCCGCCATGGTGGTCGATCAGCTCGTGGGTCAGCGGGTCCACTAGCGTCAGTTCGAGCATAGCGATTTCCGTTGCCGGGGCGGTCGGGCCGGAAGCCGCGGTGGTTGGCGTCGAAGCGGATACAGCGGCAGGCGTGGTAGCAGCAGAAGCCACGGCGCTGAAGACAGAACCCGCGGCCGCTGTCGACCGTGAAATTTCAACGCGGGGTCGGGTGGTTGGCGTTGATGCACGGGAACTAAATGGGCAACCCTCAGATGTCCCAACTGTCGTCGATGCCGGGCACATGCCGGGCATCGTGCTCGACCCACCAGCGCAGGTCGGCGCGGATTCTTGCGGTCTGGGGCTTTTGGCCTGGCATCTCCCGGTCTATCGCGTTGAGTATGGGGTTGACAAAGCGTTCGAAGGTCTTGGCGTCGTAGAACCGTTCCGTCAGTTCAGGGTTCAGATACGGGGCACAGTTCTCGTGATCGGTCATATCGAGTTTGAACCAGAACCGGGTGCCTACAGGCCACGTTGGGTCGGGGGCGGTCTCGTCCGCAGGTAGCGGCTCCTGCATTTCGCGAGCGGCTTCGGCACGCTGACGAAGGAACGAATCCCGAGAGTTCGGCGATACGGTTGGCAATAAATTTCCCTGATTGTCGAAGCCTGTCGCATATGCGATCAGGCGCCGTTGCTGCACGATCTTGGACCACTCGCCAAGGCGCAACCGCCGGCTGCAGTAATGGCCGTTTTCTTGGCCGCCCGCAATGGACTTGCCGACAACTCGGGGATCGATGAAATCCTGGAGTACCTGCAACGAAGGCTCGTGCAGAGCAGGAAGCAAGCCGTGCCAGAGAACCTGATGTTCAGCGGCACCAAATTCGGACACCTCCGGCGGCCAAGCTTGCCGGAGGAAGCGGCCCCCATCGCTGATAGCCGATTCGTGGTGGTTCATATCGGATGGACGTTGCCGACGATCAACCTACCGGTTTTCGCCTCAACATTGATGTAAACCTGAAACGCTACACCATTCACAACGACGGGTTGCTGTTTTCCGGGCAGCAACGTGCCGCCTTGACTTTGGCCCTCAAAGACTTGGCGGCCCGCCTGCCGTGCCATATCAGCCATGTTGGCGTCGGAAAAGTGAGCGGGCAGATAGACGGTTTTGACGAAGTCGCTACCTGCACTGTTTGGGTTTCTGACCACCAGCTGCTCGATGCCTTGCTGTCCCGTCGCCAGCACCTGGTACGCGATACCACGGGCGTTTAGCCAGTCAATCGCCTCCTGCTTGTTATGCCCGCCGGAACGCAAGAGACCCCCCGAAGAAGACTCCTGATTAGCGATGAACCTCAGCAACTCTGATTCCGCGCTCGGGCTGCTTGGGTGTCGCGACAAGCGCCCGTAGCAAGCTGCCGAGCATGGAGCGCATGTCGTAGCGCCGGTTGAAGCGGAACTGGACCTCGGCGAGGTA
>JANOBX010000056.1:0-28045 GCA_031411875.1 Burkholderiales bacterium | reverse complement strand
ACCTCGCCGAGGTGCAGTTCCGCTTCAACCGGCGCTACGACTTGCGGGCCATCCTGAACGGCCTTCTGTGCGCGCTGGTCCGCGCACCCAGGCGTCCGGAGTGCGGGATCAGGGTTGCTGAACTTCATCGCTAATCAGGTCCCCTCAAGATAGCTTGTTGGTATCCCGTGTAGGGCCGCGCTGTCCAGGTCAGCCAGGATGAGGTTCTGGTCCCTCGACACTTTTCGGAGCAGAAGCTCCAGGACGGCTGCGTTATTGAGCATCCGAAGATGGTGAGCCCGGGCGATGCTTCAGTCTGTTGTCCAACGTACTTAGCGGCATCCTGCGAGGAAACGGCAAGTTTTTCCGAGGGCTGTCCTGATATGCCCACCGCCGCGGATTCCCACCGTGCCCCCTCGGTTTCCACGACCTGGCCACCGGCAGGGCCCACCAGGCGGCAGCCAGCAGGCCATCGCCGGCCCGGGAAGGGCCTAGGCAAGGCCTGAGATGCCAGCGGTCGACTACGGCGTAGCACTCGCAGGCCCGGTGTTCGAGCCCGGCGCGGGCCAGCACCGAGATGTGGCCACGGCGGTAGCGGATCACGCCAGCCTGCTGCAGGCGCACCGCCACTTCGGTGATGCTTTCCCGACGCACACCCAGCGCCTGCGAGACGAGTTTGTGCGTCATCACCAGGTCGTCCAACGGCAAGCGGTCCAGGTGGAAGCTGCCCGTCGCCGCGGTCAGCAAATGGCCGACTGAGTGAAGCTGCCGTCGTTGCTGGAAGCTGACCTTGACAAGCAAAGGCGCAGGCGGGGACGGGCAGCGTCCTTGCGCGGCAGCGAACTCACCGTTCCGTAGGTGGACCGAACCGCTGCAGTCGGTCCGCTCAAAATTTACCTCTGACCCTATCCCAGGTTCCGGAACCGTTCGGTTACAGGACGACCGGCGACGGCGTCTGGATGGCGGGCCGAGATGACGCAGTGCCAATGAATTGCTGATGAGGGCGGCGGTTCGGTCTTAGAACTCGCTGCCTGCCGGCCGGCGGGCGGGCGTCCAGAGCGGCAACAAGACACGCGCGTTGTTCTTGGATTGGCAAAGGGCTCAAGTCTTTCCAGCCGCTCGACGAAGACCTCCGCATAAGGAGTCCTCTCGTGTGGAAATCCCTCGCTGCGTTCGCTGCGGCGCTGCTGGCCTTGCCTGCATGCATCGCGTCCGAATTGACCCCGACCGAAATGCGGTGGCTGCGCGGCGCTTGGCCTGTCATTGCCTTCGCCATGACCGAGAAGCTGCCAATCGACATCATCGTGCAGCCGCAGCCTAACCCCGGTACCTCGCCTCTGGCCATGGCCTACGTGAACGGTCGATGCAAGCTCGTGTTCTCGATGCGAGACAACGCGGAAGCACAGGCCACGCTCGAACGAATCAAGCCGGACCTTCTCGACGCCACGCTAGAACTGATGGCTGCGCATGAGCTGGGACATTGCCGGCGCTACCTCGACGGCAAATGGAACGGAGTGCCCGCCGGATTCAACGCCACTGTGCCGGAGGCGCTGAGCCCCGACTTGCGCAGCGCCTACCTGAGCATGAAGGCGGCTCGCCGCGAAGAGGGATACGGCGATCTGGTCGGTCTCGCGTGGGCACAGCGCCAGCATCCACAGCAGTACGCCAGACTGCATGCGTGGCTGATGAACGAACGATCGCGCGACCTGTTGCCCGGCAGCCATCACGACACGCTGGCTTGGGTTCGCCTGGCTCAAGATGGCGGCATGCTAGACGGCCCATCGATGTTCGCTGCGGCCGCCCGGCTGTGGGCGACCGGGCTCGCCGCCGACGAATAGGAGGCCATCGGCTGTTCTTGCTGGCAAGCAGGACCTTATCTCGGTCAGTGTCAATTGCCGCGACGCATCGATGGATACGTACACAGAGAAAACGCCCTCAATGCGGCCACTCACAACCGACTCCTGATGGCCGAGGCTGTATGAGAACGGCTGTGACGCGCCTGCACAGGCCCAGAGAGGGCCAGGTTGTGCCCTACTGGGTCACCCTTGGTCGCGCAGAGAGTGCCGTTGGCAGCCACGGATCGGCGCGGAGGGCGTTCGAACGCGCCATCGGCTGGACCGAAGATCCGGCACGTGCCTATCTGAGGTCTCTTCTGAGCCAGCAGTCAGAGATAGACACAGAGGGTTGATGACAGCCAGCGCAAAGGGCTTGCAGATCCGGCTGACCCGCGATGGGAGTGACCGGTTTGCGGCAGTCAGACCGCAGGCTCAGATGTCGCAGATGGGTCGTTTTCGGGTTTACCCAAATGTCGGCTGTGCTGCCGGCCAACCTGAACGGCAGCTATGCGGTCATCCGACCGGATCAGCGTGGGCCAGCACGCGACCCATTGCGGTCCTGCATGTCGCGCGATTCGGTGCCCGACAGCAGCTCACCAGCGCGACAACCACGCCTCCTGGCGAGGACACGATCAATGTGGGCGCACTGCTCGCACGAGGGTCAAGCTGCAAGCCCGCTGCACTCAACGCAGTTTCTGGTGTAATTTTTGGCGTCGCGATCCGCGGTGATGACCTGGACGATAAGGAGCTGACATGTGCGACAAGGACCATTTCGCTGAAAGCGTGGCGGAGTATGAGGCGAGGGGGCTGATTACCCGACGGCAGTTTGGCGTGCTGGTCGCAGCCGGCGCACCCATGATGCTTCCCGCGTTAGCCAACGCGCAGGCGACCATCGAACGGGAGGTCGAGATCAAGACGCCGGACGGCACCTGCGACGCGTATTTCGTGCACCCCGCCTCTGGTGCCGCGCCGGCCGTCCTAGTGTGGCCCGACATCTTCGGGCTCCGGCCTGCGATGCGAACAATGGGCAAGCGGCTCGCCGCGTCTGGGTATTCAGTGCTTGTCGTCAACCACTTCTATCGCAACGGCAAGCCAAGCGCCACGGGCGCGACGCCGATCCCGGAGATGCTGCCGTTCCGCAAGGGCATGAGCGCTGCGACTGACATGACGGATGCGAAGGCGTTCGTCGCCTGGCTCGATGCGCAGCCACAGGTGAACAAGAACCGAAAAGTCGGCGTGCACGGCTACTGCATGGGCGGCCCCATGTCGTTCCACACGGCTTCAGCAGTGCCTGATCGCATCGGCGCCGTCGCGTCGTTCCACGGTGGCGGGCTGGTGAACGACGCGGCAGGCCCGAACAGCCCGCATCTGCTGGCGGCGGCCACAAAGGCGTCGTTCCTGATTGCCATCGCCGAGAACGACGACCAGCGGCGGCCAAACGACAAGACCGTGTTGAAGGAGACGTTCGACAAAGCCAAGCTGGCCGCGGAGATCGAGGTCTACCAAGGGGCGCACGGCTGGTGTCCGCCGGATACGCTCGTCTACAACGAGCCGGCGGCAGAGAAGGCGTGGAGCCGCATGCTCGCCTTGTACGGCAAAGCGCTGGCCTGACCGTCTCCGTCGGGATCCTCACGCACCAGGGGTTGCAGGCCCGGGCCTAGGGCGCGCTCAAGTCAGCGGGCCAACATCAGCGACTGAGTCGTCTTGGATCGGTCAAGGTGGTCGCTTCGCGCCCGCCCTACTCCACCGTGACGCTCTTCGCCAGATTCCTGGGCTTGTCGACATCGGTCCCCCGCGCACACGCCGTGTGATACGCCAGCAACTGCAGCGGCACCACGTGCAGGATCGGCGACAAGGCGCCGTAGTGTTCGGGCATGCGGATGACGTGCACCCCCGGCCCGCTGTCGATGTGGGTGTCGGCGTCTGCGAAGACATACAGCTCTCCTCCGCGCGCCCGCACCTCCTGCAGATTGCTCTTCAGCTTTTCGAGCAGGGCGTCGTTCGGGGCCACGGTGACCACCGGCATCTCGGCCGTCACCAGGGCCAGCGGGCCGTGCTTCAGTTCACCGGCGGGGTAGGCCTCGGCGTGGATGTAGCTGATCTCCTTGAGCTTCAGCGCGCCTTCCAGCGCGATGGGGTAGTGCAGCCCGCGGCCCAGGAACAAGGCGTTCTCCTTGCGCGCGAACTCCTCGCTCCAGGCGATCACCTGCGGCTCCAGCGCCAGCACGGCCTGCAGCGCCATGGGCAGGTGGCGCAGGGCCTTCAGCTCGGCGGCTTCCTGCGCGTCGCTGAGCCGGCCGCGCACCTGGGCCAGGGCCAGGGTCAGCAGGTACAGGCCGGCCAGCTGCGTCGTGAAGGCTTTCGTGCTGGCCACGCCGATTTCCACGCCCGCGCGGGTGATGTAGGCCAGCTTGCATTCGCGCACCATGGCGCTGGTGCCGACGTTGCAGATGGTCAGCGTGTGCTCCATGCCCAGGCTGCGCGCATGCTTCAGCGCGGCCAGGGTGTCGGCCGTCTCGCCGCTCTGGGTGATGGTGACGACCAGGGTCCTGGGGTCGGGCACGCTGTCGCGATAGCGATATTCGCTGGCGATTTCCACCGTGGTGGGAATGCCCGCAATGCTCTCCAGCCAGTACCGCGCCGCGGACCCTGAATAGAAGCTGGTGCCGCAAGCCAGGATCAGCACCCGGTCGACTTCCTTGAAGACCCGGTAGGCCCCGTCGCCGAACAGTTCAGGGCTGATGCCGGCCACGCCTTCCAGCGTGTCGGCCAGTGCGCGCGGCTGCTCGAAGATCTCCTTCTGCATGTAGTGCCGGTAGGGGCCGAGTTCGGCCGCGCCGCTGTGCGCCTGCACCGTGCGCACCGGGCGCTGCACCGGCACATAACGGCCCGGGCGGGTGGCATCGGCGGCGCTGATCCAGGTCTTGCCCAGCTGCATGTCGACGACGTCGCCCTCTTCCAGGTAGACGATCTGGTCGGTGACGCCGGCCAGGGCCATGGCGTCGCTGGCCAGGAAGTTCTCGCCTTCGCCGACGCCCAGGATCAGCGGCGAGCCCTGGCGCGCGCCCACCACGCGCTGCGGCTCGTCGCGACAGAACACCGCGATGGCGTAGGCCCCGCGCAGCCGCGGCAGGGCGCGCTGCACGGCGTCGAGCAGGTCGCCGTCGTACAGGAAGTGCACCAGGTGCGCGATGACCTCGGTGTCGGTCTGGCTGGTGAATTCGTAGCCGCGGCCCTGCAGTTCGGCGCGCAGTTCGTCGTGGTTCTCGATGATGCCGTTGTGGACCAGGGCGACCCGGCCGCTGCTGGCGGCCTGGGCCTGCGGGCCGCTGCTGAAGTGCGGGTGGGCGTTGTGCACCGCCGGCGCACCGTGGGTGGCCCAGCGCGTGTGGGCGATGCCGGTGCCCGCGGCAATGGCGTCCTGGGCGACGCTGGTCTGCAGTTCGGCCACGCGCGCGGTGCTGCGGGCACGCCGCAGTTCGCCGCCCTGGTGCACGGCCACGCCGCAGCTGTCGTAGCCGCGGTACTCCAGCCGTTTCAGGCCCTCCAGGAGAACAGGAACGATGTCTCTCGAACTGACCGCGCCGACGATGCCGCACATGGTGTTGCTGCCTTGGATGCTGGAAGATGCGGGATGCTAGGCCAGCCTTTCTGGTGGGAGTGCATCATGTCCGGGACTAATGCGCACTTTTATTGCGTCATCTGCGACTGAAGACAAGATCCTTCGCGTCTCGTCGTTCTGTGCAATAAAGTGTCGCGATGGAACTCGACGAACTCGATATCCGCCTGCTCGACCTGCTGCAGACCGACGCCTCCCTGTCCAACCTGGCCCTGGCCGACCGGGCCGGGGTCTCGCCGGCCACGACGCTGCGGCGCGTGCGCAGGCTGATCGACACCGGCGTCATCGAGCGCCAGGTCGCCCTGCTGAACCCGGCGGCCGTCGACACGGGCCTGACGGCGCTGCTCGAAGTGACGCTCGACCGCCAGGGCGCGGAACACCTGGACGCCTTCGAAACCCGCGCGGTGGCCGAAGCGGCCGTGCAGCAATGCTGGCGCGTCAGCCCCGGGCCCGACTTCGTGCTCGTGCTCTGGGTGCCCGGCATGCCCGCCTACCAGGCCCTGGTGCAGCGGCTGCTGACGCAGGACGCGAACGTGCGCAACGTGAAGGCCTACTTCAGCGTGAAGCGGGCGAAGTTCGAACCGCGCATCACGCTGCCGACTTCAGCAGCGCCAGGCCCTTGAGGTATTCGCCTTCCGGGAATTCGATCGTCGTCGGGTGGTCGCAGGCCCCTTCCAGGCGCTGCAGGATGGCTGCGTCCACGCCGGCGTCCAGGCCCGCGCCGGCCACGATCTTGTGGAACAGGTCGGCGCCGATGCCGCCACTGCAGCTGAAGGTGAGCAGCAGGCCCCCCGGTTCCAGCAGGCGCAACGCCAGGCGGTTGATGTCCTTGTAGGCGCGGCTGGCGCGCTCGGCATGGGCCGCGGTGGGCGCGAACTTGGGCGGGTCGAGCACGATGCAGTCATAGCGCGCGCCGCTTTTCAGGGCCTCGCGCAGGAACTGGTTGACGTCGGCGTCGACCACCGTGCTGCAGGATGCGTCGAAGCCGTTCAGCGCCACGTGGGCCTGCACCCGCGCCAGCGCCGGGGCCGACGAATCGACGCTGGTGACGTGGCCCGCGCCGCCGGCCAGCGCGGCCACGCTGAAACCGCCGGTGTAGCTGTAGCAGTTCAGCACGCGCTGGCAGCCGAAGTGGCGCACCCAGCGGCCCAGCAGGGCGCGGTTGTCGCGCTGGTCCAGGTAGAAGCCGGTCTTGTGGCCTTCGGCCACGTCCAGGGTCAGCCGCCAGTCGTGTTCGCCGATGCTCACCTCGGTGCTACCGCCGCCACGCAGCCAGCCGGACACCACGGGCAGGCCCTCCAGGTTGCGCACGCTGCTGTCAGAGCGTTCGTACAGGCGCTCGCAGCCGGTGGCGGCCAGCAGGGCGTCGGCGATCGTGGCTTTCCAGCGTTCGGTGCCGGCGCTGCCGAACTGCGCGCACAGCAGGTCGGCATAGCGGTCCACCACCAGGCCAGGCAGGCCGTCGGCTTCGCCGTGCACCAGGCGCATGCCGTCGCTGGCCAGCGGCAGCCGCGTGCGCAGGGCCACGGCACGCTGGATGCGGCGCTGCAGGAAAGCGGCGTCGATCTGCTCGTCTTCCTGGAACGACCAGGCGCGCACCCGGATCATGCTGCTGGGGCTGAAGGCGCCCCAGGCCAGGAAGCGGCCGTCGGCGGCTTCCACGCGCACGGTCTCGCCCGGGTCGCCGCCGCCCTTGGCGATGCTGCCCTGGAACACCCAGGGATGGCGGCGCAGCAGGCTGCGTTCCTTGCCTTCGCGCAGGCGGATCGTTTTCATGGCGGGGATTCTCGGGCCCGCTGTCAGCGCCGCTTGGCCCGCGGGTGTGCGGCGTCGTACACCTTCGCCAGGTGCTGGAAGTCGAGCTTGGTGTAGACCTGGGTGGTGCTGATGCTGGCGTGGCCCAGCAGTTCCTGCACGGCGCGCAGGTCGCCACTGCTTTGCAGCAGGTGGCTGGCGAAACTGTGGCGCAGCATGTGCGGGTGCACGCCGGTGGGCAGCTCGGCGCGGCGGGCCTGGTCCTTCAGGCGCGAACGCAGTTGGTTGGGCACCAGCCGTGTGCCGCGCTGGCTGACGAACAAGGCCATCTCGCCCGCCGCCGCCAGCTGTGGGCGGTGTTCCAGCCAGGCCTGCAGCGCTGCCAGCGCCTGGCGGCCCACGGGCACGCTGCGGCGCTTGCTGCCCTTGCCCAGCACGTGGGCGGTGGCGTCGGGCAGGTCCACCCAGCCGGCGGCGGCGGCGTGGGCGGCCACGTCCAGCCCCAGCAGTTCGGCAATGCGCAGGCCGCTGCCGTAGAGCAGCTCGACGATGGCGGCGTCGCGTGCCGCCAGCGCCGGGGTGTTGGCACGGCCGGCCACGGCGGGGTCGGCCATGGCCCCGGGGTGGTCGGCCAGGGCCATGGCCTGGTCGACGGCCAGGGCCTTGGGCAAGGGCTTCGCGGCCTTCGGCGGGCGGATGCCGTCGACGGGGTTGGCCGGCACCACGCCCTGCCGCCCCCACCAGCGGTACAGGCCGCGCCAGGCCGCCAGGGCGATGGCGATGCTGCGCGGCGCCAGGCCGCGGCGGCGCAGCTGCCCCACCCAGTGGCGCAGGTGCAGCGGCGTGGCCTGGGCCAGCACCACGCCGTCGGCCTGCGCATAGCCCTGCAGGCGCAGCAGGGCTTCGCCATACATTGCCAGCGTGCGGCTGGCCAGGCGCCGTTCGACCTGGAGGTGAACGAGGAAGGCTTGCAGTTCCGGACTGAGCAAGGCGACTGCGGTCATGCGGCGGACAGGCGTCTCACCAGGCCTAGCGCGCCGGCAACAGCCGCGCCAGCGCGGCGCTGGCGATCTCGCCGATGCGCATCAGGAAGTCGGTGCCCATGTCGGCGGAAAAGCGCGTGGGGTCGGGCGAGGCCAGCACCAGCAGGCCGAAACAGCCGTCGCTGCCGCCGGGGCCCAGCTCACGCTGGGTCTCGCGAAGGTCGCGCGTCTGGCGCAGCGGAATCATCGCCATCGACGCCGCCACCGGCCCGTCGTCCAGCCATTCGCTGGCCTCGAAGCCGGAGTTCACGCCGCAGTAGGGCAGCGCCAGGCTGCCGCTGAAGGCGCGGATGTCGTCGCTGACGGGGGCGGCCCAGGGCTCGACGGCGAGCGCGGCGTCCACACCCCACAGGCGCACGGCGGCCTGGGGAATCAGGAACTGGTGCTTCAGCTCGGCCACGGATGCGGCAGGCAACGCCGCGGCGTCGGTGGTGAGCAGCATGCTGCGCGTCCAGCGGTGCAGGCGGTCGGCGATGGTGACGTTTTCCTGGCTGTGGCGGATCATTTCCATGATCCGGCCTTCCAGGCCCTTGATGCGCTCGCGCAGCATTTCCATCTGCCGTTCCTGCAGCGACACCGCACGCTGGCCATGCGGGCTGGTGAGCTGCACGCTGGCCAGCAGCTCGGCATGGCGCTCGAAGAACGCGGGGTTGTTCGCCAGGAAGTGCGCGATGTCGGCTTCGGTGATTCCTTGGATGCTGCTCACAGGTCGATCTCTCCTTCGAATACGGTTTCGGCCGGGCCCGTCATCAGCACCGGCGCGTCGTCTTGCGGCCATTCGATCAGCAGCTGCCCGCCGCGGGCCTGCACTTCCACGCGCCGCGCCAGCCAGCCCAGGCGGATGCCGGCCACCACGGCGGCGCAGGCGCCGGTGCCGCAGGCCAGGGTCTCGCCGGCGTCGCGTTCGTGCACGCGCAGGCGCACGGCGTCGCGCGACAACACCTGCAGGAAGCCGACGTTCACACGTCGCGGAAAACGCCCATGCGTCTCGATGCGCGGGCCCAGCGTGGCCACCGGTGCCGTGTCGACATCGTCCACGCGCAGCACGGCGTGCGGGTTGCCCATCGACAGCACGGCCAGCGGGTGCTCGGCCACGCCTTCGAGGCGCCACTGCTCGAAGCCGGCCACGGGCAGCGGTTGCAGGCCGGTGGCATCGAAGGGCACACGCGCCAGGTCGAACACCGGCCGGTTCATGTCGACGCTGACACGGCCGTCGGGCTGCAGCTGCAGGGTGAGCACGTTGTTGACGGTTTCCACGCGCACCGTGGTCTTGTCGGTCAGGCCGCGGCCGTGCACGTAGCGCACGAAGCAGCGCGCGCCGTTGCCGCAGTGTTCGACCTCGTCGCCGCTGGCGCCGTTGAAGATGCGGTAGCGGAAGTCGACGCCGGGTGAGCTGCTGCGCTCGACCGCCAGGATCTGGTCGGCGCCGACGCCGAAGCGGCGGTCACCCAGGCGTTGCAGCTGCGCGGGGGTCAGCGTGATGGGCACGGCGGTGCCGTCGAGCACGACAAAGTCGTTGCCCGCGCCTTGCATCTTGGTGAAGCGCAGTCGCATGGCCGGGATTATCCCTGCCAGGCCGCGCGCGGGGCCGATGTCAGCGGCGCTTCATGGCCGTGGCCAGCAGCGCCAGGCCGGCCAGCAGCGTGAGTGCCGTGGCCGGCTCGGGCACGGCCGTCACGCCGAAGGCGAACCCGTACGGCGCCGCACCCACCCCGGTTTCCTGCACCCAGAAGCTGTAGTTGCCGGCGGGCAGGGGCGGGGTGAAGCCGGTTTGGCCGATGCCCGTGTCGATGCCCATCGCGGGCAGGATGTCGGTGCCGATGTCGTTCTCGCCGTACAGCGCAAATCCCAGCAGGCCCACGGCGCTGAACGACGTGGGCGACACCGTGAAGCTGCTGCCTTGCATCACCGCGATGAAGCCGACGCTGCCCAGGGGCTGGGTGCCGGGCAGCACGCTCAACGACGACAGCTCGAAGCCGGCGGGAACGTTGACGGTGAAATAGTCGCGGTCCACGACGCCGGCGATGCTGGCCCCGGTGGTGCCGATGACGTTGGTGACGCCGCCAGCCAACAGGGACACTAAGGTGGGCGACGGCCCCACGGTCGACAGGTCGCCGTTGACGGCCTCGTTCCAGCCCGAGGCAGGCTGGGCCCCGGCCTGGGCCGCGCTGCACAAGGCCAGCACGGACACCGACAACGCGGTACGGCGAAGGAAGGAGGTCTTCGAAAAGCGCATGCGGATCTCCTGATGGCAAAAGTTCACACCCACGGTTCTAACCCAAGTGTGCAGCCACCCCGGCGCGCCTGCACCCCCGATCCAGGGCCTGGACGACGCGGTCTTGAAACACTCCATGTCCGTGCCGGCGCAGCCGCTCAGCCGTACAGCGACGGCTCGCCCGGAGGCCGCGTCTTGAAGCGCTTGTGCACCCACAGATACTGCGCCGGGCAGCCGCGGATCTGCGCCTCGATGAAGCGGTTCATCGAAGCGGCGTCGGCTTCGGCGTCGTCGCTGGGCCAGTCGGTCCAGGGCTCCAGGAAACGCACCACGTAACCCTGGCCGCCAGGCAGCATCTCGGCCACGATGGGCTGCACCACCATGTTCAGCCCGCGCGCCATGCGCGAAGGCGCCAGCAGCGTGGCGGCGGCATGGCCGAAGAAAGGCACGAAGGCGGCGTCGCGGGCGCCGAAGTCCATGTCCGCCGGGTTGAAGAAGCCCAGGCCGCGCTTGATGGCGCGCACCACGGCGCGGGCGCCGTCCTGGCGCCGGTAGAACTCGTCGTGGCCCAGGCGCGAACGGCCGCGCAGCAAGGCGGCGTCGAGCACGGGGTTGCTCTGCGGCGCATAGATGTCCACGCCCGGACGCGGCTGGAACAGCTGCACCGCCGCACCCGCCACGTCCACGGCCAGGAAGTGCGGCACGAGCCAGAGCGTGGGGCGCTGTTGTTCCTGCCACAGGCGTTCGGCCAGCATCACGTCGCCCTCGACGCGAATGAGCCGGCGCAAGCGCGCTGGCGACGCGTGCCAGAGCAGGGAACGTTCGAGCAGGCTGCGCGCCAGCCACTGGAAATGCTCGCGCACCAGCGCCCGGCGTTCGGCGGCCGGTCGCTCGGGAAAACACAGCTCGACATTGCGAAGCGCCACGCGCCGCCGCGCCCCGGCCAGATGGAACAGCAGCCAGCCCAGCCCGCGCCCCAGCGCCGCCAGCCGCGGCAGCGGCAGCCAGTGCAGCAGCCACACGAACAAGAGCAGCAGCCGGGCCAAGCCGTTCATCCACAACGACTTCATGCGCCGGCCTCGGGCTGGCGCGGCTGCTTGTAGCGGTGGTAGCCCCAGAGGTATTGCGCAGGGCGGGCCAGGATCAGGCTTTCCATGTTGCGGTTCATGGCCGCCGCGGCGGCGCTGAGGTCGCCGCCTTCGGCAGCTTCGGGCATGGGCTCGGCCAGCGGTGTCACGCGCACGACGTAGCCGGTGCCACGGGACAGGCGCTCACCCCAGATCAACAAAGGCGCCGCTCCGGTCTGCAAGGCCAGCCGTGCACCCAGCGTCATGGTGTAGGCCGGCCGGCCGAAGAAAGGCACCCATACGCCCATGCCCGCGGGCGGCACCTGGTCGGGCAGCAGGCCCAGGGTCTCGCCGCGCTTCAGGGCCCGCATCATCTGGCGCACCCCGGCCAACGTGGCCGGTGCGGTGGCCAGTGCCGGGCGGGCGCGGGCGGTTTCCTCCAGTTCGCGCAGCCAGGCCGGGCGCGCCGGGCGGTAGAGCACGGTGATGGGCTGGCGCGCGCCGAAACGCTCGGCGTAGGCTTGCGCCGCCACCTCGAAGCTGCCCATGTGCGGGGTCAGCAGCACGATGCCGCGGCCGGCCTGCAGCGCGGCTTCCACGTGTTCGCCGCCTTCCCAGCGCACCGGGTCGGCAATCGGTCGTTCGCGCGGGCGCAGCCACAGGCGCGGCAGTTCCAGGGTGAGCTTGCCGGCCTCGGCCACCGCCGCGCGGCGCTGGGCCGGGCTGACGCCCGCCAGCGCGGCGTTGTCGTCCAAGCGCCTGCGATAGGAAGGCGAAGACAAGTAGGCCGCCCACCCGAGCAGGGCGCCCATCGCGTGCAAAAGCCGCAGTGGCCACCGGGACAGGGTGTGCAAGAGCCGTGCAAGCCACCAGGACATCGTTCGTATAATTTGGCGGTCGCCGAGTTAAAGGACAACTTGCGGGGCGACTGTAGGGCCGGGAGCATACCCAGCCCTGCCGGGCCAGCGGCCGCACTGCACAGCAGCGTGGCGCCAGGCAAACAAATCCGCTAAAGCGTTCGCCGCGGACTCCCCCGCACCGGCGACGCAGCCAGTGCAACCCAACCGGAGCTCACAACGTGGCGAACGACTTCCTCTTCACATCAGAATCCGTTTCCGAAGGCCATCCCGACAAGGTTGCCGACCAGGTGTCGGACGCGATCCTCGACGCGATCTTCAAGCAGGACCCGCGCAGCCGGGTGGCCGCCGAGACCCTGTGCAACACCGGCCTGGTGGTGCTGGCCGGCGAGATCACGACCAACGCGCACGTCGACTACATCCAGGTCGCACGCGACACCATCAAGCGCATCGGCTACGACAACACCGACTACGGCATCGACTACAAGGGCTGCGCGGTGATGGTCTGCTACGACAAGCAGAGCAACGACATCGCCCAGGGCGTGGACCACGCCAGCGACGACCACCTGAACATCGGCGCCGGCGACCAGGGCCTGATGTTCGGCTACGCCTGCGACGAGACGCCCGAGCTCATGCCCGCGCCCATCTACTACGCCCACCGGCTGGTGGAGCGCCAGGCCCAGCTGCGCAGGGACGGCCGCATGCCCTTCCTGCGCCCCGACGCGAAGAGCCAGGTGACCATGCGCTACGTCGACGGCAAGCCGCACAGCATCGACACCGTGGTGCTGAGCACGCAGCACGACCCCAGCCAGAGCGAGACCGCCACGAAGATGAAGGCCAGCTTCACCGAGGCCATCATCGAAGAGCTGATCAAGCCCGTGCTGCCCAAGGAATGGCTGCAGAACACGCGCTACCTGATCAACCCCACAGGCCGCTTCGTCATCGGCGGCCCGCAGGGCGACTGCGGCCTGACCGGCCGCAAGATCATCGTCGACACCTACGGCGGCGCCTGCCCGCACGGCGGTGGCGCCTTCAGCGGCAAGGACCCCAGCAAGGTCGACCGCAGCGCCGCCTATGCCGCGCGCTACGTCGCCAAGAACGTGGTCGCCGCCGGCCTGGCCAAGCAGTGCCAGGTGCAGGTGGCCTACGCCATCGGCGTGGCCAAGCCCATGAACATCACGGTCTACACCGAAGGCACCGGCGTCATCAGCGACGACAAGCTCGGCGCCCTGGTGGCCGAGCACTTCGACCTGCGCCCCAAGGGCATCATCCAGATGCTCGACCTGCTGCGCCCGATCTACGAGAAGACCGCCACCTACGGCCACTTCGGCCGTGAAGAGCCGGAATTCACGTGGGAGCGCACCGACAAGGCCGCTGCACTGCGCGCGGCAGCGGGGCTGTAAGACCCGAAGGGCACGGTCGCGTCTCGTCAGGCGTCCAGCAGCAGGGCGCCCTGCCGGGCCGCCGCACCCTGGGCCACGAGTTCGTCCACCAGTGCCTGGCCCCAGCCGTCGCGCGCCGCGGCCTGCGCGCCGCCGCGGGCCTGCAGCATGTCGGCCAGCAAGGGGGTGGCAAAGGCCCAGGGCAGCAGCTCGGCTTCGGGCATGGCGCCCCGCTCCATCAGGTGGTACTTCACCAGCACCTTGAAGGCGTAGCGCGCATGGCGCTCGGGACTGCTGCGGAAGGCGTGCAGGCGGGAACGGGCTCGGTCCAGTGCCGCGGCCACGTCGGCAAAAGGCGCACCATGGCCAGGAACCACCGCCTTCACGGGCAGGCCGGCGATCAGGTCCAGCACCGCTTCGACGTCGTCGAAACCGGGCTCGCCCGCGACCTCGGGAAAGACGACGCCGAAGCCGTTGCCCCACAGCGCGTCGGCCGACAGCAGCACGCCGCTGTCGTCGTTGAACAGGATCACGCTGTGCGGGTCGTGCCCGGGCGCGGCCAGCACATGCCAGCCCGGCCAGCGTCGGTCGCCGGCCCGCAGGGGCTGCCCGGGCGCCAGCAGCTGTTGTGCAGCAAAGCGCTCCATGCGCTGGCCCGTGGCGCGGTAGCTCAGCTCGTTTTCGTCCCAGGCCGCCACCGCATCGGCATGGCCCGGCGGAATGTGCAGCGGCGCCGCGAAGGCGCGTTGCAGCGTGGCGTTGCCGCCGCAGTGGTCGGAATGCAGGTGCGTGTTGACGATGGCCTGCAAGGGCTGGCCGGCCAGCCCGTGCTGCACGAGCGCCAGGGTCTGCGCCGCGTGGTTGACATGGCCGGTGTCGACGAGCAAGGCGCCGGTCTCGCCGGGCGCGGGGTGGATCAGGATGTTGTTCGACGACAGCCAGCCGCGTTCCAGAACCGTCAGGCCGTGCAGGGCGGGCAAGCTCATGAGCAGATTGGGGTTCAGGCCCGCATGTCCTGCGCCGCGTCGGCCTGCTCCTGGCGCGCGGCTTCCCACACCTCCCAGGCGGCGTCGGCGTTCAGCGCGGCAATGCCCAGGCCCACGATCAGGTCGGGCCAGCCCGACACCGTGAACCAGGTGGCTGCCGCCGCGGCGATGATGGCCAGGTTGGCGAAGGCGTCGTTGCGCGCCGACAGGAAAGCCGCGCGCGTGAGGCTGCCGCCTTGCTGCCGGAAGCGCACCAGCAGCGCGGCACAACCCAAATTGACGACCAGCGCGCCTGCCGCCGCAGCCGACATGGCCCAGGCCGCCGGGGGCACGGGCGTGTTGAACTTCTGCCAGGCCATCCACAGCGTGGCCAGCCCGGGCACGAGCAGCACCACCGCCATCAGCATGCCCACCCGCGACCGGGCGGCCAGGCTCCAGCCCAGCGCCAGCGCGATGAGCAGGTTGACCGAGGCATCTTCCAGGAAATCGATGCTGTCGGCCAGCAGGCTGACCGAACCGATCTGGCGCGCCACGGTGAATTCCACCCCGAAGTAGGCCAGGTTCAGGCCGGCGACGATGAGCACGACACGGCGCAAAGCGTCGTTGCGGGCGGCGTCGGCCGCGGGGAATTCGGAGTCCGGCATCGCGGCATCATCGCAGCATGGCGCGCCACCCGACCCTGGACGACCTGAAACGCCACGCGCTGGCCAGGTCGCTGTTCACACCGACGACGCTGCCGCGTGCCATCGACCGGCTCGGCTTCGTCCAGGCCGACCCCATCCGGGCCCCCGCCCGTGCCCAGGACCTGACGCTGCGCCACCGCGTGGCGGGCTATCGCGCCGGCGACCTGGAACGCCGCTACCCCGGGCTGGCGATCGAGGAAGACTTCTTCGTCAATTACGGCTTCGTTCCTCGCGCCACTCACGCGCTGTGCCACCCGCGCACCGCACGGACGGTCTGGCCCCAGGCCAAGTGGGCGCAGGCCCGTTCGGTGCTGGACTTCGTGCGCGAGCGTGGCGTGGTGCACCCGCGCGAGGTGGACGCGCAGTTCCAGCATGGCAAGTCGCTGAACTGGTTCGGCGGCAGCGGCAACGCCAGCACGCAGCTGCTCGACGGCATGCACTACCGAGGCCTGCTGCGCGTGGCGCGGCGCGAAGGCGGAGTGCGGCTGTACGCGGTGCGGCCGGAGCAGTACGTGCAGGCCGATGCGGCAGCGGTGCTGGACGCCCTGGTCGACGTCATCGTCGCCAAGTACGCGCCGCTGCCCGAGCCTTCGCTGAGCGAGCTGGTGTCGGATCTGCGCGCCGCCGTGCCGCAATGGACCGACCAGCGCCGCGCCGCGCTGGACCGCGCCAAGGCGCGCCTGCCATCGGCCGTGGTGGACGGCCTGCGCTGGTACTGGCCGGCCGGCGAGAACCCCGCGTCACGCCGCCATGCGCTGCGCGAGGAAGTGCGCCTGCTGGCGCCCTTCGACCCGGTGGTGTGGGACCGCCGACGCTTCGAAGCCTTCTGGGGCTGGGCCTATCGCTTCGAGGCCTACACGCCTGCGGCCCGACGTGTGCGCGGCTACTACGCCCTGCCGCTGCTGTGGCGTGCGCAGGTCATCGGCTGGGGCAACCTGGGCCGGCGCGACGGCCGCCTGCAGGCCGATCTGGGCTACGTGGCCGGCCGCGCGCCACGTGAGGCGGCCTTCCGCCAGGCGCTGGAAGACGAACTGCAGCGCTTCACCGGTTTCCTGGCGCCGCGCTGAACCTCGCGGCCAGCAAGGCCGCGGCGACCTCGGCAAAGCCGGCGCCGCGCTCGCCCTCGGTGATGTACACAGGCCAGTGCTGCAGACGGGCGGCGAAGCACCACAGGTTGGCCACGCCCACGCTCAGCGGGAAGGCCTGGAACATCGGCTGGTCGTTGGTGGAATCACCCACGTAGACCCAGTGCGGCAACTCGTCCTGAAGCCTGCGCCCGAACAGCCGCTGCAGCATCCACTGCGCCGCGGTCAGCTTGCTGTGGTGGCCGTACCAGCCGTTGACGTGGATGGAGCTGACCGTGGCCACCATGCCCTCGGCCTGCATCACGGCCACCACACGGGCGATGGCGGCGTCGTCGAGCTGCGCGAACTCCGAGTGGTCGATGGCGATGTCGGTGACGCGGCCGGCGCTGTCGCGGGCCAGCGTGGCGCCCGGCACCTCGCGCAGCACACGTGTCTCGGTGGCGCGCAGCCGGGTGGCGTTGACGGCGCGTGTGGCGGCGTCCTGCGCAAACTCGGTCAAGACCTCTTCGCCTTGCCTGATCAGGGCCACCGCACCGTTTTCGGCGACGATGGCCTGTACCGGCCATTGGCGTGCAAACGGCTGGCTCCAGCCCAGCGGCCGACCGGTGATGGCCACCACCGGCAGCCCGGCCGCGGCCAAGGCATGCAGTGCTTCCAGGGCCACGGGTTCGATGGCGCCATCGCGTGTCAGGGTGTCGTCGATGTCGGTGAACAGCCCCCGAACGCCGGCCAGCACCGAAGGCAGGCATTGCGACCAGGGCATGGAACGTGGAACAACACCGGACATGCCGGCCAGTGTGACATGCAGGATTCAAAAGCCTCCGCTACACTGCGCAGCGTCCGAGGAGCGTTGCAACTTTCCACCCGCTAACGGTGCGAAGGCCAGGCTCGGAACTTCAATTGCAACCGCGCTCACCTGCACGCAATCCGTCGTGGGTGAGTCGAACTTCTCCCCCCACGTCGTGTGCGCGCAGGTCCTTCTACAGCCTGGAGCCTGCACATGAACGCCGTCCTCAAACCCGTCAACAACACCGATTTCCACGTCGCCGACCTGTCGCTGGCCGACTGGGGCCGCAAGGAAATCAAGATCGCCGAGACCGAGATGCCCGGTCTGATGGCCATCCGCGAAGAATTCGCCGCCATCCAGCCCCTCAAGGGCGCCCGCGTCACCGGCAGCCTGCACATGACCATCCAGACGGCCGTGCTGGTGGAAACGCTGCAAGCCCTGGGCGCCGACGTGCGCTGGGCCAGCTGCAACATCTACAGCACCCAGGACCACGCCGCAGCCGCGCTGGTGGTGGCCGGCACGCCCGTGTTCGCCTACAAGGGCGAAACGCTCAAGGACTACTGGGACTACACCCACCGCATCTTCGAATTCGGCGCCAAGGGCACGATGCACAAAGGCCCGAACATGATCCTGGACGACGGCGGCGACGCCACGCTCCTGATGCACCTGGGCAAGAAGGCCGAGACCGACATCAGCGTGCTGAATCACCCGCACAGCGAAGAAGAGTCGGTGCTGTACGCCGCCATCAAGGCCAAGCTCGCCGAAGACCCGACCTGGTACAGCCGCAAGGGCGCCGAAATCATCGGCGTGACCGAAGAGACGACGACCGGCGTGCTGCGCCTGAACGAGATGTCGGCCAAGGGCAGCCTGATGTTCCGCGCCATCAACGTCAACGACAGCGTGACCAAGAGCAAATTCGACAACCTCTACGGCTGCCGTGAAAGCCTGGTCGACGCCATCAAGCGCGCCACCGACGTGATGATCGCCGGCAAGGTGGCCGTGGTGGCCGGCTATGGCGACGTGGGCAAGGGCAGCGCCCAGGCCCTGCGCGCCCTGTCGGCCCAGGTCTGGGTGACCGAGATCGACCCCATCAACGCCCTGCAGGCCGCGATGGAAGGCTACAAGATCGTCACCATGGAATACGCCGCCGACAAGGCCGACATCTTCGTGTCGGCCACCGGCAACCTGAGCGTGATCACGCGCAAGCACATGGAAGCGATGAAGGACGAGGCCATCGTCTGCAACATCGGCCACTTCGACAACGAGATCGACGTCGCGGCGCTGTCCGACTGCACCTGGGACGAGATCAAGCCCCAGGTCGACCACGTGGTGTTCCCGGACGGCAAGAAGATCATCCTGCTGGCCAAGGGCCGCCTGGTGAACCTGGGCTGCGGCACGGGCCACCCCAGCTTCGTGATGAGCGCTTCGTTCGCGAACCAGACCATCGCGCAGATGGAACTGTTCCAGCACCCGGACAAGTACGAAAACGGCAAGGTCTACGTGCTGCCCAAGCACCTGGACGAGAAGGTGGCCCGCCTGCACCTGAAGAAGGTGGGCGCGATGTTGACCGAACTGACGGACGCGCAGGCCGCCTACATCGGCGTGACCAAGAGCGGCCCGTACAAGGCCGACACGTACCGGTACTGAGACACCCCCCGCAGCGCCTGCGGCGCTCCCCCCAGGGGGCGGCCGCCAGCGGCCCGGCAAAGCCGGTTCCGCGGCGGCTGCTTGATTGGGCCCGCGGCGTTGCCGGCGGGCCCTTTGTCATTTGGGACACCCCTTGCCATGAACACATCCGTTCCGATCAGTTTCGAGTTCTTTCCGCCGAACACCCCGGTGGGTGCAGACAAGCTGCGCACCGTGGTGCAGGACCTGTCGGTGGTGAAGCCCGAGTTCTTCAGCGTCACCTACGGCGCCGGCGGCGCGACGCGCGAGAAGACGCTGGCCACCGTGCAGGACATCGCCGGCATGGGCCATGAAGCCGCGCCGCACCTGTCATGCGTGGGCAGCACGCGCGAGAACATCGCCGAGATCCTGGCCACCTACCGCGCCCAGGGCATCCGCCGCATCGTCGCGCTGCGTGGCGACCTGCCCAGCGGCACGGCCACCGCCGGCGAATTCCGCTACGCCAACGAACTGGTGAGCTTCATCCGCGAAACGCAAGGTACGGACTGGCACATCGAGGTGGCCGCCTACCCCGAGTACCACCCGCAGCAGCGTTATGCGAAGCGCGACGTCGAGCACTTCGCGGCCAAGATGAAGGCCGGCGCGGACAGCGCCATCACCCAGTTCTTCTTCAACCCCGACGCCTACTTCCACTTCGTCGACGAAGCGCGCAAGCTGGGCGTGAGCCAGCCCATCGTGCCGGGCATCATGCCCATCCACAGCTACGCCAAGATCGCGCAGTTCGCGGCCCGCGACGGCATCGAGATTCCGCGCTGGGTGGCTTTGAAGATGGAAGGCTACATGGACGACGCGGCCAGCGTGCGCGCCTTCGGCGTCGAAGTCGTGACCCGCCTGTGCCAGCGCTTGATTGCCGGCGGCGCGCCCAGCATCCACTTCTACACGCTGAACCAGAGCGGCTTGTCGCTGGAGATCTGCAAGGGGCTGTGAACGGCCTTCAGCGCAGGTGGTGCACCGGCGCCTGGCCGTACACGGGGGTGGACAGGCCCTCGTAGCGCGCCTTGAGCTGCAGGCTCAGGAACTGGCTGTAGTGCCGGCTCTGGTGCAGGTTGCCGCCGTGGATCCACAGGTTGGGCTGGTTCGTGGGCTTCCACATGTTGCGCAGCTCGCCTTCCCAGGGCCCGGGGTCCTTGGTGGTGTTGCTGCCCAGGCCCCAGACCTTGCCCACCCGGTCGGCCACCTGCGGTGAGACCAGGTCGGCCAGGAACTGGTTCATCGAGCCGTAGCCTGTGGCATAGACGATGAGGTCGGCGGGCAATTCGCTGCCGTCGGACAGGGTCACGCTCTTCGGCTGGACGCTTTCGATGGTGACGCCGCTCTTCAGCTTGATCTGCCCGTTGGCCACCAGCTCGCTGGCGCCCACGTCGATGTAGTAGCCCGAGCCGCGGCGCAGGTACTTCATGAACAGGCCCGAGCCGTCGTCGCCGAAGTCGAGCATGAAGCCGGCCTTCTCCAGTCGGCCGTAGAGGTCGGCGTCGCGCTTCTTCATCTGGTCGTACACGGGGATGTGGAAGCTGTGCATGATCTTGTAGGGCACGCTGGCGAAGATCAGGTCGGCCTTGTGGTGGTCGATGCCGTTCTTCACCGCCTGTTCGCTGTAGAGCCCGCCCAGGGCCAGTTCCATCAACGACTGCGAAGGCGCGATGTGGGTGCTGGTGCGCTGCACCATCGTCACGTCCACGCCCTGCTCGACCATGGCCGCGCAGATGTCGTGCGCACTGTTGTTGCTGCCCAGCACCACCACCTTCTTGCCCACGAAGCCCTCGGGGCCGGGGTGGCGGCTGCTGTGATGCTGTTCACCCAGGAAGCCGTCGGCGCCGGGGATCTTCGGCACGTTGGCGTAGCCCGACACGCCCAAGGCGAACACCAACTGCTTCGGGCGCAGCACCACTTCCTGGCCGGCGCGGTCCACGACCACGGACCACTGGCCGCTGGCCTCGTCGAAGGTGGCCTTCTTCGCGGTGGTGCTGCCCCAGTAGTTGAGCTCCATCACCTTGGCGTACATCTCGAGCCAGTCGCCGATCTTGTCCTTGGGCGCGAACACCGGCCAGTCGTCGGGGAAGGGCAGATAGGGCAGGTGGTCGTACCAGACCGGGTCGTGCAGGCACAGGCTCTTGTAGCGCTTGCGCCAGCTGTCGCCGGGCTTTTCGTTCCGTTCGACGACGATGGTGGGCACGCCCAGGCGCCGCAGCCGGGCCGCCAGCATGATGCCGCCCTGCCCGCCGCCGATGATCACCACGTAGGGCTGTTCCTCGAAGCCCAGCCGCGCCACCTCTTCGGCGCGGCGTTCGGCCCAGGTCTTGCGGCCCGGGTGCACGCCATGTTCGGCACCGGCCACGCGCCGATCGCCCTTCTTTTCCTCGAAGCCCTTCAGTTCGACCATGGTCGTCGGAAGGTCCAGGCCTTGCCGCCGCGCAGCCGCAAATGGCCGCGGCCGCGCGCCACGCGGGTGTCGAACGTGATCCAGGCGTCGGTGATGCCGTCGGCTTCGCTCGCCTCGCCTTCGAGCTCGAAGTTCGAGGGCGCGGTGTCGGCCAGGCGCGCGCGCAGCATCTCGGCCATGGCGGCCGGGCCTTCCTGGGTGCGGATGTTCCAGGTGAAGGCGACCAGGTCGCGCCAATAGGCGTCGTCGGTGAACAGCGCGGTGGCGGCGTCGATGTCGCGGCGGGCCAGGGCGGCGCCGAAGTCGGCCAGCCAGGTGCGCGCCTGGGTGCTCGCGAGCGTTTCGGCCGGCGGGTCGGACAGTGCGGTGGACATGGGGCGGGTCTCCTGTGGTGGTGTGAATCACCCCGCGTCTGCGGCGAGCTCCCGCGAACCTTCGCCCGACCGGCCCCGGCCTGTCAACCGGGGGTTCGCCCTCAGACCCGGGCGCCCGAAGCGCCTGCAGCCCCTACAGCGCCGACCAGGCCAGGCCTTCGTCGCTGAGGACCACGTCCAGCGGCACGTCGTGGGCCTCGGCCTTCAGCCAGGGCAGGTAGCCCTGCGAATAGGCGAGGCCCACGGTCACCGGCCGCGGCGCCAGGCTGGCCAGCGTGCGGTCGTAGAAGCCGCCGCCGTAGCCCAGGCGCACGCCGCGGGGGCCGTAGCCCACGCAGGGCACCAGCAGCAGGGTGGGCGTGAAGGTGGGGGTGTCCTTGGGCTTGGGAATGCCGTAGGCGTCTTCCTCCATCTCGCAGCCGGGGTACCAGACGTGGAAGCTGAGGTGCTTGGTCTGCTTGTTCATCACCGGCAGGCCGATGCGCCGGTTCGCATCGGCCTCGGTCCAGCGGTACAGCGCCGGCAGCGCGTCGAATTCGCCCTTGATCGGCCAATAGGCGCCGATGCTGCTTTCCTGGCGACCCACCAGCCACACCCGCAGCACTTCCTGCAGGTTCATCGACCGCTGATGGCGGTCGATCAGCCCCTGGCGTTCGGCCTGCAGCTGGCGGCGCAGCGTCTTCTTGTCTTGCGAAGGCTCCAGGGGCGGCAGGGGCAGGTTCATGCGTTCGGGCTCGCGGCGGACAGGGGAGACGCATTGTCAGCCCGCGGCAGGCTCCGACGCTGCCTGCAGCACGGCCACGCTCGCCTGTGGCCAGCCTTCCAGCACCCAGGCGCTGCCGGGCGGCAGGGCATGGGCCTCGCCGGCGGTCAGCCAGATGTCGGCCGGCGACTCGTCTGCCGCGGCTGGCGACATCGCGGTCAGCCAGACCCGGCCTTCTTGCACCCGCAGCCAGCGCGGCATCGCGGCGCGGGGCAACACGGCTGCCCGGCCGGCGGGCAGCGGCCACAGCCAAGGCGTTGGGTTCTGCGTTTGATGTTCTTCAGGCATGAGAGGATGGGTCATGACAGGCCTTTGCAGTGACGGTTTGTGGACGCAGTTTTAGCCCGCTGCGTGCCCACGTCCAATCATGTCCGCGCACTGCATTCATAATGAATCGTCATGAATCAACCGGCTTTCCCACCGCGCCAGAGGCCGCTGTCCGTGGGCCCGCTGCGGGCCTTCGAAGCCGTCGCCCGGCTGCTCAGCTTCCGCGGTGCGGCCGAGGAACTGCACCTGACCCAGCCCGCCATCAGCCGGCAGATCCGCAGTCTGGAAGACGAGATCGGCGTCACCCTCTTCCTGCGCGGCACGCGCCATGTCGAGATCACCAGTGCCGGCGCGCAACTGCTGCGGGCCGTGGCGCCGGCACTGGGCGGGCTGGACGCCGCGGTTCGCCAGCTGCGCAACGCAAAGCGCCGGCAGCCCGTGGGGGTGACCACCTTCGCCTCGTTCGCTTCGCTGTGGCTGCTGCCGCGCCTGCAGGGCTTTCAGGCCCTGCACCCGGACATCGACATCCGCATCTCGGCCTTCGACCACCTGGCCGACTTCGACGACCCCGAACTCGACTTCGCCCTGCGCTACTGCCGGCCAGACCATGCCCCGGCCGGTTCCACCGCGCTTTTCGGCGAAGTGCTCACACCCGTGGCCAGCCCGGCGCTGCTGGCCAGGCAGCCCATCCGAGACCCGGCCGACCTGGCCCTGCACACGCTGCTGGAGGAAGACGACGACCGCCCGAGCGCCGAGTTCCTCAGCTGGCGCCGCTGGCTGGGGCGGCACGCGCCTGCGGGCCTGGAACCGCGCGGCTGGATCTACCTGAATTTCACCTACCAGCAGATCCAGGCCGCCCTGGCCGGCCAGGGCGTGGCACTGGCGAGGCTGGCGATGGTGCTGGAACCGCTGGCCCGCGGAGAACTGGTCGAACCCTTCGGCACCGGTGGCCGCGTCGAGTCGCCCTTCGGCTTCTGGCTGGTGCGTTGGCCGGGCGGGCGCGAGCGCCCCGCCCTGTCCGCCTTCGAGGCCTGGCTGCTGGCCCAGGCGCGGGCCACGCAGGCGGGGCTGGCTGCTGCCACGGTGCCCGCGCCCTGAACAGGGCCGGTGCTGCACGTTAAATTCAGGGCCTTGCCGACCCGGTTCGGCCCTAATCTGTCCTGCATGAAATCCCTCTCGATCGCGCTGGCGCTGGCCGCCACGCTGGCAGGCCTGGCGACCCTTCCCCCGGCATGGGCCCAAGGGCCAGCCGCCATCCCCGCATCCGGCCTGGACAACACGCTGGTCCAGGCGCGCGAAGCCCTGCGCCGCCGCGACGCGGCGCAGCTCGTGGCGGCACGCGACAGCCTGACGACAGCCCGGCACCCGCTGGCCGGCTGGGCCGACTACTGGGAGCTCGGCAACCGCCTGGCCCAGGCCCAGCAGCCCGAGCTCGAGGCCTTCTACGCCCGCTGGCCCGCCACCTACGTGGAGGACCGCCTGCGCAACGACTGGCTGCTGGAGCTGGGCAAACGCCGCGACTGGGCCAACCTGCGCGCCGAATTCCCGCGCTTCAGGATGAACGACGACCGCGAGGTCACCTGTTACTGGCTGCTGGCGCAGCACCTCGAAGGCACCGACGTGCGCGAAGCGGCGCTGGCCGCCTGGCGCGAACAGCGCGACGGCGACGACGGCTGCCCGCTGCTGGGGCAGACGCTGTTCGCGGCCGGGGTCTTCAAGGCCGAGGACGCCTGGGAGACCGCCCGGGTCGCGGTCGAATTCAACCGCCCACGCTCGGCCCGCGCCGCCGCGGCGCTGATCGGCACGGCCGCCGCCGAGGGCGTGAACGAACTGCTCGGCGACCCGGCTCGATTCCTCAATCGCCAACCGAACGTGGCGCTGCAGCGCGAGCTCGGCCTGCTGGCCCTGATGCGCCTGGCCGCCAGCGACATCGAGTCCGCCGCCTCGCGGCTGGACAACGGCTGGCAGCGCACGCTCACGCCCACGCAGGCCGCCACGGCCTGGGCGCATGTCGCGCGCCGGGCGGCACAGGCCTTGCACCCCGATTCGGCGCGCTGGGCGCAACGCGCCTGGTCGCTGCGCGGTCAGGGCGAACGCACCGGGCACGAGCTCGCCTGGTCCGACGACCTGCTCGCCTGGCACGTGCGTGCCGCCTTGCGTCAGCCGGCGCGCGACGACGAGCGCTGGCCGCTCGCGGCCCGTGCCATCGGCGCCATGAGCGCCGCCGAACAACGCGACCCGGCCTGGGTGTACTGGCGCGCCCGCGCCGTGCAGGGCATGGCCCCCGCCGGCGCGGCCGGCGACGAGGCGCGTGCCGCCGCACGCGGCGCGCTGCAGACCCTGACGTCTCAGACCGGCTTCTACCCCAAGCTGGCCACCGAAGACCTGGGGCAGCGCGTGGCCCTGCCGCCCCCACCGGCAGCGCTGTCGCCGGCCGAGCGCCTGGCCGCGCGCCAGCATGCCGGGCTGACGCGTGCACTGCAGCTCATCGACCTGGGCTTGCGCAACGAAGGCGTGCGCGAGTGGAATTTCTCGCTGCGCGGCATGGGCGAACGCGAGCTGCTCGCCGCCGCGCAGCGCGCTTGCGACAACGAAGTCTGGGACCGCTGCATCAACACCAGCGAGCGCACCCGCGAGGCGGTCGACATCGCCCAGCGTTTCCCCACCCCACACCGCGAAGCGCTGCGCCGGGCCGCCGCCCAGGTGGGCACCGACGCCGCGCTGATGTACGGCCTGATCCGCCAGGAATCACGCTTCATCACCGATGCCCGGTCGCACGTGGGTGCCTCGGGCCTGATGCAGCTGATGCCGGCCACGGCGCAGTGGACGGCGCGCCGCATCGGCCTGAACTACACCCGCGCCATGATCAACGACCGCGACGTCAATCTGCGCCTGGGCGCCACCTACCTGAAGCTGGTGCTGGACGACTTCGGCGGGTCCGAAGCCCTGGCCACCGCCGCCTACAACGCCGGCCCGAACCGTCCCCGGCGCTGGCGCGAAGGCCCGGTCGTCGAACCGGCGGCCTGGGCCGAGAGCATCCCGTTTGCCGAGACGCGCGACTATGTCAAGAAGGTGTTGTCCAATGCCGTCTACTACGCGCTGCTGATGGACACCCCGTCGGGCAACACGCTGAAAGGCCGGCTCGGTCCGGCGGTGGGCCCGAGGGCTGCCGCCGCACCGGCCAGCGACACCCAACTGCCTTGATGTGACGAAAGCGATGAACAAGATCCTGGTCCTGGGCGGCACCGGCTTCGTCGGCCGGTCGGTCTGCGAACGACTGGTCGAACGCGGCAACGGCAGCGGCCTGGTTCGCGTGCCCACGCGTCGGCTGGCGCGCGGCAGCACCGTGCGCGCCCTGCCCACGGTGGAGGTGGTCGAAGCCAACGTGCACGATGCTGCGCAGCTGCAGAAGCTGCTGCTGGGCATGGACGCGGTCATCAACCTGGTGGCCATCCTGCACGGCAGCACCGCCGACTTCGAACGCACCCACGTCGCCCTGCCGCAAAGCCTGGCCACGGCCTGCCAGGCCGCCGGCGTGAAGCGCCTGGTGCAGGTCAGCGCGCTGGGCGTGGGCCCCGATGCACCCTCGAACTACCTGCGCAGCAAGACCCGGGGCGAAGCCGTGCTGCAGGCCGCCGGGCTCGACCTCACGATGCTGCGGCCTTCGGTCATCTTCGGCACCGAAGACCGCTTTCTCAACGTCTTCGCCAGCCTGCAGGCCGTGGCACCGGTGATGCCGCTGGCCGGCAGCAGCGCGCGCTTCCAGCCGGTGTGGGTGGAAGACGTGGCCAGCGCCGTCGTGCGCTGCCTGGACCAGCCGGCCAGCATCGGCAAGGTCTACGAATGCTGCGGGCCCACCGAGTACACGCTGTCGCAGCTGGTGCGCCTGGCGGGGCGCTGGTCGGGCCACGAGCGGCCGCAGATCCCCCTGCCGGAGGCGGTGGGCATGGTCCAGGCCCTGGCCATGGAGCTGCTGCCCGGCGAGCCGCTGATGTCGCGCGACAACGTCGCGTCGATGCGCCGGCCGAACGTGGCCAGCGGCCAGCTGCCGGGGCTGCAGGCCCTGGGCATCAGCGCCACGGCGATGGAGGCGGTGGCACCGGGCTACCTGGGCGGCCAGTTCGGACGCGCCCGGCTCGACCGCTGGCGGGCCGGCGTCAAGGGCCGCTGAGCCCTGGCAACGCCACCCCACGCGGGTGGCCTAGCATGCAGGGCCGTCACCGGAGGAACCCGCCCATGGCCCTGCAGCTCATCATCGGCAACAAGAACTACTCGTCCTGGTCGATGCGCCCCTGGGTGCTGATGACCGAACTGGGCATCCCCTTCCTGGAGAAGAAGCTGCGCTTCGACTTCAGCGAGAACTCCGCCTACCGCCAGGAAGTGGCGCGCTACAGCAGCAGCGGCCTGGTGCCGGTGCTGATGGACGAGGGCCTGGCGGTGTGGGACAGCCTGGCGATTGCCGAATCCCTGCACGAACAGCACCCGCAGGCCGGCGTGTGGCCGGCCGACACCGCAGCCCGCGCACGCGCGCGCTGCTTGGCCGCAGAAATGCACAGCGGTTTCGGCGCATTGCGCAACCACTGCCCGATGAACATCGAAGCCTCGCTGCCCGAGGTGGGCGAGCGCATCTGGGCCGAACAGGCCGGCGTGCGCGCCAATGTGGCGCGCATCGAGTCGGCCTGGGCCGAAGCCCTGCAGGCGCATGGCGGGCCTTTCCTGTTCGGCGCGTACAGCGCCGCCGATGCGATGTTTGCCCCGGTCTGCATGCGCTTCATCAGCTACGCCCTGCCGCTGTCGGAAACGGCACGCGCCTACGTGCAGCGTGCCGCGGCCAGCCACGGGGTGGTGGCCTGGGTGGCCGATGCCCTGGCCGAAAAGGACTTCCTCGACTTCGAGGAACCCTACCGCACCCAGCCCGGGGCCTGAGACGGCCGCCCTGCCCATGGCCGTGCAGTTCTATGTCGTCGGCGGCGCGGTGCGCGACGCCTTGCTGGGCGAGCCCTCGGCCGACCGAGACTGGGTGGTGGTGGGTGCCACGCCAGAAGCCCTGCGTGCCCAGGGCTACCGCCCGGTGGGGCGGGACTTCCCGGTCTTCCTGCATCCGGAAACGAACGAGGAAGTCGCGCTGGCGCGCACCGAACGCAAGTCGGGCCGCGGCTACCACGGCTTCACCTTCCACGCCGACGAACACGTCACGCTCGAAGAAGACCTGGGCCGGCGTGACCTGACCATCAACGCCATCGCCCAGGCCGCCGACGGCAGCCTGGTGGACCCCTACGGCG
>JANOBX010000055.1:0-2832 GCA_031411875.1 Burkholderiales bacterium | reverse complement strand
CCGATGTTCGGGCAGCTGGCTTCCTCGCACACCGTGTGCAGCTTGTGTTCGCGCAGGATCTGCTTGATCTCGTAGAACCGTGTGGAGGGCGACCCGGCCTTGACGCGGATCCACTCCGGCTTCTTCAGCACGGCCCCGGCTTCGGCCGGCACGATCTTGATCGGGATGCGGGCCGTCTTCGCCTGCGACTTCTGCTTCGCGGTGGCATCGTAGGCGGGGGCGGTGGGCTGGCTGCTCATGCGGGGAGCCTCGTTCAGGGCAAACCCCGAGTTTACCGACGCACCCCCGGTCCGCTGCGCGCGCGGCAACAGTCTCCGCGTCAGTCCAGGCGGCTTTGCAGTGCCTGGGCCAGGCGGCCGGCGGCGTCGGCCATCGGCACGGCCACACCCAGGGTCTGGAAGTCGACGGTCTGCAGCCCCACGTAGCCGCAGGGGTCGATGCGCGAGAACGGCGCCAGGTCCATGGCCACGTTCAGCGCCACGCCGTGGTAGCTGCGGTGGTTGCTGACCTTGATGCCGAGTGCGGCGATCTTGCCCAGCCCCTTGAACGGGTCGGTGCTCTCGACCTTCAGCACGCCGTGGCCGAAGGGGTCGTCCACCCGCACGTAGATGCCCGGCGCGCCACGCACGCGGTGGCCGGTGACGCCGAAATGCGCCAGCGTGTCGAGCACCGCCTGTTCGATGCGGAACACGTATTCCTTGACGTAGTAGCCCCGGCGCCGCAGATCCACCAGCGGGTAGGCCACCACCTGCCCCGGCCCGTGGTACGTGACCTGTCCGCCACGATCGGTGCGCACCACGGGAATGTCGCCCGCGGCCAGCACGTGCGCGTCGCGCCCGGCCAGTCCCTGGGTGAAGACCGGGTCGTGTTCGACGAGCCAGAGTTCGTCTTCCGTGTCGGTGCTGCGCGCGGCGGTGAAGGCACGCATCGCGGGTTCGGTCGTGGCGTAGGGCTGACGGCCCAGGGAAAGGATGCGCATGGCGGCTGGCAGTCTACGAGGTCCGTCGGTGGCGACTTTCGGCCCTGAGCTGTTGTTGCATTCCAGCTGGGTCCCGTGGGCTGGGCGAGCCGGGTGGCCCCTTCCGCTCATGTCCCCCGCCCGCACCCGGTCAGGTGCCTGGGGCACCTGACCGGGCGCGGGCTCCTCCTTGACTTCTACAGGGACTTCCCACGAGGTCAAGGCCTGGGTTCGGCTTGGGGGATATTGCGCGTGTGCGGGGGTGTCAAGACCGGCCGCAGGCCGCCCGCAGGGCTTGGTCTTGACGCGCCCGCACACGCGCCCACGCTGGCCCATGGCTTGGCGGGCAAGACACTTGCCCGTCAAGCCATGCCGGCCCTTGGCGCGTATTCGCTCTGTGGCCCAGCCTGCTTGTTCACTGCCCGGGTTGCTTTCTTCGACGCCAGCCGACAAGGAACAGACTGCACATCTACAGGCGGGCTTGTGTCGGTGACTCTCGTCCCGAGGCCCCAGATACGAACCGCTCAGCAGGGCTCCATTCGCTCCTCGTGCTTGAGCACACGAAGTCAATCGAGCTTGCCTGCTGCCGGTCTGACCTGTGGTGAGCATCTTCGAACGCACGTCTGGGGGGTGAACGCTGAGGCGGGCCTCAGTCTTGGGGAATCGTCATGCCGCTGCCGTGCCGTGCGGCAGAGCGCGCGGCACACAGCAACGCGCCGCTGGCGGCTCAGGCACGTGGCGGGGGTCGTAGCGCTCGCCGCGGCTGAGTACCGCCCACAGGATGCGTGCGTTCTTGTTGGCCAGCGCCACCACCGCCTTCTGCCAGCCCGCGCGCTGGCGCAGCTGCACCAGCCACTGGCTGATGCGGTCGCTGCGCTTGGACGCCGTCATGACGGCAGACTTCGCACCCTGGATCAACAAGGTGCGCAGGTAGTCGTCGCCGCGCTTGGTGATGCGCCCCAGCCGGGCCTTGCCGCCGGTGGAGTTCTGGCTGGGCACCAGCCCGAGCCAGGCACCGAACTGGGCCGCGCTGTCGAACTGTTTGAAGTCGCTCACGCTGGCCACCAGGGCAGACGCGGTGACGGGGCCGATGCCCATGAGCGTGGCCGCAGTGCGTGCCTGCTCGTCGGTGCGGGCGTGTTCGGCCACGCGCTGGTCGCACCACTGCAACTGCTCGTCGATCGCCCGCCAGTGCGCCTGCGCGCGCTGCAGTGCCAGCCGCGCGATGCCCGGCAGCTCGTTGCCCGCGTCTTCGAGCACGCTGGCCAGCACCGCGCCCAGCGCTTCGGGGCCCTTGGCCTGCGGCAAGCCGAACTCCAGCAGCAGCCCGCGGATGCGGCTGATGAGCGCCGTGCGCTCTTCCTTGTAGCCCTCGCGCAGGCGGTGCAGCGCCAGGACCCCCTGCTGCTGGGCCGCCTTAACCGGCACGAAGCGCATTTGCGGCCGCCCGGCAGCCTCGCAAATGGCCGCGGCATCGTTGGCGTCGTTCTTGCCGCTGCGGCCGGCCATGCGGTACGGCGTCACGAAGTGCGCTGCCACCAGCCTTGCGTCCAGCCCCATCAGCCGCAGACGACGAGCCACGTGATGCGCCCCACCGCAGGTCTCCATCACCACCAGGCAGCCCTCGGGCAACTCCGCACACCAGGCATAGAAGCGCTCGACCGTGAAGGACTTCGCCAGGACGCGACGACCCGCCCGGTCGACGGCGTGAACTTGGTAGACCCGCTTGCTCAGATCGACCCCTACCCGGGCCACTTCAGCACGTGTAATCTCCGTCATGGGACTCCCCTTTGCAGCTTCAGATTGACGACTCCACCTTCAATCTTGGTGCTCAGACACCGTCGCTGGATCGGGGAAGTCCCTTCATATTCGCT
>JANOBX010000054.1:0-1973 GCA_031411875.1 Burkholderiales bacterium | reverse complement strand
CATCGATCATCGGTGGGCTTCAATTCGTGCGGTTCAGGCGCGTTTCTGCCTCAGGCAGCTGCGCGGTGCAGGTTCTTGGCCCAAGCCACAGGCACGGAAGCCCACTGGGTGGAGGTGAGAACGGGGACGGGCACGTCGTCGATCGTTGGTAGGCCGCTGGCTGCCATCGGCAGCAGCATCCACAGGCTGCTGAGCTTTCCGGGCCGCCCCACTTCGTCGCGCAGGTCGTCGATGAGCGGCATCAGGCCGTAGCGTGCGATCAGTCCGGCGTTGACCAAGAGCACCGGCGCCGTGGCGTCGAGCAGGGCCTGTTTCACTTGCGGCAAGGCCTTGTGCACCAGGCGCATCAGGCGACCCCAATCAGCGCTTGTGGGGGCCGCGCCATCGGCCATCAGCACCACGTTCCAGTTGACCTTCAGCGCGTCGGCCTGTTGGCGCAGCGCCTTGATCATCAGCGTGTCGAAGCTCATGCGCTGGCGGCCGAAGCGGCGCAACAACTCGGCTTCGACATGGTGCGCCATGCGGGGCTCGACGGTCAGCACCAGAAAGCCGCCGGCCTTGTGCGCGTAGGCCAGCCGGTCTTCGAGCTTCTGCGCCTCGACGGCAGCGGCCGTCGCTTCGTCGGAGCCCGCAGCCGGCGCCTGCTGGCCACGGTCCATGACCGTGCTGGCGCGGGAGTATTGGGTGGTGGTGCCGGCTGAGGGACCGAGCGCCTGCGTGGAGGGCACGTAGCCCGGGCCGGTGGGCTCATCGTCACGCCAGACCAGCAGCGCGCCGACGTCGCCCAGCAGCGTGTCCAGCAGCGGCCGTGGCGGCAGGGGTTGGGCCTCGGGGTAGCGGCCGGCCACCCGGTCCTGCACGTCCTTCAGCTTGAGGAAGCGCACGCCCATCAGCGCACCCAGCGATTGCCGCAGCGCCAAGGACGCCGCCATGCCGCGCGGGTATATCTCTTGCCGGCTGGACAGTGCCGCACGCTGTGACGACGCGGTGGCCAACCGCAGCAGGCGTTGTGCCGACAGCGCCGGGTTGGCTGCGGGGGCGGGCACCGACTCCAGCGTTTCGAGGGCGCGTTGGGGTGTGAGCAGTGGCTCGGCCTGTGCACAGGCATCGGCTGAACTGCCCAGGCGCCGTGCGTACTCGGCCAGTTCGGCTGACAGGGCGATCAGCGGCAAGGGGCGGTGGTCGAATTCCTGGAAGCGCAGGCGCTCCAGGTGGGCTTCGGCCTCGCAGCAGGCGCGTACGACGGCGGTGGCCAGGCGCATGCGTTCGGCGTCGTCCTGGGAGGCGCAACCCCGCTCCACCAGCAGCGCCGAGGCCAGTTCAGGAACCGTCATGACGCCGCCCTGGGTGGACAGCAGGCTTTCGAAGTGGTTGCGCAGTTCGGTGAGCTGCGGCGTCTTGAGCCAGCGCTCACGGGCCTTCAGCAGCGCGCCGGAGACCTCGTTACGGTCGATGGACAGTGCGGTCGCCGCAACGCCCAAGGGCGTCCACAGCGTGGAGCCTTCGGCCTCTTCCAGGCCGAGGTAGATGGCCAGCGCGGCTTCTTCCGGTCGGTCGTCACCGGCTGGTCGGCGCGGCAGCAGCTGTGCGGCCAGTTCGTTGACGCTGGTGGCTCCGGCGGACGCCGAGTCGTCATCGGCTTCGTGCAGTGTGGGGCGGCCTTGCACCAGATCGGGCCGGATGGCGGCCAGGGCCTTCGCCTTGAGCCGAATTTCCTTGCGGATGCGGTCACCCACGCCGCGCAGGTAACGGAACCGCACCCGGTCCACAGCCAGCAGTTCGCGGGCGTTGTGGATGGCCATGGCTTCGAGCACGTTCTGCGCTTCCACGCTGTAGCCCAGCTCGGCCATGTTGGTGTTGGCCGTGGCCAGGCGGGCCACGGCCTCGAACGGGTCTGATGCTGGCTGGGCTGTCGCTGCGCCGGCCTCGAACACCCGCCGCCAGTCGCGCAGCATGTCTTCGGCGTTGTCGAA
>JANOBX010000053.1:0-11974 GCA_031411875.1 Burkholderiales bacterium | reverse complement strand
CCGTCGCCACGCTGGAAGCCGACTTCAGCCCGAATCCGACCATCGAAACCCTGGCCCGCGCTGGCGTGCCGGTGGGGGTGAGCGTCTCGCCGGTGATTCCTTTTCTGAACGAACCCGAGCTCGAGCAACTCTTGTCTGCGGCTCGGCAGGCAGGCGCCAGCCGAGCCTTCAGCGTCGTGCTGCGCCTGCCCTGGGAAGTCAACCCGCTGTTCCAGCAATGGCTGCAGCAGCAGGTGCCCGACAAGGCCGAGCGCATCATGGCCCGCGTGCGCGAGATGCGCGGTGGCCGCGACAACGACGCCCGGTTCGGCACGCGCATGACGGGGCAGGGGGTGTGGGCCGATCTGCTGCGACAGCGCTTCGTGAAGGCCTGCGCGCGGCTCGAACTCGGCCGGCAGCGTGTGGAACTCGACCTCACCCAGTTTCGCCCGCCAGCCAGCATGCCCGGTCAGGCGCAGCTGTTCTAGCGCCGCAGCACCATGCCTCCGGCAGACCGGTTGGTGCGCCTGACGCCGGCAATGTGCGACATCGGCTGGCAATACCGGTGCGACAGCGTGGAGGCCTTGGCGAGCAGCGGTTCGACATCCGGAATTCGCTCCTGATGGCGTTTGGCCATCAATGCCGCCATCTCGATCAGCTTCGCATTGCCGGTTTCTTCGCCGCTGGCCAGCAGCGTGGTCACGGCCAGGCCGGGTTCGCCGCGCAGCGAGTGATTCATGGCCGTCTCGGCCAGCTTCATCACTCGGGCGTTGCTCTGTCGCATCCATTCCGGAGCATCAGGATGGCGACGCATGGCCGCGGCCAGCACTTCGGTGGAGGCCTTGGACACGCAAAAGCGCAGGCCGATGCGGTCGGCCACCGACCTGAGCTCTTCACCCTCGACGCCGAATTGGTCCAGCCGCACCCACAGTGACAACAGGTTCGTGGCCGCCTCCATGTCGAAATCGGGTCGGGTGATGTCGTCGAGCATGGCGCGGGCCTGGTGCACGTGGTGCGCCACCTGGCCCTCCAGCAGGCCTTTCAGGATGTTGCCGAGCCGGGTCATGCGGCGCAGGCGCAACGACTCGGAGTAGCGGCCCGAGAAGCTGCTCAGCACTTCGCAGGCCTGGTGCAGCGCCTTGCCATCGTTGGCATCGAAGCGCAGGAAGGACAGCAGCATCATCGACAGCACATCGAACAGCCGCGACTTGTTGCCCATCGTCCAGGTCCGCTCCAGCTGGCGCACCGCCGTGGCGGTGTCGCCGGCATAGAACGCCAGCGTTCCGCAGTGCTGCAGGCGCAGCACGCAGCCGGGCGTGATGTCGGCCGCCATTCGGTAGGTGGCCAGGGCCTGGTCGATCTGCCCCTGCTCCATCTGCACCTTGCCAAGCACGTCGTAAGAGTCGGCATATTGAGGCGACTCGCCGATCAGCGCTTCCAAGGTGCGGCGCGAAGCGGTGACGTCACCATTGGCCAGCTGCACCCGGCCGACACCCAGTCGGGCCCAGGGTACGGCGCGGGCCTCGATCACGGCGTTGTAAAGCGTCATCGCCTCGTCGTAGCGCTTGTGCAGCAGCAGCAGTTCCGCGCCGATGCGTGCGGCGTAGAGCCAGTAGTTCTGGCGCTTGTCGAAGCGCTCGAGGCAGAGCTTGATGGCCAGCTCGGTCTGGTGCGACTCCATCGCCTGGAAGATCTCGGCGAGCACGCGCTTGCGCTGGCGCGCTTCCTTCAGGCGAAGGAACAGCGTGTTCGCGCTGAACGGCTTGATCAGGTAGCTGTCCAGCGCTGCTTCGGCCGCCTCGGCCACCTTCTGGTACGTGGCCTCGCCCGTGACCATCACGAACACGGTGGAATACGGCAGCATGTGTTCGCGCCGCAGTTCTTCCAGCAGGTCCTGCCCGGATTCATTGCCCTGTTCGAAGTGGTAATCGCAGATCACGATGTCGTACTTGCGATGTTCGATCTGGTCCCGGGCATCGATGAGCCGGCCCACGGACTTGACGGTGCCAAAGCCGAAGTCGCGCAGGTTCTGCGTCATCACGCTGCGCGAGGTGGGGTTGCCGTCGATCACCAGCGCCAGGCTGTTGATGACTTCGCGATCCATCAGTTCCACGTTGTCCCTCTTCAGGCCGCAGCCCGTGAACGCATTTGCAAACCGCCCGGTGATCGTCCAGAACGCTGAATACCAGCGATGTGCGTGGCCGCGCGGCAACTGGCCTGCAGCCGCGCCGTGGCTCGAGCGATCAGCGCCTGCGAATCCGGAAGTATGGACTCATGACGGCGGGCAAGGGCGGCGGCCAGTTCGAGCAGTTTGGCATTGCGCGTGCGTTCCCCCTGCGCCAGCAGCCGGTGCACGGCGCCCTGGACATCGCCGCGCAGCGATTGCGACAGGGCCGACTCGGCCAGCGCCGAGACCTCACCCTGGCACCGCCTGATCAGTCCCAGCGCGGGCTCGTGGCGCTGCGCAGCGGCGGCCAGCACTTCCGCCATGGCCTTCGCGATGCAAAAGCGTCTTGCGATGGCCTCCACCGCGTCGGCGTGGGCCGGCGTCTCGCGTTCGGCCTGGGGCAGGCGCGACCACAGCGACAGCAGCACATTGGCGCTCTCGAGATCGAAGTCGTCGTGATCGGTTTGTGCCGACAGAGCTGCCAAGGCCGACGCCGCCGCCGCCGCGTCGGCACCGGAGAACGACACCAGCCAGGCCGCTGCCTCGTCCAGCCGCCGCAGCCGAACCGATTCCGGATAACGGGTGCGGAATCGGCGCAGCTGCTCTTTCGCGGCAGCCACGCCTGCCGTGTCACCGTCGTCGAAGCGCAGCATGGCCAGCAGCAGCAGGCTCAGCGCGTCGAAGAGCTTGGACTGGACGCCGAGGGTCAGGCACATTTCCAGCCACCGGCGGGCCTCTGCCTTGTGGCCCTGGTAGAAGGCCAGCGCGCCCGCATGCTGGGTGCGCAGCAGGCAGCCCGGGGTGATCTCAGCGGCGATGCGGTACTCGGCCAGCGCTCCTTCGAAGTCGCCCTGGTCGACCATCAAGCGGCCTTGCAGGTCGTGGGCGTCGGCGTCGTCGGGGCTGATGCGCACCACCTCGGCCAGGGCACGGCGCGCCGCGCCGACGTCGCCCCGGGCCGCATGCGCACGGGCCATGCCCAGCAGCGCCCAGGCCGTCGGTTTCATGGCGTGCAGTTTCTCGAAGACCTTGGCGGCATCCGCGGGCCGCTGCAGGTCCAGCAGAAGCTCTGCTGCCAGGCGTCCGCACCAGATGGCGAAGGGAGCCTGGTCCTGGAATCGCTTCAGGGCGCGCGCGAACGCGATCTCCGTCTGGTCGCTGTCGAGTGCGCTCAGCACGTCGCCCAGCTCGCGTTTTCGGTGGCGCGCTTCCTGGATGCGCTGGGCCAGCACGGCCCCGGTGTAGGGCCGTACCAGCAGCCCGTCCAGCGCCGACTCCGCAGCTTCGACGACCTGGTGATAGACGGCATGGCTGGTGACCATCACGAAGACCGTACTGTGCGGCAGCAGCCTTTCACGTCGCAGCTCGTCGAGCAGGTCCTGGCCGTTTTCGGCGGTGTTGTCGAACTCCCGGTTGCACACGACGATGTCGAACTTCTTCTGCTCGATCAGCATGCGTGCTTCGCGCACCTTGCCCACCGCCGTGACCTGGCCGATCCCGGCGTCGCGCAACTGCCCGCTGGTGACGTTGCGCAACATCGCGTTGCCGTCGATCAGCAGGGCGTGCGCCAGGTGGATGTCACGGTCTATCATCGACTGCCCCGACGTCCGACGGGCAGCCAAGTCCAGCCCTGGGCAGGGCCTGCCGCGATGGTGCTTGCAACGAAGGGTGGCGTCATGGCAACGGGGTTCGGGAATCGTCTTCCCCGTTGCTATCGGCTGCGTTCGAACCTTACTTGAACAGGTCCTTCACCCGGTCGGCCCAACTTTTGGACGTGGGGGAGTGGCGCTCTCCTCCCTTGCGGAACGATTCGTCCAGTTCCTTCAGCAGCTTGCGCTGGTGCTCGGTGATCTTCACGGGCGTTTCCACCGCCACGTGGCAGTACAGGTCGCCCGGATAACTGCTCCGCAGGCCCTTGATGCCCTTGCCGCGCAGGCGGAAGGTCTTGCCATGCTGGGTGCCCTCCGGAAGCTCGATCTCGGCCTTGCTGCCGAGCGTGGGCACTTCGATGGTGCCGCCCAGCGCTGCGGTGGTCAGGGCCACCGGCACGGTGCAATGCAGGTCGTCGCCATCGCGTTCGAAGATGTCGTGCTGCTTGACACGGATCTCGATGTAAAGGTCGCCAGGCGGGCCGCCGTTCGTTCCCGGTTCGCCGTTGCCGGCACTGCGGATGCGCATGCCTTCGTTGATACCGGCGGGGATCTTCACCTCCAGCGTCTTCTGCTTCTTGATCTTGCCGGCGCCAGTGCAGCTGGTGCAGGGCTCGGGAATGATCTTGCCGCTGCCCTGGCAGGCCGGGCAGGTCTGCTGAATGCTGAAGAATCCCTGGCGCATGTGCACCGTGCCTGCGCCGTTGCAGGTGGTGCAGGTCTTGGCGCTGGTGCCGGGCTTGGCGCCTGTGCCCTTGCAGGTGTCGCAGCCTTCCCAGCTCGGCACGCGGATCTGAGTCTCGCGGCCGTTGGCGGCTTCCTCGAGCGTGATCTCCATGGCGTAGGACAGGTCGCTGCCACGATAGACCTGCTGGCCACCCGCGCCGCGTCGCGCACCCGCGGCACCACCGGCGGCACCGCCGAAGATGTCGCCGAAGATGTCGCCGAAGGCTTCTGCAAAGCCGCCGAAGCCCTCGGTCCCCGGCCCGGGGCGGCCACCCATGTTGGGGTCGACGCCCGCGTGGCCGTATTGGTCGTAGGCCGCACGCTTCTGCGGATCGGAGAGCATCTCGTAGGCCTCCTTGGCCTCCTTGAATTTCTCTTCGGCCTTCTTGGCTTCGTCGCCCTGATGGCGGTCGGGGTGGTGCTTGGCCGCCAGGCGCCGGTAGGCCTTCTTGATGTCTTCGTCGTTGGCGTTCTTGGGCACGCCCAGGATGTCGTAGAAGTCGCGTTTGGCCATGAAAAAGCTCGTCAGCAGATAAGTGAAACCGCCGCGTGGGGGTGCAGGCCAGGCCTGCCACCCCGAACGCGGCGAGTGTGGGCGTCAGGCCCGAAGGCCTGACCGCGGGTCACTTCTTGACTTCCTTGAACTCCGCGTCGACCACGTTGTCGTCGGCAGGCTTGCCGCGGGGCGCTTCGCCGCCACCACCAGCACCCGCCCCGGCGCCAGCAGTTTCCGGGCCCGAAGCGGCACCGGCCGCTGCAGCCGCAGCCTGGGCGTCGGCATACATCTTCTCGCCTAGCTTCTGGCTGGCGGTCATCAGGGCCTCGGTCTTGGCCTCGATCACCGCCTTGTCCTCGCCCTTCAGCGCTTCCTCGACGTCCTTCAGCGCAGCCTCGATCTTTTCCTTTTCGGGCGCATCGAGCTTGTCGCCATGCTCGGCCAGGCTCTTCTTCACCGAGTGCAAGGTGGCGTCGGCCTGGTTGCGGGCCTGGATGATCTCCAGCTTCTTGGCGTCTTCGGCGGCGTTCAGCTCCGCGTCCTTCACCATCTTCTGGATCTCTTCCTCGCTCAGGCCCGAGTTGGCCTTGATCGTGATCTTGTTTTCCTTGCCGGTGGCCTTGTCCTTCGCGCCGACATGAAGGATGCCGTTGGCGTCGATGTCGAAGGTCACTTCGATCTGCGGCAGGCCACGCGCGGCCGGCGGAATGCCTTCCAGGTTGAACTCACCCAGGCTTTTGTTGCCGGTGGCCATCTCGCGCTCGCCCTGGTAGACCTTGATGGTCACGGCCGGCTGGTTGTCGTCGGCCGTGCTGAAGGTCTGGCTGAACTTGGTCGGGATGGTGGTGTTCTTCTTGATCATCTTCGTCATCACGCCGCCCAGGGTCTCGATGCCCAGGCTCAGCGGGGTGACGTCGAGCAGCAGCACGTCCTTGCGCTCGCCGCCCAGCACCTGGCCCTGGATGGCAGCACCCACGGCCACGGCCTCGTCGGGGTTCACGTCCTTGCGGGGTTCCTTCCCGAAGAACTCTTTCACCATTTCCTGCACCTTGGGCATGCGGGTCATGCCGCCGACCAGGATGACGTCGTCGATGTCGCTCAGCTTCACGCCGGCGTCCTTCACGGCAATCTTGCAGGGCTCCATCGTGCGCGCGATCAGCTCGTCGACCAGGCTCTCCAGCTTGGCGCGCGTGAGCTTGATGTTCAGATGCTTCGGGCCCGAGGCATCGGCCGTGATGTAGGGCAGGTTGACGTCGGTCTGGGTGCTGTTGGACAGCTCGATCTTGGCTTTCTCGGCCGCTTCCTTCAGGCGCTGCAGGGCGAGCACGTCCTTGGTCAGGTCGACGCCTTGCTCCTTCTTGAATTCGGTGACGATGAAATCGATGATGCGCTGGTCGAAGTCTTCGCCGCCCAGGAAGGTGTCGCCGTTGGTCGACAGCACCTCGAACTGCTTCTCACCGTCGACATCGGCGATCTCGATGATGCTGATGTCGAAGGTGCCGCCGCCCAGATCGAAGACCGCGATCTTGCGGTCGCCCTTGCCGTGCTTGTCCAGGCCGAAGGCCAGGGCCGCCGCGGTGGGCTCGTTGATGATGCGCTTGACGTCCAGGCCGGCGATGCGGCCGGCGTCCTTGGTCGCCTGGCGTTGGCTGTCGTTGAAGTAGGCCGGCACGGTGATGACGGCTTCGGTGACTTCCTCGCCCAGGTAATCCTCGGCGGTCTTCTTCATCTTGCGCAGCACTTCGGCGCTGACTTGCGGGGGCGCCATCTTCTTGCCGCGCACCTCGATCCAGGCGTCGCCGTTGTCGGCCGAGGTGATGGTGTAGGGCATCAGGTCGATGTCCTTCTGCACTTCCTTCTCGGTGAACTTTCTTCCGATCAGGCGCTTCGAGGCATACACCGTGTTGCGCGGATTGGTCACGCTCTGGCGCTTGGCCGAGGCGCCGACCAGGATCTCGCCGTCTTCCTGGTAGGCAATGATCGACGGCGTGGTGCGTGCACCCTCGCTGTTCTCGATCACCTTGGTGGTGTTGCCTTCCATGATGGCGACGCACGAGTTCGTGGTGCCGAGGTCGATGCCGATGATCTTGCCCATTTTTCTTCTCTCCTGTGGAGTGGATCTGGATGCTTGGAACTTGTGGATAACCCGCCGTCTTTCAAGACGTGCGGGTGTTCGAAACTGGCCTACTTCGACGCGGCCACGGTCACCAGGGCCGGGCGCAACACGCGGTCGGCGATGAGATAACCCTTCTGCAGCACCGCCACCACGGTGTTGGCGTCCTGCTCGGCTGGCACCACGCTGATGGCCTGGTGCTGGTGGGGGTCGAACTTGGTGCCCGGCGGCGGAGCGATGGCCAGCACCTTGTTGCGCTCCAGCGCTGCGCTCAACTGTCGCAGCGTGGCGTGCACGCCTTCCAGCAATTGTTCCGGCGTGGCGTTCGGCAGGGCGATGGCGGCTTCCAGGCTGTCCTTCACCGGCAACAGGCTGTCGGCAAAGGACTCGATGGCGAACTTGCGCGCCTTGCTCATCTCTTCTTCGGCCCGGCGGCGGGTGTTCTCCGCTTCGGCTTTGGCGCGAAGGAAAGCGTCGTTCACTTCGGTATGGCGGGCCTGCAGTTCGGCCAGTTGCGTGGCCACGTCGGGCTGGCCGGGAGACTCGACGGCGGCGTCGGCCGGGTTTTGTTCGTGCTGCGTTGGGGCTTGGTTTTCTGGGTTCATCGCGGTGTCCACGTTGGGCGACAGAGACTTGGGGACGTTGCCCAGGACTTCAAGAGGGCTTTTGTCACATCCTGCGCCAGCAAGGGCTGCAGGAGAGCTTCAGCCCAGATCGTCCGTGCTGGCGCTCCAGCGTTGCCAGTCGGCCAACTGCCGACGGTCACGCTTGGTCGGGCGGCCATGGGCCTGGGTGTCGGCGGGCTCCACGCCCATGCGCCGGCGCGCGGCGGCGGCCTCTCGCGTGGCGATGCTTTCCGGGGTTTCGGCATAGAGCGTCTGGGCAACCGGCGCGGGGCCGCGCATCGCGCTGAGCCCCAGCACGCGCAGCTCCCGCTGGACCGGGCCCTGCCTCAGGACCAGCAGGTCGCCGGATTTCAGCTCGCGCGAAGGTTTGGCGGCCTGGCCGTTGACGCTGACGCGGCCCAGGTCCACTTCCTCGGCGGCCAGCCCGCGGGTCTTGTAAAGCCTGGCCGCCCACAGCCATTTGTCCAGGCGCAGGCGTTCAAGCGGCGGCTTGGCTGTCATCCAGGCCGGTTTCAGTCGGCTGCGCCCATCTCGAGCGCGCGTTCGCGCTGGATGGCAAGCGTCGCCGGGTCAGGTGCGGCTTGAGTGTCCCAACCCTGCAGGTGACGCTCGGCCAGGTGGCTGAGGGCCTCGATCCAGCTGGGCTGCGCGTTCAGGCAGTCGATGTAGCGGAAGTCCTGGCCGCCAGCCTCGATGAAGGCTTCGTGGGCTTCCTGGGAGATCTCTTCCAGGGTCTCCAGGCAATCGGCCACGAATCCAGGGCACATCACGTCGACCGACTTCAATCCCTGGGCGGCCAGCGCCTTCAGCGTCGGTTCGGTGTACGGTTCCAGCCATTTGGCCTTGCCGAAGCGGCTCTGGAAGGTCACCAGCAGGCTGTCCTTGGCCAGGCCCAAGGCTTGCGCCAGCAGCCGTGCCGTCTTGTGGCATTGGCAGTGGTACGGGTCGCCCAGGGTCAATGAACGGTGCGGCACACCATGGAAGCTGAGCACCAGCTTTTCCGCCCGCCCATGTTCGGCCCAGTGGGCTTGCACCCGCTCGGCCAAGGCGGCGATGTAGCCGGGTTCGTCGGCGTATTCATTGACGAATCGCAGCTCCGGCATGCGTCGGGACTGGGTCGCCCACTGCAACACCTTGTCGGCCACGCTGGCCGTGGTGGCGGCGGCGTATTGCGGATAAAGCGGCAGCACCAGCACCCGGGTGGCGCCTTCGGCGCGCAGGCTGTCCATCACCGAAGGAATGCTGGGGTTGCCGTAGCGCATGGCATGACGTACCAGCACCTGGTGACCGCGCCGCGCCAAGGTGTCTGCGACGGCTTCGCTCTGACGGCGCGTCCAGACGGCAAGGGGTGAGCCTTCGGGCGTCCAGACGGTGGCGTACTTCGCGGCCGAGCGCGCCGGCCGGGTGAGCAGGATGATGCCGTAGAGGATGGGCATCCAGACCAGGCGCGGAATCTCGACCACGCGCGGGTCGCTGAGGAATTCCGCCAGGTAGCGTCGCAGCGCGGGTGCCGTGGGTTCGTCGGGCGTGCCCAGGTTGACCAGCAACACGGCCGTGCGTGGGGGCTGACCGTGGCGATAAGGTGGTTCGTTCTGGAAGGTCACAGCGCCGCACCCGGGCTGGCACTGCGACGGGTGAGCTCGTCGATGACCGACTGCAATTCGACCGGCTTGGTCCAGCAGCTGTCGAATCCGGCTGCGCGAGCAGGCTCCTGCACCAGGGCGGCTTCGTCGGCGGTGCACAGGATGGCGGGCAAGTTGGGCAGCGACAGCCTGGCTCGCAACGCCGGCAGCAAGCGGTAGCCGTCGGTGTCGGGCAGGTGCAGGTCGATCACGAGCAGGTCGGGCAGCCATGACTGAACCAGTTCCAGCGCCTCCGCACCCGTGACCGCCGTTTCGACCTCGACGTCACCGGCCAGGCGGCACGTTTCCCTGAACAGCAGGCTGTTGACGCGGTCGTCGTCGACGTAGAGGACTCGCATCTCAGTGAGGGAAGGCAGGCATGGGGGTTCAGCGGAAGTCGATGCCGACCTGCTGAGGCTGGGTGTCCGCAAAGCGCAGCACCTCGAAGCTGACACAGGCCGAGGCCGGGTCAGTCGGCGACCCGCCGAGGCCGATGGCCCCACTGCCGTGCAGCGTGCAGCTGCCGCGGCGCAGGCTGACGATCTCACCATCGTTGAAACGTACATAGGTGCCGTTGTAACTGAGATCGGTCAACTGGAAGCTGCCCCCGTGCCAATCGACCCGCGCGTGCGAACGGGATACCCGGGAATCGTCGACGCAGAAACTCGCTTGGGGGCTGCGTCCCAGAACCACCGGCATCTGCTCGTGGGCGTAGACGCGCTGCAGGTCGTCCCACAGCAGCCGCAGGCCGTCGGGCTCCTGCACCAGGGACACATCACCGAACAGGGTGACGGTCTGGTCGTTGCTGGCACGGCGCCCACCCATGACATGCACGTGCACCGGTTCGACACGGCCGCGAAGCACCAGCTTGTCGAGGTTGCGAAATCGGGCCTGCAGGTCCGTCGACAGGTCCTGCAGCACCTCGGCGGTGATCAGCGTTTCGTTGTCGCTGGCATGGTCGAGCAGGCGGGCGGCCACGTTCACCGCATCGCCGTAGCAGTCGCCGGCCATTTCGACGACCTCGCCGCGGGCCACCGCCACCTGCAGGCGCAAGGCCCGCAGGCCGGCCGAGGCGCCGCGTTCCTGACCCCTGGACGCGATGCCGTCGAGCACGTCATGCATCAACATGGCGCCATGGATCGCATTGGGCGGGTTTTCGAACACCGCCATCAGGCCGTCCCCAAGCGTCTTCACCACCTTGCCGCCGTGGCCTGCCACGGGCGCACCGAGCGCGTTCACACAGTGGGTGACGACGCTGGTGGCCTCGGCGTTGCCCAGCGTTTCGAACAGCGAGGTGCTGCCACGCAAGTCAGCGAACAGGACGGTGCGGTCGGAGATGCGTGTCATGCCTGCCAAAGTGTACGGCGGCCCGGACCCGACAAAACCCCGTCAGAGATTGTCAAGGTAGGTGCGCAGCTTGTCCGAACGGCTGGGGTGCTTGAGCTTGCGAATGGCCTTGGCCTCGATCTGACGGATGCGCTCGCGCGTGACGTCGAACTGCTTGCCCACTTCTTCGAGCGTGTGGTCGGTGCTCATCTCGATGCCGAAGCGCATGCGCAACACCTTGGCTTCACGCGGGGTCAGGCTGTCGAGGATGTCCTTGACCACGTCGCGCAGGCCGGCCTGCATGGCGGCCTCGATCGGCGCGGTGTTGTTGGTGTCCTCGATGAAGTCGCCCAGATGGCTGTCGTCGTCGTCGCCGATCGGCGTTTCCATGGAGATCGGTTCTTTCGCGATCTTCATGATCTTGCGGATCTTGTCTTCGGGAATTTCCATCTTCTCGGCCAGCGTCGGCGCGTCGGGCTCGTAGCCGAACTCCTGCAAGTGCTGGCGAGAGATGCGGTTCATCTTGTTGATCGTCTCGATCATGTGGACCGGGATGCGGATGGTGCGGGCCTGGTCGGCGATGCTGCGCGTGATGGCCTGGCGAATCCACCAGGTGGCGTAGGTGCTGAACTTGTAGCCGCGGCGGTATTCGAACTTGTCCACCGCCTTCATCAGGCCGATGTTGCCTTCCTGGATCAGGTCCAGGAACTGCAGCCCGCGGTTGGTGTACTTCTTCGCAATCGAGATCACCAGGCGCAGGTTGGCCTCGATCATCTCCTTCTTCGCGTCACGAGAGGCCTTCTCGCCCTCGTTCATCTTCTTGTTGATCTCCTTCAGGTCCTCCAGCGGCACCACGGCGCGCGCCTGCAGGTCGGCCAGCTTGGTCTGCAGTTCCTGCACGGCCGGCAGGTTGCGCAGCAGCACCGACGCATACGGCTTGCCCGAAGCAGCTTCCTTCTCGGCCCACTTCGTGTTCATCACGTTGGGCGGGAAGGTCTTGATGAAGTGCTCCTGAGGCATGCCGCACTTGTCGACGACGATCTTGCGGATCTCGCGCTCGTAGCGGCGCACGTCGTCGACCTGGCTGCGCAGGATGTGGCAAAGCTTCTCGATGGTCTTGACGGTGAAGCGGATCGTCATCAGGTCGTCGCTGATGGCGTGCTGGGCCTTGTTGTAGGCTGAAGACTTGTAGCCTTCCTTCTCGTAGGCCTTGCGCATCTTGTCGAAGTGCACGCGCAGGTTGGTGAACTTCTCCAGCGCCTGCTTCTTC
>JANOBX010000052.1:0-1569 GCA_031411875.1 Burkholderiales bacterium | reverse complement strand
CGGCTGCACCGCGCCGACCATCGCGCCGCCGACATCGCGCAGGTGCTCGAAGGTGCCTACATCGCCCCGGTGCTGACCGCCCACCCCACCGAGGTGCAGCGCAAGAGCATCCTCGACGCCGAGCGGGCCTTGGCGGCCTATCTGGAAACCCGCGACGAGCTGTCCACCGCCGACCGCCGCGCCCAGAACGAGGACCTGATCCGCGCCCGCGTGACCCAGCTCTGGCAGACACGCATGCTGCGCACCACCAAGCTGACGGTGGCCGACGAGATCGAGAACGCGCTGTCGTACTACGAGACCACCTTCCTGCGCGAGATTCCGCGCCTGTACCGCGAGATCGAACGCGCCCTGCCCGGCCATGCGATTGCACCCTTCCTGCGCATGGGGCACTGGATCGGCGGCGACCGCGACGGCAACCCGTTCGTCACCGCCAGCACGATGCGCAACGCACTCGCGCGGCAAAGCGAGGTGGCGCTGCGCTTCTACCTGCGCGAGGTGCATGCGCTGGGCTCCGAGCTGTCGATGAGCGGCACGCTGGCGCCGGTGGCGCCGGAGATGCAGGCACTCGCCGGCCGCTCGCCCGACCTCAACCCGCATCGCCAGGACGAACCCTATCGCCGTGCGCTGGTCTACATGTATGCGCGTCTGGCGGCCACGCTCCAGTCGCTCACGGGCACCCAGGCCCTGCGCCATGCGCTGGCGCCCCAGGACGCCTACGCCGATCCCGAAGCCTTCCTGGGCGACCTGCAGATCATCGCCCGGTCGCTGACCACCCACCATGCCGCCGCCTTGATCGGGCCGCGCCTGGCGCCCCTGATGCGGGCGGTGCAGGTCTTCGGCTTCCACCTCGCCACCCTGGACCTGCGCCAGAGCAGCGACAAGCACGAGGCCGTCATCGCCGAGCTGCTGAAGGTGGCCCGGGTGCAGGCCGACTACCCGACGCTGGACGAGCCCGCACGCCGCCAGCTGTTGCTGCAGCTGCTGGCCGACGCGCGCCCGCTGCGGGTGCGCGGCATGGCTTATTCAGAGCTCGCGCAGGGTGAACTGGCCATCTTCGAAACGGCGCGCGAGGCCATCGGCCAGTACGGGCGCGAGGCGCTGCGCCACTACATCATCAGCCACACCGAAGAGGTGAGCGACCTGCTCGAGGTGTTGCTGCTGCAGAAGGAATGCGGCCTGCTCGTGGGCTCGATGGCCGCCGGCGAGACGGCACGCGCAGCGCTCATCACGGTGCCGCTGTTCGAGACCATCGGCGACCTGCGCCGCTGCGAAACCATCATGCGCGAGTTCTACGCCCTGCCCGGCGTGGCGCAGTTGGTGGTGGCCAGCGGCGGCGAGCAGGACGTCATGCTCGGCTACAGCGACAGCAACAAGGACGGCGGCTTCTTCACCAGCAACTGGGAGCTCTACCGTGCCGAGACCGCCCTGGTGGGCTTGTTCAACGAACTCGGGAACGACCACGGCATCACCTTGCGCCTGTTCCACGGCCGTGGCGGCACGGTGGGCCGCGGCGGCGGGCCGAGCTACCAGGCCATCCTGGCGCAGCCCCCGGGCACCGTCAACGGCCAG
>JANOBX010000051.1:0-17256 GCA_031411875.1 Burkholderiales bacterium | reverse complement strand
CGCGGCGGTGAAGTGGCGTGGCAAACGTGTCATCGATGAGGCTCGCAGTGGGGGATGTCTGTGCCAGGCCGGCCCTGGCAGCGGGGGGGTGGGTCAAGGCGCGGGTTCGCGCTTCCACTTGCCGTCGGGGTTGAACCGGGTGATCTGCGCGGCCAACCGCGCCGTGTCCGACCCCAAGTTGCGCGAATACACCACACCGTCGTGGTTGACGATGAAGGTCATCAGCCCCGACACGCCGTGCCGGGCCGGCGTGGCGATCAGCGCAAAGCCGCCGATCTGCCGGCCCTTGACGATGTAGTCGTAGGCGCCACCCACGGCCTGCGGCCCCTGGCCGGTGAGCGGCCTGAAGTAGTAGCCGTTGAAGGGCTGCGGCGCATCGTCGCTGCCGCGGTAGGGCCCCAGATGGGCCAGCGCGAAGCGCGCGCCCATGGGCGAGGCCGGCTCGCCGGGCGGGGCGGGCCAGTAGAGGCCGTCGCGCCGGCCTTCGCTGCTGACCATGCGCTGGGCGTATTCAAGCAGGCCGTCGCGGTTGCGGTCGCGCTGCACGTATTCACGCTGCGCCTGCACGTAGGTGTCCATGACGGCGATCACGGCCAGTTCGTTGGCGCCAATCTGGCGGTCCAGGTACTGCTGCACGCCGGCGCTGGTGTCGAAACGCCAGCGCTCGCCGACCTTCACCAACTGAAAGGGCAGCGGCCAGAAGTCGGGGCCGATGAACAGCGTGGCCTTGTTCTCGCCTTCGGCTTCCAGAATCGCGTTCTGGCGGTGCGCAAAGAGAAAGTCCTCGCGCGCCTTGGCGTCGAGCTGCGGGTCGCCGGAGTTCAGCACCCGGCCCGCCCCCGGGCCCAGCACCTGCGCGATGGGGCCGGGGGCACCGGCCTGGACGGCGCTGACCAGCGCGTCGACGGCGGCCCGCGGTGTCTCGAAGGTCGCCTGCGCTGTGCGCGGGGCTGCCTTGGCGGCGGCCGCGGTCTGCGCCAGTGCCGGCCCGGGCGCGGCCACGAGGGTCAGCAGGGCCAGGGCGGCGGCCAGCAGCGGGCGGTGTGTCGATGGATGTTGCATGGTGCGGTCTCGATCAACGTGGGGCGGGCTGGGCCGACGGGGCCCGGACAGTGGCGGGGCGCTCTCTGCGCTCGGGCCGGCTGATGGCGGGTGTGGGTCGGCTGGCAGGTGCCGGCGGGGCAGTGGCCTCGCGGCTGGTGCGGCCACGCTCGGCCTGGGCCTTGATGACCTCGCGCGAAGGCCCCGGGCTGATGGCGCTGGGCCGCGATTCGGCCGCCGGGGTGGGGCGGGCAGCAGGCTTCGCGGGCCCGGGCTGCGGCCGGTCGGCCGGCCGGGCGCTGGGGCGTGGCTTGAGCTGGTTATCGTCACCACGGCTGGGCAGTCGTTCGATGGTGCCGGGCCGGGCCTGGGGCCGGGTGGACGGGCGGATGGACGAGCCTTCGAGCACACGGTCGCGCACCTTGTCGTCGCGGTAGGCCACGCCCTTGCGGTGCACCGGGTCGTGGCGCCAGTCCCCGCCCGGCCGCGGGCGGTTGTTGACGTTCACGTTGATGATGTTGACGTTGTTGACCACCGTGATGCGGCGGTCGCGCCAGCTTGGGCGGTAGTCGTTCCAGATGTCGTTGCGAATGCTGATGGCCACGCCCCAGAAGATGCCGGCCGCGACGACCTGGCCCAGGCTGGGCGGCCGGTAGATCGGTGGCGGCATCCAGTACCAGGGCGGGCGGGCCGGCGCCCACCACGGCCCGTAGATCACGACCGGGTTGTAGTAGGGCACGTACACCACCTGCGGCTGCGCCGGTTCGATGACGATGATCTTTTCCTGCACCACCACCTTCTGCTGGCTGGTGCTCTGCAGATTGCCGGCCTGCTGGGCGCGGGCCCGAAGCGCCTGCACCGTGTCCATCACATCGGGCTGCTGGGCCAGGAAGGCATCGCCGAGCTTTTGCGTCCACTCGAGCTGGTCGTTCATCATGGTGACGACGGAGGGGAACTGCAGCAGCGAGACGACGCTGAGATCCCAGTTCTTTTTGGCCGCGGCCTTGGTCAGCGCTTCGCCCTTCAGCTTCGGGTTGGCGCGGATGAAGCGCTCGGCCTCGACCACTTCCAGGGGGTAGGTCGATGCCACCAGCACCTGCATCAGCAAGGTGTCGGGGTACAGCGCCACGGGCGCCATGAGCTGGTCGAGTTCTTCCTGGCTGTACACGATGTCCGCAGCCACCCCGGGGGCCGACTGTGCTGCGGCCCAGAGCGGCGCCAGGCCCACCCAGGCCAGCAGCAGGGTCTGCCTCAAGGCCCGTGCCAGGGCGCGCGCGAGATGACTTGTCATGGGAGCTTTCGGTTGGAAGGCCAGGGGCAAAAGGGGGAGTGAGCCGGGCGGGCTGTGCCGCGCCTCAGCGCAGGTACACAGCCTCGAAACGGGCGCGCACCTGATCGCCCTCGGTCAGCGTCAGCCGCTGGCCGTCGATGCGGTGGCCCGTGCTGGTGCCCAGCATCTTCAGGAACTGCGTCTCCAGCACCATGAAGGGCGGGATGCAGGCCATCAGGGTCCCGGCGAACTGCTTGAAGCGCAGCCGCTCGCCGTCGTGTTCGTAGGTGCCCGTGAACTGGTTGCAGCCTGAAAAGCCGAAGGCGCGCGAGCCCCGGCTGGTCAGCGTCAGCCGCACCTCGCGCTGCTGCGTCGGCGCCATCGCAATCGCGTGGCCGTCGAGCTCGATGAGTTTCCAGTAAGTGTCTTCCAGCGATGCCGTGACGCTGCCGGGCGCGGCGGGCGGCGTGTTGCAGGTGGTTCCGGGCTCGGCGCCTACGAAGCGGTCGATCACCAGGTGTTCCCGCGCGGTGCCTTCCATGCCGGGCCGCACATCCAGGCGGCCGTCGACGATGACGCGTAGCGGCGCGCCGGGCGCGCTGCGCAGGCGCGTGTAGCTGCGCTCGGCGGCCAGGTAGTCACCGGCAGTGGCAACGGGCCAGCGCAGGCCGCTGGCGCAATCGGTGAAGCTGGCGGCGTCGGCCAGGTAGACGAATTCACCGCGCCAGCGCAGGGGCTCGGTGACGGCATCGACCAGCGCCGTGCGACGCAGGTCGAGCGACGCCGCCGTCTTGATCGCTTGCCCGCTGCGGTCTCGCTGGCGCAGGGTCTGTGCGTCCACGACCTCGAAGCGCTGCGCCGTGGTGTCGCGGCCCAGCGTCAGCAGCCGGCCACGGGCGTCGCTGGACCAGCGCCCGACCTCGGCCACCGGGTCACCGGGCTTGCCCAGGTAGGTGCGCCGCAGGCGGTACAGGCCATCAGCACGCAGGGTCAAGGTGTGTGCAATGCCCACGCAGTCGGCACAGGGCAGCACACCGGCGAAGGTGGCCGGGAGCGCGAAGTTCACGGCTGGCGCCGTGGCCGCCGGCGCTGCCACGGTTGCTGCGGGGGCAGGCGCTGCGGCAGCGGGTGCCAGCAGCAGGTCGACCTTGTCGGCGGCCGGACCGGGCAGCGTGATCGGCCGGCTGCCCGAGAAGCGCAGCTCGCTGCCGACCGTGATCGTCGCGCGCAAGGTGTAGACGCCGCGCGGGTCGATCGCTGCGCGCGGCACGCGCAGCTCGAAGGCGATGGGCACCTGGCGCGCAGTGAAGGGCTCGGTGCGCTCGGCGATCAGTTGGGCGGCTGTGTCCGGGGGCACCACCGACTCGATGCGCAGGTTCAATTGCGCCTCAGGCGGCATGGCCACACGTTGGCGGTAGCTGGCGCTGCCGCTGACCGTGATGGTGTCGGCCTGTGCCTGCGCCGCCGTCATGGGCGCCACCGAGATCGTCAAGGCCAGCGCCAGGACGAGTTTGATGGACTGGACGTTCATCGGGCTGGTGCTGCGCAAGTTCAGCGGCAGAACTTACTGCGCCAGGTTCTTGTAGATCTGCCCGTCCTTCATGATGACCAGGAAGTTCTTCGCCGGGTCGCCAAGCAGGTCGATGTCGGACAGGGGGTCGCCGTCGACGAGCAACAGGTCGGCCAGCGCCCCGGTCTCCACCACGCCCAGCTTGCCCGGGTACGGGTTGCGCGGGCCCGACAGCGCCAGGAGTTGCGCGTTGTCGTGCGTCACCATCTTCAGGATCTCGGCCGGCGTGAACCAGGTCTTGAGCTTCAGGATGTCGGCCGTCTGGTTCTTGTTCTGGGCGGCATTGAAGAGGAAGTCGGTGCCCCAGGCCAGCTTGACCTTGTACTTCTTGGCCAGCTTGTAGGCCCGGTCGGTGCCGGAGATGACCTGCCCCTTCTTCACCTTCACGTCGGCGGGCGCCTGCGGGGGGGCCGGGTCCAGCACCTGCAGGCTCAGCCAGACGCCCTTGGCAGCCATCAGCTTGATGGTCTGCTCGTCCAGCAGCTGGCCGTGTTCGACGCTCTTGACCCCGGCCTGGATGGCGCGGTCCACCGCGCGCGGCGTGTAGGCATGCACCGTCACGTACGTGCCCCAGTCCGCAGCGGCTTCCACCGCGGCCTTCATTTCGTCCAGGGTGTACTGGGCGACATCCAGCGGGTCATAGGCCGACGCAGCGCCGCCGCCGGCCATGAGCTTGATCTGGCTGGCGCCGCCGCGCAGGTTCTCGCGCGTGGCGGTCAACACCTCGTCGCGGCCGTCGGCGATATATGCCGAGTCGAGCAGTTCCCCGCGCGACGCCGTGCCGCCGAAGCGCCGTGACTTTTCATTCGGCAGACGGAAGTCGCCGTGTCCGGACGTCTGCGAGATCATCGCGCCGCTGGGGTAGATGCGCGGGCCAGGTGACTTGCCGGCGTCGATGGCACGCTTCAGGTCGAACACCGGGCCGCCCATGTCGCGCACCGCGGTGAAGCCGCGCATCAGCACTTGCGTGGCCTCGGCAGCACCCTTGGCAGTGATCATCTCCAGCGAGACCTTCGGGTCCAGAGCCTCGGCCTGGGTGTTGGCGCTGAGGTTGACGTGGACGTGGTTGTCGATCAACCCGGGCATCAGCGTGCGTCCGCCGCCGCGGACGGTGGTCAGCGCCGTGCCGGCAGGCGCGGCGATGGGTGCGGTGGAGATCTGGCTGATCTTGTTGCCGACTACTAGCACGTTCGATGGCGCCGAAAGCCGGGCGCTCTTGCCGTCGAAGATGCGCACGTTCTCGATCAGCACCGCGCCCGGGGCGGGCGGCGTGCCCGCCTGCCCCCAGGCCAGACCGCTGCAGGCCAGGGCGACGGCGGCAACGACAAGGGCACGGTCCAAATCACGATGCAGCTTCATGGGTCACCTTTCAAGTCAACGCGGCGCCAAATGGGACAGCCGGCGCCGCAGCCTAGCGGCAAAGAGGGTCGTTGTTGAAATCAACTGATGGGTGCGGCGGCGGGGTCACTTCTGGCCGAACACCGTCACGTCGGCCTTGCCGCGCAGCAAGCCCTTGGTGTCGTACCAGAACTCGATCTTGCGCAGGCTGCGCTTGCCCGCGCCGCGCAGGTCAATCGCGCGGCTCTCGCCGCCTTGGCGGATGTTTTCGCGCACCTCGATCTTGTCGGGCGCGCCGTTGTCATACGTCACCACCAGGCGGTGCAGGTTCAGCGGCGCGTCGGTGACTTTGAACTTGATCTTGCGGAAGTTGTCGTAGGGGCCCTTCACGATGATCGTGTCGTGGTCGGCCAGGTGCCCCGCCTGGGTCTGGCCGATCAGCCGCCAGGAGCCCGGTGGCCCGGGTCGCGGCTGGGTCACCTGCTGGGCCCGTGCGCCCGCACCAAACGCTGAAGCCAGGGTTGCGACCAGCAGTGAACGTCGTTGCATGTTGTCCTCCATCAAGGTCCAAGAACCTGTCTGCGGCGCTGAAGGCGTCAGAACCCGATCACCTTGTAGCCGAACTGGATGCCCCAGTCACCGGGCCGATCGCCACCAGCGTTGACCGAGGGCTTGACGAAGACCTGGCTGTTGCCGCCGAAGGCCGGCCCGGTGACGTACCCCATCGTCACCGCCAGGCTGGCGAACTGCTTTTTGTTCTCCCAATCGAAACTCAGCGCCGGGTCCAGCGTCATGAACATTCTGGGGTCGGCGAGCTTGGGCACGTAGTAGAAATCGACGACGCTGCGGTTGACCTTGGCGCGCGCGCTGTCGCCACCCAGGCTGACGCTTTGGACGAGGGCCGGCGCGAAGATGTCGCCACCGGCGAGGAAGCGCGCGTATACGTAGGTGGCCTTGAAGACCGTCTTCCCCGCACCCAGTTCGGGCCGCTGCGCGGTGTCGAAGGCCAGTTCGCCCAGCAGGACTACGGCGTAGGTTCTGGTCAACGCATAGACATGGCTGATGCCCACCGTGGCGTCGCCCATGTCGTAGCCGCCGCGGCCCAGCGTGTCGTTGCGCACCACGGGCAGGCCCAGGGTCAGCTTGGTCTGCGTCCCGCCCAGCGGCACCACGTACAGGCCCTTCAGCGTGTCCACGGCGCCGCTGCCGCGCAGGTCCTGGCGTTCCCATTGCAGGGTGGCCGAAGACGACACCTTCGACGGATCGGTGCCGTTGTCCGCCGCTGCACTGCCTTGGCCCTGCGCGTGGACAGCCGCTGCGCACAGGTGGGCGGCGACGAGTGCGGCGATGAGCGGCTTACGCCGGATGGACTTCATGGCTGTGCTCTTGAAACCGAAGCTGAGGTTGCAGCGACCTTAGCGACCTCCCAACGGTTGTTCTAATCAATTGTCTGGCGGTCCCAATGGGGCTGCCACCTATAGTCTGAGACGGTCTCGTCATGTCCCGGTCGGCACTGCGAGTCAGGCACAAGGGGGTGACATGCGCCATCAGTTCCAGGGTCAAATCCGCGGCGTTTCGCAGCCATGAACGCGACCGCGCGGCGCTGGTGGCGGGTGGCTGCGGCCGCGCTGGCCGGCCTGGTCTTGCTGGGCGTGGGCGCCTATGTCGCCCTGGTCAAGGCTTACCCGCCAGAACGCCTGGCTGCGCTGCTCAGCCAGGAAGTGACCAGCGCCACCGGGCGCAGCTTTGCCATCCAGGGCGCACTGTCCATCCGGCTGCTGCCCTCGCTGGCCGTGGTGGCCAATGACATGACGCTGGGCAATGCGGCCTGGGGTTCGCGGTGCGACATGGTCCGCCTGCGCCGGGCCGCCTTTGTGGTGGACCTGAAGCCCCTGCTTCAAGGGCGGGTGCGCATCCTCAGCATCACCGTGGAAGGTGCCGATCTGCTGCTGGAAACCCGGGCTGACGGCCGCGGCAACTGGCTGTTCGACACGCCGCCCGCCGACCCTGCCAGCGCCAGTGCCACCACGCCGCAGGTGGCGCTGGACGCGCTGGTGGCCACCGACTCGTCCCTGAGCTACCGAGACGGCAGCACGGGACTCACGCACACGCTGGCCGTCCAGTCGCTGAAGGTCGAAGCGCAAGGCGATGTGAGCCAGCTCAAGGCCACCGCCACGTTGAACGGCCAGCGCCTTGAAGTGGCCGGCCAGACCGGGCGCTTCGACGTGCTGGCCGCGGCGCTGGCCATCTGGCCCTTCGACCTGCAGGTGCAGACCGACGGTGCCACGCTGACGGCCAAGGGTGAGTTGGCCCCCGGGACGCAAGGCCGCGGCACGCGCGCCGACATCTCGGCGCGCGTCACCGGTGTGGCCGCGCTGGCGGCCCTGGGTGAGCAGGCGCGCGCCGTGCCCTTGCCCATCGACGCCCGCGCCAAGGTGCAGGTCTCGGGCCAGGACGTGCGGATCGATCCCATCGACCTGACGGTGGCCGGGCAGGCTCTGCAGGCCCGTGTCGCCCTTCTGGGCGCGGACAAACCGCGCATCGAGGCCCACCTGACTGCGGCCTCCATCGACGTGGGCCGCTGGATGGCCACGCCCGGGGCGGCGGGCACGAAGCCGACGCCGCCCGCCACCGGTGCGAACTCCGGCCCGAACACCGGAAACAAGGCCTCGCTGTTCGGCGACACGCCCCTGCCCTGGCCCACGCTGCCGGGCATGCCGATCAGCCTGGACCTGCGCGTTGAGCGGCTGCTGCTGCCCGGTGCGCCGCCGCTGTCAGTGGTGGCCCTGCGGCTGGTATCCGAGCCCGGCCGGTTGCTGGTGGCGCCCGTCTCGTTCGGCATGGCGCAAGGGCAGGTGGGCCTGGCGCTGGAACTGGGTCTGCCCCCGGCGGGCGTGCCGCGTGCCGTGCTGTCGGTGCAGGCCAGCGGGCTGTCGGTGCCTGAGCTGGAGGCGATGGCGGGCGCCAGCCGGATCTCGCGCGGCGGGCGCGCCGAACTGAGCACGCAGTTGACTCTGAGCGGCCAGAGCGCGCGCAGCCTCGCGGCGTCGGCGCAGGGCGACGTGCTGCTGAAGGTCCGCGACACCGCGGTGGTGGGCGGCGCGTCGGCGCTGCAGGCCAATGTCGTCGTCGACCTGCTGAAGACGCTGTTGCCGGGCGCCTCGGTCGACCAGCCTCTGCCGATTCCCTGCGCTGTGGTGCGTCTGCCGCTGCGTCAAGGGCGGGCACTCATCGACAAGTCCATCGCCTTGGAGACCGACCGCCTCGCGGTGGCGGCCAGTGGCGAGCTGAACCTGGTTGCACAGACCGTGGCCCTGTCGTTCCGCACCGCCACGAAGAAAGGCCTGGGGCTGAATGCCGCCAACCTGGCCCAGATGGCCAGCCTGAGCGGGCCGCTGCAAGACCCGCAGATCGGAGTCGACCTCGCCGGCAGTGCCCGCCAACTCGCCACCATGGGCATGGCAGGCGCCACGGGCGGTCTGTCGCTGCTGGCCACGCGCATGATCGGCAGTGCCGGCGATGGCGGCACCGCGGCCTGCCAGACAGCCTTGGGCAGCAACAGCCCTGCACCCCTCACCCCATCGGCCCGGCCAGCGCCAGGCAGCCGCCTTGGCCTGCCGGGGAGCAAGCCGCGCTGAGGAGTGAATGGGCTAGTGCACGCTCGGTTCTGCTGTTGGGCATGCACTTGGGCCGCAGACGACAAGTCTGGGCCAGCCATAGTCGTATTCGCGCTGATGCCCTGTCGCCAGCATCATCACGGTCGAGGAACCCTCGATGTCCAACAGAGCCCCAAAACCGCTTGAACGGAATGGAATCAGCGGATCAACAACTCGCACAGGCACCGGCTGTCTCCGGCCTTGCGATTGCCGGACGGCGGGCGGCTGAGGCATCTCTCCAGGCTGTCACGAATCGCACAAACCGTTTGCGTTCATGCAGCGTCTGGCAACTGCGGATTCCACCCTGTGTGGTCAGGCCCTACGGCCGACCGCGAGAGACCCACGCGAGCGACTGCTTTCCGCCCACCAACTCAGGCCAGTGAGTGTCAGGACTGGGCCGAATGCTGTCTCACCAGCTACCAACCACCAGCGGACATCCACCCGCGCCTGCATCTGCTCTGCTCATCACCCGATCCGCAAAGCACCGCGCCACTGGCTAGATCCGGCCTTCCTCGACCGCGTGGCAAGCCACCTGCACCGCTGCGCCCTTGCCCTTGAACTGGATGAGTGCCGGCCGCTCGGCGCTGCAGCGCGCATTGGCATGCGGGCAGCGCGGGTGGAAGGCGCAGCCGCTGGGCGGGTTCAGCGGGTTCGGCACCTCGCCTTGCACGGGGGTGCGCGAACGGCCGCTCATGTGGATGTCGGGAATGGCGTCCAGCAGCATGCGCGTGTAGGGGTGGCGCGGCTGGCTGAAGAGCTCGGCCTTGTCGGCCACCTCGACCAGCCGGCCGAGGTACATCACGCCCACCTGATCGGCCACATGCCGCACCACGGCCAGGTTGTGGCTGATGAACAGATACGTCAGGCCCTGCTGGCGCTGCAGGTCCTTCATGATGTTCAGCACCTGGGCCTGCACCGACACGTCCAGCGCCGACGAGGGCTCGTCGCAGACCAGGAACTCGGGCTGGGTGGCCAGCGCGCGCGCGATGCTGATGCGCTGGCGCTGGCCGCCGCTGAACTGGTGCGGGAACTTGTCGACGTCTGACGCCGCCAGGCCCACCTGGAGCAACAACGCGCCCACCTGTTCACGCAGGTCGTCGCCTTCCTGGGCCAGGCCGTGCTCGCGCAGCGGCTCGGCCACGATGTCCAGCACTTTCCAGCGCGGGTTCAGGCTGGCATAGGGGTCCTGGAAGATCATCTGCATGCGCTTGCGCAGCGTGCGCAGGCCGGCGGCGTTCTGCGCCGCGTCGGTGGGCTGGCCGTCGAAACGCACGTCGCCGCGCGTGGGCTGGTACAGGCCCACCAGCAGCCTTGCCACCGTGCTCTTGCCGCAGCCCGACTCGCCCACCAGCGCCAGCGTCTTGCCGCGTTCGATGCTGAAGCTGACCCCGTCGACCGCGTGCACGAACTGCCGTGGCTTGCGTTCCACCACGCGGTTCAGCCAGGGTGCCGAGACATCGAAGACCTTGGCGAGGTCGCGCACTTCCACCAGGGCCGTCATGCCGCCACCTTCTTTTCCGCGACCAGCCAGCAGGCCGCCTTCGTCGCCCCGGCGTCGAAGAGCTCCGGCCGGTCCTGCCTGCACTTGTCGAAGACCTGCGGGCAGCGCGGGTTGAAGGCGCAGCCGCGCGGGATGTTGTTCAGGCGCGGCATCGCACCGTCGATCTGCAGCAGTCGTTCACGGTCGTCTTCCATCGACGGGATCGAGCCCATCAGGCCCATGGTGTAGGGGTGGCTGGGGCGGTGGATGACGTCGCCCACCGGGCCGATCTCGGCCACGCGGCCGGCGTAGAGCACGGCCACGCGGTCGCAGGTCTCGGCGATCACGCCCATGTCGTGGGTGACGAGCATGACCGAGGCGCCGTGTTCCTTGCACAGCCGCTTGAGCAGCGAGATGATCTGCGCCTGGATCGACACGTCCAGCGCCGTCGTGGGTTCGTCGGCAACGATCAGCTTGGGCTCGGCCGCCAAGGCCAGGGCGATCACCACACGCTGGCGCATGCCGCCGCTGAACTGGTGCGGATACTGGTCGATGCGCTGTTCGGCCGCGGGGATACCGGTGTCCTGCAGCAGCCGGATGGCGCGCTGGCGTGCTTCTTCTGCGCTGACCGGCAGGTGGGTCAGGATGGTCTCGGTCAGCTGCCGGCCGATGGTGTACAGCGGGTTCAGGCTGGTCAGAGGGTCCTGGAAGATGGCGCCGATGCGGCGGCCGCGGATGGCGCGCATCTGTTCGTAGGGCAGGTTGTCGATGCGCTGGCCTTCGAGCAGGATCTGCCCGCCGGCGATGCGCCCGGGCGGCTCCAGCAGGCCGATGATGGCCGCACCCGAGAGCGACTTGCCAGCGCCGGATTCGCCCACCACGCCCAGGATCTCGCCGGGGGCGATGTCGAAGGAGATGTCGTCCAGTGCCAGCAGGGTGCCACGGCGGGTTGGAAATTCCACGCGCAGGTTCTTGACTTCGAGGAGAGGGGTGACCATGGGCCTATTCTCAGGCCAAGAACCACCACGTTTCGGTCATCGACCCGGCCCGTTGCGTGACACCGGCTTTCGTACCATTCACCTCGGACCAATGACCGGTCGCAACAGGCAGGGTGAGCGAGATGCAGGGATCGATCTTGGACGAGTTGCCTGGCGGCGATGCCAACGCCCAGGCTGCGAAGGGCAGCTTGCGCGTCACGGTGTTGGCAACCGGCGGCACCCTGGCCGGTGCCCAGGCGCCGGCTGGCGGCTACGGCTACAGGTCGGCAGCCTTCGACATCGCAGACCTGCTCTCGGCAGTGCCCGGGCTGGACCGGCTGGCCGTGGTCACCGGCGAGCAGGTGTTCAACATCGGCAGCCAGGACATGGACGACGCCCGGTGGCTCGTGCTCGCCAGGCGCCTGGCCCAGGTGGCGGATTCGCCCGCGACCGATGCCGTGCTCATCACCCACGGCACCGACACGCTGGAAGAAACGAGCTACTTCCTGAACCTGGTGACCCGCACCTCCAAGCCGGTGGTCATGGTGGGGTCGATGCGGCCGGCCACCGCCACCAGCGCCGACGGGCCGGGCAATCTGTACAACGGCCTTGCCGTCGCCGTCAGCCCAGGGGCCAGCGGGCGCGGCGTGCTGACGGTGCTGAACGACCGCATCGACTACGCCCGCAACGTGACCAAGCTTCACACCACTCACGTCCAGACCTTCGGCAGCCCCAACCGCGGCCCTGCCGGCGTCTGCAACACCGGCGTGGTGACCTGGTTCGCCATGCCGGACAAGAAGCAGGGCCAGACCAGCGAATTCGGCATCGAAGGCATCGAGCGCTTGCCGCGCGTAGACATCGTCTACGCACACGCCGGCATGAACCCCGATCTGATCGACGCAGCCGTCGGCCTCGGCGCCCAGGGGCTGGTCATCGCAGGCGTGGGCGACGGCAACATGAGCCAGCCCGCACTCGACCGCGCTGCGGCAGCGTCACGGTCCGGCGTCGTGGTGGTGCGCAGCACGCGCTTGCCGGCGGGCATCGTCTACCGCAACAACGAGGTGGACGACGACCGGCTGGGGCTGGTGTCCTCGGGCGAACTCAATCCCGCCAAGTCTCGTGTCCTGCTGCAGCTGGCGTTGACCCGCACCCGGGAACTGCGCTCGATCCAGCGGATGTTCGACGAGTATTGATGCGGCTCCCCGCCTGTTGAAATTCAGCGCAGCCGCGGGTTCAAGGCGTCGCGCAGCCAGTCGCCCAGCAGGTTCACGCTCAGCGCAATCAGCACCAGCATCACGCCCGGGAAGATGGTGATCCACCATTCACCGGAAAACAGGAAATCGTTGCCCACGCGGATCAGCGTGCCCAGCGAAGGCGAGGTCGGCGGCACGCCCACGCCCAGGAACGACAGTGTGGCCTCGGTCAGGATGGCCGCGGCCACCTGGATGGTGGCCAGCACCAGCACCGGACCGGTGACGTTGGGCAGCACATGCCTGAACATGATGCGCAGCGGCGCCACGCCGATGACACGCGCGGCCTGCACGTATTCCTTGTTGCGTTCGACCAGGGTGCTGCCGCGCACCGTGCGGGCGTACTGCACCCAGCCGGTGAGCGAGATCGCGACGATGAGCACGCCGAAGGCCAGGCCTTCCTGCGCATCGGGAAACATCGCGCGGCCCACGCCGTCGAACAGCAGCGCCACCAGGATGCTGGGGAACGAGAGCATCACGTCGCACACGCGCATGATGAAGGCGTCGGTCTTGCCGCCGACGAAGCCCGACAGCAGCCCCAGCCCCACGCCCACGATCAGCGACACCAGCACCGACGCAAAGCCCACGGCCAGCGAGATGCGTGCGCCGTAGAAAAGGGCCGAGAGGATGTCGCGGCCCTGGTCGTCGGTGCCCAGCAGGTACTTGCTGCTGCCACCTTCCATCCAGGCCGGCGGCAGGCGGGCGTCCGACAAACTCAGGCTGGCCAGGTCGAAGGGGTTGTGTGGCGACACCCAGGGCGCAAACAGCGAACAGAACAGGCACACGGCGGCGATCACGGCGGCCAGGATGGCCATCGGCGAGGTGCGGAAGCTGTACCAGACGTCGCTGTCGGCCCAGCGGGCGAAGAAGCCGGGGTTGGCTTGTGAAGCGGCGGTGCTCATGGCGTAGGCCTCAGTGTCCGGCGCCGGAGCGCTCGATGCGCAGGCGCGGGTCGACCAGGAAATACAGCAGGTCGACGACCAGATTGACGATGACGAAGATCAGCGCGATGAGGCAAAGGTAAGCGGCCATCACCGGGATGTCGGCGAACTGCACCGCCTGGATGAAGAGGAAGCCCATGCCCGGCCACTGAAACACGGTCTCGGTGATGATGGCGAAGGCGATGAGGCTGCCGAGCTGCAGGCCGGTGATGGTGATCACGGGCACCAGCGTGTTCTTCAGCGCGTGGCCGAAGTACACCGCGCGATCTTGCAGGCCGCGCGCGCGCGCGAACTTCACGTAGTCGGTGCGCAGCACTTCCAGCATCTCGGCGCGCACCAGGCGAAGGATCAGCGCGAGCTGGAACACGCTGAGCGTGATGGCCGGCAGGATCAGGTGCTTCCAGCCGTCCACCGTCAGCAGCCCGGTGGTCCAGGCGGTCGATCCGAACAGGGCCACGGTGTCGCCGCGGCCGAAGCTGGGCAGCCATTTCAGGGTCACCGAGAACACCAGGATGAGCAGGATGCCGATCAGGAAGGTGGGGAGCGACACGCCCAGCAGCGACAGCGTCATGGCCACTTGCGATCCAAACCGGCCGCGGCGCAGCGCCGCGTACACGCCCAGCGGCACGCCCACCACCAGGGCAATGACCGCGGCCGCCAGGGCCAGTTCCAGCGTGGCGGGGAAGCGCTCGGCGATCAGCACCGACACCTGCCGGCCCTGGCGCAGGCTCAGGCCGAATTCGCCCTGAACGGCGTTGCCGACGAAGCGCGCGAACTGCACGGGGAAGGGCGCGTCGAGGCCCAGGTCCTGGCGCAGCTGGTCACGTTGTTCCTGCGTGGCGTCCTGGCCCAGGATGCTGGTGACCGGGTCGCCGACGAACTGGAACAGCATGAAAGCCAGGAAGGCGACCGTGAGCATCACCACCACGGCTTGCAGCAAACGGCGAAGAATGAAAACCAGCATCAGGTGTGCGCAATACCGAAAAAGGGCTGCGGCAGTATGCCGCAGCCCTGAACATGTCCAACAGACGCAACATCCAGACGCAACCCTCGTGCCTGCCGGCGGCGGAGGCGCCCAGGATCAACGTCAGAAGCGGTGCCGGATGCCGAGTGCCGTGCTGGTGGAGTCGGTGCCGGCGCTGGCCGTCACGCCGCCCAGATAGCCTGTGCCGCCGGGGGCGGCCTGGCCCAGGCCGGTGTTGTCGAAGCGCACCAGGGAAGCGTTGATGTCGGTCCGCTTGGACAGGGCGTAGCTGTAGGTCACGCCGTAGCTGGCGGTGTCTGCGTCGGCGGCACGCTTGTCGTCGAACTTGGTGTAGGCGGTGTAGACGGTGTGAGGGCCGGCTTCGAACTTGTAGCCCACGTGCATGAGAGCGCCATCCTGGCGCAGACCGTTGGTGAAGGCGTTTTGCACGAGGCCGGCTGCACCGGCGCCCACCTGCGGGGTGAGCAGCGCGGCCAGACCCGACACCCCCGTGGGGTTGTTGTCCTTGACGGTGGCGTACTGGCCATACAGCTTGCCCGGGCCGAGGGCCAGCGCCGCGCCGACCACCGTGCTGGTCAGGCTCTTCGCGCCGCGTTCGTTGTCCCGCGTGTTGTAGCCCACGCCGACGTCGAAGGCCTTGCTCTTGTACATCGCCATGGCGCCGTAGAACTTGCCCGTGCTGGCGGAACCTTCACCAGCCGCCACCATGGCCGAAGCGGTGAAGCCGCCCAGGGCGATGCGGTACTGCAGCGAATTCGACAGCCGGATGTCGATCGAAGGTGGGAACGAGGCCACCTGCCCGGCGGCCAGGGCCGACTGGGTTTGCAACGTGTCGAAGGTGGCCGACATCTCGTAGGCGGGTGTGTACTGCCGACCCGCCAGGAAGGCGCCCACGGGCGTCACCAGACCGACGAAAATCTGCCGGTCCCAGAAGGTGCCGCCCAGGTTGACGCCGATGCCCGCGCCAAGCTGTGCGCCCACGCCGGTGACGGCGGGCTGCAGTTGGGCTGGCAGACCCAGCAGCGAGGCTCGCGCCAGACGGTCGGGCAATTGCGACCCGCTGGGCGGGCGGTTGCTGAGGCCGCCGGTGTCGACCTCCAGGCGATGCTCGAGCGTGCCGATGGCGCGCCAGCCACCGCCGAGATCCTCGGAGATGCGGAACCCCAGGCGCGAGCCGTCCATCATGCCGCTGACGAGCTGCTTGACGCTGCCGCCACGCAGCCCTGAAACATTGGTGACGCCAGCGTCGACGACGCCGTAGATCGTGACGGTGGATTGTGCGCAGACCGCGGCACTGGCACCGGCCAGCAGGGTGAAGAGGAGCTTTTGTTTCATGGCACGGGAAAAGAGGGTTGGGGGTGGAGCCCGTCGGGGTCGACCGGCTCGATGCTGTGAGTGTCGGGCGTCAGCCCGGGCTTGCCACTCAGGGCTTGCACTTGGAAAGTGCATGGCAGCAACAGTCGTCGGCCCAGCGGCCAGGTCGGGGCCTCATGGTCGGGACGGCGTCGGTGGGTTGGCGGCGCCCTCCACGGTGACCTTGCCGTACCAGGCGCGGGCCTGGCTGGCGGTGTTGTCGCTGTCGGTCATCACGGCCACCGAGACCAGTTCGCCTGGCGGCTCGCCGAACGCGAGCAGATAGTCGGCACGGAGGTCGCGGCGGTGGTCGCGCCAATGCCCCAGCTTGGCGGCGCCCGAGTCGACGACGATCTTGCGGATGCGGTCGCTGCGCGGGTTGACGATGACGGTCCCGACCGGGGCCTGGTTGTCCCAGACATACATCAGCGTGGCATACGGCGGTCGTTCCCCGGTCAGCGCTTCTGCCAGATCGAACAGGGTCCTGGTCCGGGCCGACAGCTTGCCGACATCGCCGGCAAAGCCGAACATGACTCGCGCCGCAGCGTCCTCGCGGTTCACGTCGGCCACGCTTGCCAGCGGCGGCAGAGACGGGACCCACCAGGAAAAGCTGACCTCGCCGAGCACGTCCGGCGCGACCTGTAGCTTTCGCCGCCACATGCTGGCAGACCGCTGCGATTCGGCGGCGATGGCCGGGCGGCCGTCCTTGAAAGAGGTGCTGTAGCGCGTGGCTGTCTTGCCGGGCAGGCCGACCGCATGCCAGCCGTCTGGCGCGGCCGGTCGGGTCACCGGCCCGGTGCAGGCGGCCAGGAGGAACAGCAGGCCTGACAGTGCCAAGGCACGCAGCGGCAATCGGGGTCGGTTCACGGTGCGGAGCTGCTTTCTACGGTCAACGAAAAAGCCGCCCGGAGGCGGCCTTGAGGGCAGGGTGGCGGCACCGAAGTGCACACCAGCGGTTGCAGAAGATCAGAAGCTGTGGCGAACGCCGAACTCGTAGCCGGTCGACTTGAAGCCGGTCTGCAGGGCGGTGGGCGCGATGCCCGAAGCGCTGGCGGTGAAATTCGAGCCGCGCTCGTTGTCGACCTGGGCAGCGGTGGCGTAAATGGCCGTGCGCTTGGACAGGTCGTACTGGTAGCCGATGCCGATCTGGGTGGCTTCGCGGAATTCGCTGCTCTTGCCGTAGGTCAGCTTGACGGAGCTCGCGCCGAAGGGGATGACGCCGGCGACCGTGACGTTCTTCAGCTCGGAGCTCGCGTACTTGTAGCTGTGGTACTGGCCCAGGATGCGCATGAAGCCCAGGTCGTACGAACCGCCGAAGTTGTAGGCCTTCACGTCGTCGATCATCGCGCCGGTGCGTTCGGTCACGCCATAGGCGAACGCCACGTTGATCGGGCC
>JANOBX010000050.1:0-19458 GCA_031411875.1 Burkholderiales bacterium | reverse complement strand
GCCAGCGACGTGCGGCCTTCGGTGAAGGAACAGGTGGAATCGCTCGGCGCCAAGTTCATCGACGTGCCCTACGAAACCGCCGAAGAGAAGGAAGCCGCGGTCGGCGTGGGCGGCTACGCGAAGCCCATGCCGCAGAGCTGGATGGACCGCCAGAAGGTGGAGGTGGCAAAGAAGGTGGCCGCTGCCGACATCGTCATCAGCACCGCGCTGATACCGGGCCGCGCGGCACCCGTGCTCATCACCGAAGACATGGTGAAGAGCATGAAGCCCGGCAGTGTCATCGTCGACATGGCCGCACCGGCCGGCGGCAACTGCCCGCTGACCGAAGCCGGCAAAACGGTGGTCAAGCACGGCGTGACCATCGTCGGCGAAACCAACATCCCGGCGCTGGTGGCGGCGGATTCGTCCAGCCTCTACGCCCGCAACGTGCTCGACTTCCTGAAGCTCGTCATCACCAAGGAAGGCAGCTTCCACGTGCCGATGGACGACGACATCGTCGTGGCCTGCCTGATGACCCAGGCCGGCGAAGTCAAACGCAAATAACGAGAGGGACAAAACGCCATGGACTTCGTCAGCCCGACCATCACCAACCTCATCATCTTCGTGCTGGCCATCTACGTGGGCTACCACGTGGTGTGGACCGTCACGCCCGCGTTGCACACGCCGCTGATGGCGGTGACGAACGCGATCTCCGCGATCGTCATCGTCGGCGCCATGCTCGCTGCGGCGCTGACGGAAACCACGCTCGGCAAGAGCATGGGCTTCCTGGCCGTGGCGCTGTGCGCGGTGAACGTCTTCGGCGGCTTCCTGGTCACGCGCCGGATGCTGGAGATGTTCAAGAAGAAGGAAAAGAAGACGCCCGCGCCGGCCAAGGAAGGGCACTGACATGTCGATGAACCTCGTCACGCTGCTCTACCTGGTGGCCAGCGTCTGCTTTATCCAGGCCCTGAAGGGCCTGAGCCACCCCACCACGTCGATCCGCGGCAATTTCTTCGGCATGACGGGCATGGCCATCGCCGTGTTCACCACCGCCGCGCTCATCGTCGAGCTCTCGGCCAGCATGGGCCAGGGCAAGGCCCAGGGCATGGTCTGGGTGCTGGGCGGTCTGGTCCTGGGCGGTGCCGCCGGCACCCTCATGGCCAAGCGCGTCGAGATGACGAAGATGCCCGAGCTGGTGGCCTTCATGCACAGCATGATCGGCTTGGCCGCGGTCTTCATCGCCGTGGCCGTGGTGGCCGAGCCCTGGGCCTTCGGCATCACCCAGCGGGGCGTGCCCATCCCCTTCGGCAACAAGTTCGAGCTGTTCCTGGGCGGGGCCATCGGCGCCATCACCTTCAGCGGTTCGGTCATCGCCTTCGGCAAGCTCAGCGGCAAGTACAAGTTCCGCCTGTTCCAGGGTGCGCCGGTCACCTTCGGTGGCCAGCACATGATCAACCTGGTGCTGGGCCTGGCGATGCTGGGCCTGGGCGTGGGCTTCTCGCTCACCGAGAACTGGACCATGTTCTTCGCGATGCTGGCCATCGCCTTCGTGCTGGGCGTGCTGATCATCATCCCCATCGGCGGCGCCGACATGCCGGTGGTGGTGAGCATGCTGAACAGCTATTCGGGCTGGGCGGCGGCGGGCATCGGCTTCAGCCTGAACAACAGCATGCTGATCATTGCCGGCTCCTTGGTGGGCAGCTCGGGGGCCATCCTGAGCTACATCATGTGCAAGGCGATGAACCGCAGCTTCTTCAACGTCATCCTGGGCGGCTTCGGTGGCGAAGCCGCCACCGCCGCGGCGGGTGGCGGCGCGCAGCGCAACGTCAAGAGCGGCAGCGCCGACGACGCCGCCTTCGTGCTGGGCAATGCCGAGACCGTGGTCATCGTGCCAGGCTACGGTCTGGCGGTCGCCAGAGCGCAGCACGCAGTGAAGGAACTCGCGGCCAAGCTCACGGCCAAGGGCATCACGGTGAAGTACGCCATCCACCCGGTGGCCGGTCGCATGCCCGGCCACATGAACGTGCTGCTGGCCGAAGCCGAGGTGCCCTACGACCAGGTCTTCGAGATGGAAGACATCAATGGCGAATTCGGCCAGGCCGACGTCGCCATCATCCTGGGTGCCAACGACGTGGTGAACCCGGCCGCGCACGTGAAGGGCAGCGCCATCTACGGCATGCCCATCCTCGAGGCCTACAAGGCCAAGACCGTGATCGTCAACAAGCGCTCGATGGCCAGCGGCTACGCCGGCCTGGACAACGAACTGTTCTACATGGACAAGACGATGATGGTCTTCGGCGACGCGAAGAAGGTCGTCGAGGACATGGTCAAGGCGGTGGAGTAGGTCGATCCGGCGGCCCCAACCCCCGTGGCCGGGGGGTCAGCCATGCCTGGCCTGGGGCCTTCGCCTGTCGACGGGGCATCCTGGCGTCGATCATCGGAGGTTGCCCCAAACCCCGTCTGCCAATGCGACCGATGGTCGATGCCGACCTCGCCGATGCCGAGCGTCTGCTCTCTGAAGGTTTTCCAGGCCTGCCCGCCGCGTTCTGGGCGGCCGTGCTGGCGCGGCTGAAGCGCTATGGCGGCAACGCCGATGCCGGTGTGCCCTTGGGCTACCTGATGCTCGACGGCGAAGAGCCCGTCGGCGTGATGTTGACCCCCGCCCGGCTGCAGCGGCAGCCCGACGGGCGGGTGCAGCGAATCGTGAACCTCAGCAGCTGGTACGTGCGCCCCGCCTTTCGCTGGCGCGCCGGCCTGATGCTGCGCCACGTGCTCGCCGACGACGCGGCCGTCTACACCGACCTGACACCCACGCCCGAAGTGCAGAAGATGCTGCCCCTGCTCGGCCTGCACCCGCTCAACCGTGGCGTGGCCCTGCACTTGCTGCCGCTCCTGTGCCTGCACCCCGGCCGCGGCGCGCGGTTGCGCCTGCTCGGCTCCGACGAGCCGGCGCCACCGGGCGGGCCGCCGCGCGACATGGTCGAGGCTCACCGCGAACTCGGCTGCCTGCCCCTGCTGCTCGACCATGCCGGAGGCCAGGCGCTGCTGGTGTGCAAGCGCGTGCGGGTGCGCGGCATCCCGGCGGCGCAGCTGGTCTATGCCGACAGCCAGGCGCTGCTGCTGCGCCATCGTGGCGCCCTGGCGCGTGGACTGCTGGCTTTCGGGCTGATGCTGTTCGTGCACGACACGCAGGCCATCAGCCTGTCGCCGACGCGGCTGTTCCGCCGCCGCGACATCTGGTTCGCGCGCCGGCCCGCCGACGGCGGCCCGGCCTTCGACGACCGCACCGATGTGTTCGCCTCGGAGCTGTGCATCGTCCACGCCTCGCCCGACCGTGCAGCCGTGGCCGACCTGGTGCCAGCGCCAGCGCCGGTGCCGCCGGCTGCCCTGCAGCGTTGAACCGCTGAAGCACCGGGCTGCGGATGCTCGTACGCCAGACCCTGGCCTACCTGCCTGCGCAGCTGCTCGGCCCGCTGACGCAGCTGGCCGCTGCCCTGCTGCTCACCCACGCACTGGGTGCCGCCGACTATGGGCTGTTGATGCTGATCTTCGCCAGCCAGGAGGTGGTGTTCATGGTCTGCCTGTCGTGGTGGACCAGCTTCGCCCTGCGCTACGGTGGCCGGCTGGCGCTGGGCGAACGCGGTGCGGGCCTGGCCAGCACCGAAGCCGCGGTGCTGCTGCTGTCCTCGCTGGCCCAGGTGGGCCTGACGGTGGCCATCATCGTCGTGACCGACCCGGATCTGCCGCTGCTGTTCCATGCCATCGCCTGCGCCTTCGTCGTCACCCGCTGCCTGCTCGGCTTCCTGGCTGAACGTGCGCGGCGCGAGGCCGCCATCGGCGCCTACACCGCGGTGCAGGTGGCCGGCCCGCTGGGCGGCCTGGGTCTGGTGCTGGTGCTGATGTCGCAGCAGGCGGCCACCCCGGAACGCGTGCTCGGCGCTTTCGCCCTGATGCAGGGCCTGGTGGGCCTGGCCGTGGCGCTGCGCTTCGGGCTGCTGGTGCGGCCGCGCCGGCTGGACTTCGCCGTGCTGCGCGCGGCACGGTACTTCGGCGCGCCGGTGGTGCTGGCGCATGCGCTCAGCTGGCTGGGGGGCAACGTCATCCGCTTCGTCGTTCACCATGGGGCTGGCGCTGCGGCGCTGGGCCTGATGTCGGTGGGCTGGGGGCTGGCCACGCGCTTGTCGGGCGTGGCGGCGATGCTCGTGGCGGCGGCCGCCTACCCGCTGGCGGTGCGCACCATGGAAGCTGGCGACGCCGACGGCGCGCGCCGCCAGATGGCCGACAACTCCACCCTGCTGCTGGCGCTGCTGGCGCCGGCCGGGCTGGGCTTCTGGGCCCTGGCGCCCGGACTGGTGCCCTGGCTGGTGGCGGCGGAGTACCAGGCCATGACCCTGGAGATCCTGCCCTGGGCCCTGCTCGGCGCCGGCGTGCGCAACCTGCGCCTGCACGGCTGGGACCCGATGTACCTGCTGTTCGAGGCCCCGCGCGACATGGTCTGGCTCGACGTCATCGAGGCCGTGGCGATGTTCCTGGCGGCGCTGCTGGGCCTGTGGTGGGGCGGTGTGGCCGGCGCCGTGGCCGCCAGTGCCTGGGCCGTGATCGGCCTGGCAGGGCTGGACGCGCTGTGGCTGCGCCACCGCTTCGGCCTGCGCCTGCCTCAGGGCATGTACGCCCGCGTCTTGCTGGCGGCCGGCGCGATGGCGGCACTGCTGCTCGGGGCCCAGGCGCTGGGCTGGCAGGCCCGGCCCGATGGCGGCGCGCTGGCGCTGGCTGCGGCGCTGGGCGCGGCGTGCTACGGCCTCGCGCTGGCGCTGCTTTTTCCGCGCCAGCGGCGTGCCGTGGGGGCCTGGCTGCGCCCCCATGCGGCATCGAAGTCCTGAATCGCACAGCCACGAGCGCGGGAGGCCCGGGGCTTCGCACGGCCCCTCGAATGCGGGGGGCGGACACCTCGTTACCGGCAAAGGCCGGCGCGGCGTGGGGGCTCGAATAACATGCGGCGCACACCGCGTCCACGACCGTCGACGCTCATCTTTTCTTCGGTTTCCTGGAGTCCCATTCATGCGTCTTGCACCCCTCGTCAGCGCCCTGGCCGTGGCTGCGGCCCTGGCCGCACCGGCGGCCCAGGCGGCCACCACCTGGATCACCCTGGGCGAACGCGCCTACATGCTGCTGCTGCCGCTGGCCCCCGAAGCGCGTGTGCTGTCCAGCCGCCGCGTGGCCGTGACCAAGCCCGAACTGCGTGGCAGCAGCACCCTGGTCGACGGTTCTGAAACCGTGCTGGCCGTGGAGGTCGACGACGAAGTGCTCGACCAGCTGTCGGCCAGCGTGCATGCGCAGCTGCACCGCTGCGGCAGCTATGTGCGCCACGAAAACCAGGCCGAGGCCCTGGCCGTGCTGCACCGCCTGGGCACCGCACCCCAGCCCGAGCGCCTGCCGAGCTATGTTCTCGACAACGCCGCAGCCGTCAACGCCCGCCTGCCGCAGATGCAGGCCAGCAACATCCTGTCGACCATCGAGCAGCTGTCCGCCTTCCAGAACCGCCGCCACAACAGCAGCCATGGCGCGAACGCCTCCAACTGGTTGTTCAACCGGTGGAGCGCGCTCAACCCGGGCAACCGGCGCAGCATCCGCGTGTCGCAGATCACGCACACCACCACGCCGCAGAAGTCGGTGGAGTTCACCATCCTGGGCTCGGGCAACAGCGGCGAGACCATCGTGCTGGGCGCCCACCTGGACAGCATCAACGGCGGCTCGGCCACGGCCGAGACCCAGCGCGCCCCCGGCGCCGACGACGACGCCAGCGGCGTGGCCAGCCTGACCGAGATCATCCGCGTGATGATGGCCAGCAACTACCAGCCCAAGCGCAACATCCGCTTCATCGCCTATGCCGCCGAAGAAGTGGGCCTGGTCGGTTCGCGGGCCGTGGTGGCGGGCCAGGCGGCGCGGCGCGACCAGGTCGTGGGCGTGCTGCAGCTCGACATGACCGCCTTCCAGGGTGACGCCACCGACCTGTGGATCTACACCGACTACACCAGCACGGCGCAGAACCAGTTCCTGGCCAGCCTGGCCGCGACCTACCTGCCCACGTTGACGGTGGGCTACGACGCCTGCGGCTACGGCTGCAGCGACCACGCCAGCTGGCACAACGCCGGTTTCCCGGTGTCGTTCCCCTTCGAAGCCAGCGATGCGAACTTCAATTTCGCCCTGCACACCACGCAGGACACCATCGCCACCTTCGGCAACCAGGCCAACCACGCGCTGAAGTTCGCCCGCCTGGGCATGGCCTTCGCCATCGAGCTGGGCAGCGACGATGCGGCGCCCGCCCCGGCTTCGGCCGGCAAGGCTGAAGCAGCGGTGGCGATGCGCAGCGCCGGCCGCTGAGCCGGGGCCGGCGCAGGCCGGCAGCCCCCTTGGCCGCGGGGGCGTGCAGCGTGGGGAGGGCGGGGGCGGCTATCGAATCCCCTGATGGTGACCTGTCAGCCCGACGTCAGAATCGGGGCCCGGGCAGAGATGGCCGCACCTCGCCACGAACCGCTGTGATTCCCGCTGCCGATCCCACCCTGCCAGCACCGGCCACGCTCATCGACGTGCTCGACGCCGGCGTGCAACGCTGGCCGCGGCGGGCCGCCGTGCGCTACCTGGGCCGCACCCTGAGTTATGCCCAGGTCGATGCCTGGTCGCGCGCCCTGGCGGCCTGGCTGCAGACCAGCGGCCTGCAACGCGGCGACCGCGTCGCCCTGATGCTGCCCAACCTGCCCCAGGTGCCGGTGGCCGTGGCGGCGGTGCTGCGTGCCGGCCTGGTGGTGGTCAACATCGCGCCGGGCTGCGCCCCGGCCGAACTGGAATACCTGTTGCGCGACAGCGGTGCCCGCGCCGTCATCGCCATCGACGAAGCCCTGCCCGCGCTGCAGCAGGTGTGGGCGCGGCTGCCCGTCAAGAGGCTGCTGGTGGCCACGCCGGGCGACCTGCTCGGCCCGCTGCGCGGGCGCTGGGTGAACCGCCGGCGCCCGGCGCGCCCGCGGGGCACGCGGCCGCAGGTTCTGGCCGGCGCCCTGCCCCTGGCCGACGCACTGGCCGCCGGCCGCAAGCTGGCCTTCGCCCCCGTGGCGGTGGCGGCCGACGACATCGCCCTCATCCAGTACACCGGCGGCACCACCGCGCGGCCCCTGGGGGCGGTGCTGCTGAACCGGCAGCTGGTGGCCAACCTGCTGCAGTGCCAGGCCGGTTTCCAGCCCGCGCTGCGCGGCCTGCCCGCCGGGCAGCCGCTGCAGGTGGCCTGCCTGCTGCCGCTGCACCACATCTACGGCTTCAACGTGGCGATGATGCTGACGCTGCACCTGGGTGGCTGCCTGCTGCTGCTGCCCGACCCGCACGACACCGGCGCCGTGCTGCGCACCCTGGCCAGCCAGCCCGTGCACTGCCTGCCCGGCACCGACGAACTCTTCCGCGCCCTGGCCAGCCACCCGGCATGCGAGCGTGTCGACTGGACCCAGCTGCTGCTGGCCGTGGGCGGCAGCATGCCGGTGCAGCAGTCCACGGCGCGGCTGTGGCGGCACCAGACCGGCTGCGTGCTCAGCGAAGGCTACGGCCTGACCGAGACCAGCCCGGCCGTCACCTGCACGCCCGTCGACGGCCCGGGCTGGGACGGCAGCATCGGCCTGCCACTGCCGGGCACCGAACTGCGGCTGCTCGACGAAGCCGGGCAGCCGGTGGCGCTGGGCACGGCCGGCGAGATTGCGGTGCGCGGCCCGCAGGTCATGGCCGGCTACTGGCAGCGCCCCGAGGAAACCGCGCGCGTGATGACGGCCGACGGCTTCTTCCGCACCGGCGACATTGGCGTGCAGGACGAACACGGCGCACTGCGCCTGGTCGACCGCAAGAAGGACACCATCCTCGTCAGCGGTTTCAACGTCTACCCCAGCGAAGTCGAACGTGTGGTCACGCAGCTGCCCGGCGTGGCCGAGTGCGCCGCCGTGGCGCAGCAGGACGCCCGCGTCGGCGAAACCGTGAAGATCGTGGTGGTGAAGACCGACCCCGGCAGCGCCAGCCCCAGCGAGGCCGAGGTGCGCGCCCATTGCGAAGTGCACCTCACCGGCTACAAGCGCCCGCGCGTGGTGGAGTTCCGCGCCGATCTGCCGCGCACGCCGGTGGGCAAGGTGATGCGGCGGGCCTTGCGCGAGCACAGCTGAGGCGGGGCCGCGCCGGCTGGGCGGCCGGGACTGGCGCAGAGCCGGCCGGAGCACGGAAGCCGAGGGGCTGCCGACTAAAGTACGTCCATGCCCCTTCCCGTCATCACCGCGCTTCGCAGCGCCCTCACCACGCCGGGCTGCCACGAAGCCCTGCTCGATCGGGTGCTGGCTGGTGCCAGCGCGCCCGCCGCGGCCCACGTCTTCACCACGCTGTTCGCCGACGAAGCCCGCGCCGCGGCCCGAGCCGCCGACCTGCAGCTGTCCCAGGGCCGTCCGCTGGCCACATTGGCCGGCCTGCCGGTGTCGGTGAAGGGCCTGTTCGACGTCGCCGGCCAGGTCACGCTGGCCGGCTCGCGGCTGCGCCGCGGCGAGCCCCCGGCCGCACAGGACGCGGCCGTCGTCGCGCGGCTGCGGGCCGACGGCGCGGCCCTGGTCGGCCACAGCAACCTCACGGAGTTTGCCTTCTCAGGCGTCGGCATCAACCCCCACCACGGCACGCCCGTGAACCCCTGCGACCCCGCGCTGGCGCGCACCCCCGGCGGCTCGTCCTCGGGTGCTGCGGTGTCGGTGGCGCTGGGCCTGGCGGTGGCCGGGCTGGGCTCGGACACGGGCGGCTCCATCCGCGTGCCCGCTGCGCTGTGCGGGCTGGTCGGCTTCAAGAACACCGCGGCGCGCACGCCGCTGGCCGGGGCGTTTCCGTTGTCGTTCACGCTGGACACGGCTTGCGCCATGACGCGCAGCGTGGCCGACTGCATCGCCGTCGACGCCGTGCTGGCCGGTGCGCCGCTGGCCGTGCCGCAACGTGCGCTGTCCAGCCTGCGCCTGGCGCTGCCGCAGACGCTGCTGCTCGACGCCCTGGAACCCGCCGTGGCCCGCGCCTTCGAGCGCGCGCTGTCGGTGCTGTCGGCGGGTGGCGCGCAGATCGTGCCGCTGCTGCTGGCCGAGTTCGACGAGATCGCGCAGATCAACCAGCCCGGCGGCTTCTCGGCGGTGGAAGCCTGGGCCACGCACCGCGCCGACATGCTCGCGCGCCGCGCCGAGTTCGACCCGCGCGTGGCCAGCCGCATCGCCCCCGGCGAAGGCGTCAGCGCCGCCGACTACCTCGTCATGGTGCAACGCCGCCGTGACTGGATCACCCGGGTCGGCGCGCGCCTGGCCGGCTTCGACGCCTATGTCTGCCCCACCGTGCCGCTGCTCGCGCCAGCACTGGCGCCGCTGCTGCACAGCGACGAGGCCTTCTTCAGTGCCAACCGCCTGCTGCTGCGCAACACCTTCACCACCAACTTCCTCGACGGCTGCGCCTTCAGCCTGCCCTGCCACGTGGTGGGCGAGCTGCCGGTGGGCCTGATGCTGGCCGCGCCCGGCGGGCAGGACGCGGCGCTGGCCGGGGTGGCGCTGGCGGTCGAAGCCGCGCTGAAGGCCGCGTCGGGCGGCATTTCGGCCGCCGGGCTCGGGGTCACCCCCGGCCTGGCGCAGGCGGGCTGATGCGCCTGTTCGTTCCCGGCCCGCTGCAGGCCGACAGTGACCTGACCCTGCCCCCCGGCCCCAGCCGCCATGCCCAGGTGCGCCGGGTTCAGCCCGGCGACCTGCTCTGGCTGTTCGACGGCGGCGGCTGCGACTGGCCGGCCCAGGTCTTGCGCGTCGGTCGCAGCCAGGTCGACGTGCGCGTGGGCGCACCCCAGGCCGTGCACCGCGAACTGGCGCAGGCCATCACCCTGGCCCTGGGCATGCCGGCCAACGAACGCATGGACACGCTGGTGGAAAAGGCCGTGGAACTGGGCGTGGCCGCGATCCAGCCGCTGCTGTGCGAACGCGCCGTGCTGCGCCTGGACGGCGAGCGCGCCGAGCGCAAGCGCGAGCACTGGCAGGCCGTGGCCCAGGCCGCCTGCGAGCAGTGCGGCCGAGCCCGCGTGCCCACGGTGGCGCCGGTGCTGGCGCTGCCGGCCTGGCTGGCAAGACTGCGTGGCACGGCGGGCCAGGGCGGCGCAAAGCGTCTGGTGCTCAGCTTTCAGGGCGACGCCGTGCCGCTGGCCGCGACCCCGGTCGCACCCGAGCTCGAATTCATCGCGCTGAGCGGCCCCGAAGGCGGCCTCGCCCCGGCCGAGGAAGCGGCCGCGCGCACGGCAGGCTTCCTGCCCGTGACCCTGGGCCCGCGCGTGCTGCGCGCCGATACGGCACCGCTGGCGCTGCTGGCATGGTTTGCCCTGCAGCACAACGGGCCCGCGGCGGGCTGACAAATCTTGGTGCCGGCCCGACACTCGGCCCGGCCTCATTCATCCACGGTTGTTCAAGGAGTTGCACATGGGATTGCTCGATTCGGTCATCGGTGCCCTGGGTTCGCAGGGCGGTGCAGGCGGTGGCAACAGCCAGGCGGCGCTGCTGCAGGCGGTCATCGGCATGCTGATGCAGGGCGGCCAGCAGGGCGGCGCGCAAGGCGGCGGTGGCCTGGGCGGACTGCTGGGTGGTCTGGGCCAGATGGCTGGCGGCGGCGCAGGCGCTGGCGGCGGCGGCCTGGGCGGCCTGCTCGAACAGTTCAGCCGCGCCGGGCTGGGCGACGCCGCGAACAGCTGGGTCTCCACCGGTCCGAACATGCCGGTGTCGGGCGACCAGATCAGCCAGGTGCTGGGCGGCGACACCATCGGCAACCTCGCGCGCCAGCTCGGCATGGACCCGAACGCCGTGGCCGGCCAGCTCAGCCAGATGCTGCCCGAAGTGGTGGACAAGCTCACCCCGAACGGCCAGCTGCCCCAGGGCAACGACCTGTCGGCCCTGGGTAACATCGACGGCATCCTGGGCGGCCTGCTGCGCCGCTGACCCATCGCCCTGTCGAGCCTGCACCTTGGACCTGTCCCGATTTCCGCGCCGCATCTACACCGAAGGCGCCACGCCGCTCGAACCCCTGCCGCGTTTTTCCGCACTGCTGGCCCGCGGCTGCCCGGGCGGTCGCGGGCCCGAGGTCTGGGCCAAGCGCGACGACATGCTCGGCCTGTTCCCCGGCGGCAACAAGACCCGCAAGCTCGAATTCCTGGTGGCCGACGCGCTGGCCCGCGGTGCCGACACGCTCGTCACCTGCGGTGCGCCGCAAAGCAACCACTGCCGCATCACGCTGGCGGCGGCCGCGCGCGAAGGGCTGAACTGCCGCTTCGTCATCGAAGAGCGCGTGCCCGGCAGCTATGACGCGCAGGGCAGCGGCAACCATTTCATGTTCAGGCTGATGGGCGTGGAGGCCATCACCGTGGTGCCCGCCGGCACGGCCATGGCCGCGGCCATGCAGGCCGTGGCCGACGAGGTGGCGGCACTCGGGCGCAAGGCCTATGTCATTCCCGGCGGCGGCAGCAACGCGCTGGGCGGACTGGGCTACGTGGCCTGCGCCCAGGAACTGCAGCAGCAATGCTTCGAGCGCGGGCTGCGCTTCGACCGTGTCGTCGTCGGCTCGGGCAGCTCGGGCACGCACGGCGGCCTGCTCGCCGGCTTCCTGGGCAACCGCATCGACATCCCCATCACCGGCATCGGCGTCAGCCGCGACCCGGCCGACCAGGAACCCCTGGTCTGGAAGGAAGCCCAGGCCGTGTGCGACCTGCTGGGTCTGGACCTGAAGGTGCCGCGCGAGGCCGTGGTCAGCGTGGGCGGCTACTGGCAGCCGAAGTATTCGGTGCCGAACCAGCGCATGGTCGAAGCCGTGCAGATGCTGGCGCGCAGCGAAGGCCTGCTGCTCGACCCGGTGTACACCGGCAAGATCATGGCCGGGCTCATCGGCATGGCGCGTGAAGGCGCCATCGGCGCCGGCGAGCGCGTGCTGTTCCTGCACACCGGCGGCCTGCCCTCGCTGCATGCCTTCGAAGGCGTGGTGCTGGGCGACGTGGGGGTGGCGGCGCCTTAGGTTCAGCCTGGCGCCGTCGCTGCCATTGCCGCTGTTGCAGCCCCCCGGCCCGGGACGGGTCAGAAGCTCAGCTCGCGTTCCACTTCGACCACCTTGCGCCGCGCCAGCGCGAGGTTGGACTTGGCGCGGACCAGCACGAAGTCGACATCGCGCCGATGCGCATGCGCCAGCGGGAATCCGTCGACGGTGGCCACCAGCACGGCGTGGGCCCCGTCGATCTGTTGCAGGGTCTCGTCGGCGAAGCGCTGCGCGGCGCTGGCGGTGGGGTGGTCGGGTCGTGGCATGGTGGCGGTGCGCTGGCGCGTCGGTCAAAGGGCTTGCGGCCGGCACTCGGCCTGCGCCAGGATGGTCACGCGCCGGCCAGCCGGTGGGCACGCCGTCGAAGCTGCCGACCTCGATCTCGGCCAGCGTGCGTGTCAGCGCCTCGACCTGGGCGCCGGGCGTGCCTGCGAACCGGGCCTCCGGCGACAGCTGCACCGCGCCCGGCCGGCCCGGCACCGGGGTGAGCTCGGCAAAGCCGGGTAGCGCCGCGCTGGGGCAGGGGGCCAGGACCGGGCCCCGTGGCGCAGCCCGTCAGCAGGCACAGCCAGACCAGCAAGGCAGGCCGCGACGGCAGCGCAGGCAGCGCCCCGGCCAGCCCACCGGGCTTCATGCTTCCTTGCGCCCGAACTCGGGGTCGATGCGGATCCAGGCCGCCGCCAGGAACGAGGGCAGCGTGGCCACGCAGGCCCAGATGAAGTAGTTCACGTAGCCGAGCTGGTCCTGCAGCCAGCCCGACCACATGCCGGGAATCATCATGCCCAGCGCCATGAAGCCGGTGCACAGCGCGTAGTGCGCGGTCTTGTGGATGGCCGACCCATCCGCGCCGCCCGCCACCATCAGCATGAACACCATGTAGGCGGTGAAGCCGAAGCCGTAGCCGAACTGTTCGGTGGCAATGGCCGCACTCACCAGCCACAGGCTGCCCGGCTGCCACACCGCCAGCGCCACGTACACGGTGTTGGGCACGTGCATGCACAGCACCAGCGGCCAGAGCACGCGCTTCAGGCCGAAGCGCGAGATCACCCAGCCGCCCAGCAGCCCGCCCACGGTCAGCGCGGCAATACCCACCGTGCCGTAGGCGATGCCCACGTCCTGCGTCTTCAGGCCCAGCCCGCCCACGGCCACCGGGTCGAGCATGAATGGGGTCACCAGCTTCAGCAGCTGCGCCTCGGCAAAGCGATAGAGCAGCAGGAAGGCCAGGATGCGGCCGATCTCGGGCTTGGCGAAGAAGGCCGCGAAGACCTTGAAGAAATCGGCCCAGAAGTGCTCTCCACGCGGCACCGCCACGTCGCCGGCCGGCTTCGGCAGCGCCCAGAAGTGGTAGGCCGCACCGGCCATGAACACCGCGGCCAGGGCCCAGAACACCACCTGCCAGGCGCTCACCACGTTGCCGGTGCTTTCCTGCAGCCAGCCGGCCAGGTAGACCAGCCCGCCCTGGCCGCCGATCATCGCCAGCCGGTAGAAGGTGCTGCGCACGCCGACGAACGCCGCCTGCGTGCGCTGTGGCAACGCCAGCATGTAGAAGCCGTCGGCGGCGATGTCGTGCGTGGCGCTCGCGAAGGCCATCAGCCAGAACACCGCCAGCGTCATCTGCAGCACCTTGGGGGCAGGCAGCGTCAAGGCCACCAGCGCGAAGGACAGGCCGATGCCGAACTGCAGGCCGACGATCCAGCCGCGCTTGCGGCCGAGCAGGTCGACCACCGGCGCCCACAGCGGCTTGACCACCCAGGGCAGGTAAAGCCAGCTCGTGTAGAGCGCGATATCGGTATTGCTGAAGCCCAGGTTCTTGTACATCACCACGGCCAGCGTCATCACCACCACGTAAGGCAGGCCCTGGCCGAAGTAGAGGGTGGGGATCCAGCGCCAGGGGCGGGCGGGGGCGGGGGCAGTGGCAGTGGCGGACGTCATCGGGGGGGCGGTCGACATGGGTCGCGATGTTCACACAGCCCGGCACGGTGTTGCTTCCACGCCGCGCTGCGCGGCGCACACGTGCGGTGCGACCGGGCTTCGGTGGCAATTCCCGATGGTCGGCACGAAACTGGCGAGCAAGACTGAGCGAACCGTTGACCTGTCAACCTTAGAACGAGGACAAACCCGGATGAAACTGCAATCGATCGTCGCCAGCCTGGCCCTGGCCGGCCTGGCCAGCCACGCCCTGGCCCAGAGCAGCGCCGAGCCGCAGCGCATCACCATCACCGGCTCCAGCATCAAGCGCATTGCCTCCGAAGGGGCGTTGCCGGTGCAGGTGATCACACGGGCCGACCTCGACCGCGAAGGCATCACCAGCGCCGAGCAGCTGGTGCTGCAGCTGTCCACCAACGGCAGCGGCCTGGACAACCTGGCCAGCAATGCCGACGTGGTGGGCGGCGCCCAGCGCGGCAACAACGGTGCGAGCAGCGCCAACCTGCGCGGCCAGGGCAGCAACGCGACGCTGATCCTGCTGAACGGCCGCCGCGTGGCGGCCCACGGCCTGAACGGCGGCACCGTCGACCTGAACCAGATTCCCATGGCGGCCGTCCAACGCATCGAGATCCTGAAGGACGGCGCCTCGTCCACCTACGGCACCGACGCCATCGGCGGCGTCATCAACTTCATCCTCCGCACCGACTACACCGGGCTGTCGGTGCAGGCGGTGGCCGACATCCCCCAGGAAAAAGGGGGTGAGATCTACCGCGCCAGCATCCTGGGCGGGCTGGGCAACCTGGACACCGACGGCTTCAACGTCATGGCCTCGCTGTCCTACAGCGACAACAAGGCCCTGCGCGGCGACCAGCGCAGCTTCGTCAACACCTTCCAGCCCAACCGCGGCCTGAGCGTGGACACCCGCGGCACGCCCTTCGCCACCATCTTCCCGCTGGCCGGCACCATCATCCCCGCGGCCGGCAGCGCACCGTTCGTGCCGGGCAGCACCACCGTGCGCGCCAGCGGCGGCATCAACGTGCTGGACCTGCCGGGTGGCCCGGGCTGCGGCGTGATCGACGGCCAGGCACCCTACGACAATCTGCTCTGGGACTCGCCGACGGCGGCCCTGGCCTGCGCCTGGGACACAGGCCGTGCCGCGGTGCTGCAGCAGCCCATCGACACGCTGACCTTTGTCGCTCGGGGCGCCTTCAAGCTGGGTGGCGGTCACCTGATCACGGCGGAGGCCACCGGCTCGAAGGCCGACTCCGCCAAGCGATTCTCGAACCTGCAGCTCATCCCGAACACCACCACTCAGCAACAGCGTTTTCCGCGCAATGCCGATTCCGCGGCCGTCTACGACCAGGTCTTCAACCGCCTGGTCGCGACATTTCCGGGGCTGGAGTCGCAACGCGGCCTGCCCATTTCCTATCGCTGGCGCTGCATCGAATGCGGCCCGCGCGAAATCACCACCACCACCGAAACAGCGCGCCTGTATGCGGGTATCGACGGGCCGTTGTTCGGCTGGGACTACCGCGCCGGCCTGGCTCAGGCCAAGAGCGAGAGCAAGTCGACCCTGGGCGGCGGTTACTACTTCCGCGGCACCACCGCCACCGGCGCATCGGACGGCGGCCCCGGCATCATCCCGGCGTTGAACAGCGGCCGGATCAACGTTTTCCTGCAACCGGGACAAACGCAAAGCGCGGCCGGGCTGGCCGCGCTGGAAGAAGGCTCGGCGCGTGGCACGGTGCTGTACGGCGGCGAGTTCACGCTGACGCAGCTGGACTTCACCGTGTCCGGTCCGGCCTTCCAGCTGCCGGCCGGCCAGGCCATGGCGGCGGTGGGCATCGACCTGCGTTCCGAGAAGTACAAGTTCAATGGCGATGAGCGTGCCGCCGCCAGCCGACGCGTCATCCTGGCGGCCCCCTTCGACGACGGCAACGCGCTGGCGGGCGTGAAGCGCGACGTCAAGGCCGTGTTTGGCGAAGTGCTGTTGCCGGTGACGAAGGACCTCGAAGTGACGCTGTCGGCGCGCCTCGACGAGTACGACGGTTTCGGCCGCACCACCAACCCCAAGGTCTCGGGCCGCTACAAGGCACTGGACTCGCTCTTGTTCCGGGCCTCCTACAGCACCGGCTTCCGCGTGCCCACCTTCAACCAGCTCTACAACGGCGTTTCGCTGGCCGAGTACACCGGCGCCGACATCGCCGACCCGCGCAATTGCCCTGGTGGTCGCGTCGATACTGCGCGCCCGGGCTGCGAGGCCATCCGGCCGATCATCGTCAACGGTGGCAAGCCCGACCTCGGGCCCGAGGAAGCCAAGATGGCCAGCGTCGGCTTTGTCTTCGAACCCACGCCCAACATCTCCATCGGCATGGACTGGTGGAGCATCCAGCGTGAAGGCACGATCCAGTTGCTTTCCGAGCGGACCCTGCTGGAGAACTTCGCACTGTTCCCCGAACGATTCGGCGTCGACGCCCTTGGGCGGCCGGTCATCGACCGCCGTTGGCTGAACGCCGGCGAGACCGAGACCGAAGGTGTCGAGGTCAGCCTGAAAAGCGGCTTCAACGCGCTGGGCGCACGCTGGACGGCGGGCCTGGAAGGCACCTATCTGATCAAGAAGCGCTCGCGCGTCATTGCCAGTGCGCCATTCGGTCCCAGCGAAGTCGGCCGCTTCAGCTTTGCCGATGACCTGGGCCTGCGCTGGAAGCACAGCGCCAACCTGAGCTACAAGCGCGGCGACTGGGGCAGCACCTTCAGCCAGATCTACAAGAGCGGCTACAACGACCAGGTGCTGCCGGGTGTGGCCTCGGGCCGCGTGTCGCCGCCAGACTTCAACGCGAAGGTCAAGGACTACACCACCTACAACCTCAGCGCCACCTACAGCGGCATCAAGAACCTGACGGTGACGGGGCTCATCAAGAACGTCTTCGACACCGACCCGCCGTTTGCGGCCACCTACGACAGCAACTTCGGCTCGGGCAGCAGCTGGGAACCGCGCGTGGCCGACCCCCGTGGCCGTGCGTTCGTGGTGAACGTCGAATACAAGTTCTTCTGACCGCGGCACAGCCGTCCATGCGAAGGGGCCTCTGCGAGGCCCCTTTTTTGCATGCGCGCGAGCCTGCAAGACACTCCCTGCCGTGTTCACCTTCCTGCTGAAGAAGCTCGCCACGCTCATTCCCACCCTGCTGGGCGTGACGCTGGTGGCTTTCGCGCTCATCCGCCTGATCCCCGGCGACCCGGTCGAGATCATGATGGGCGAACGCCGGCTCGACCCGGCCGCCCATGCCGCGCTGATGCAGCAGCTGGGCCTGGACCAGCCATTGCACGTGCAGTACCTGCGCTACCTGGCCGACCTGCTGCAGGGCGATCTGGGCAACAGCCTGGTCACGCGCGAACCCGTTGCGCTGGAATTTGCAGCGCTGTTCCCGGCCACCATCGAACTCGCCCTCGCCGCGCTGCTGCTGGCCCTGGCCATCGGCCTGCCGCTGGGCATGGCCGCAGCCCTGAAGCGCGGTTCCTGGTTCGACCAGGCGGTGATGGCCCTGGCCACCGTGGGCAACAGCATGCCGGTGTTCTGGTGGGGGCTGATCCTCATCATGTTCTTCAGCGTCGGGCTGGAATGGACGCCGGTGTCGGGCCGGGTGGGCATCGAATACGACATCGACCCGGTCACCGGCTTCATGCTCATCGACAGCGCCATCGCCAGTGGGCGCGGCCTGGAGCCCGGCGCCTTCGTCTCGGCCTGCCTGCACCTGGCCCTGCCGGCCGTGGTGCTGGGCACCATCCCCATGGCCGTGGTGGCGCGCATGACGCGCAGCGCATTGCTCGAGGTGCTGCGCGAGGACTACATGCGCACCGCCCGCGCCAAGGGCCTGCCGCCCTGGCGCGTGGTGCTGGTGCACGGTCTGCGCAATGCACTGATCCCGGTGGTCACCGTACTGGGCATGCAGGTGGGCAGCCTGCTCGGCGGCGCGGTGCTCACCGAGACCATCTTCAGCTGGCCGGGCATCGGCAAGTGGCTGATCGACGCCATCGCCCGGCGCGACTACCCGGTGGTGCAGGCCGGCATCCTGGTGTCGGCCTTGATCTTCATCGGCGTGAACCTGGTCGTGGACCTGCTCTACGGTGTGGTGAATCCCCGCATGCGGAGCGCGCATTGAGCGCCTTGCCCGCCAGCGTCGACATCGGCCCGACGGAGCCGCCATCCCCGTGGCGCGCCTTCGTCACCGCCTTCGCCGCCAACCGCGGTGCGCTCATCGCCTTCTTCGTGTTCGCGGCGGTGGTGCTGGGCGCGGTACTCGCGCCCTGGCTGGCGCCGCACGACCCGGTGCAGCAGTTCCGCGACCACCTGCTCACCCCGCCAGCCTGGCAGGCCGCGGGCCTGGCGCAGTTTCCGCTGGGCACCGACGAATTGGGCCGCTGCTTGCTGAGCCGGCTGCTGCACGGCGCCCGCATTTCGCTCTGGATCGGCCTGGCCGCGGTGCTGCTGGCCCTGGTGCCGGGGGTCGTGCTCGGGCTGATGGCCGCCTTCTTCCAGCGCTGGCTGTCGCCGCTGATCATGCGCGTGATGGACATCCTGCTGGCCCTGCCCGGCCTGCTGCTGGCCATCTGCGTCATCACCATCCTCGGGCCAGGCCTGGTCAACACCGTCATCGCCATCGCCGTGGGTGCGCTGCCCGGCTACGTGCGCCTGGCGCGCGGCTCGGCCCTGGCCGAGTTGTCCAAGGACTACGTCACCGCCAGCCGCGTGGCCGGGGCCGGCACCGCGCGGCTGATGTTCGACACCGTGCTGCCCAACTGCCTGGCGCCCCTGATCGTGAACGCCACGCTTTCCTTCAGCAGCGCCATCCTCGAAACCGCCGCGCTCGGCTTCCTCGGCCTGGGCGTGCAGGCCCCCACCCCCGAGTGGGGCAGCATGCTGAGCGCGGCGCGCGACTACATCGAACGCGCGCCCTGGGTCGTGACCATCCCGGGGCTGACCATCCTGGTGACGGTGCTGGCCATCAACCTGATGGGCGACGGGCTGCGCGATGCACTGGACCCGAAGTTGAGGGTGGCGGCGTGATGGTCCTGCGTTGGCCTGCATTCTGTTGGCGTTGCCTTTTCGTGCTTGCTGGGTCCCTCTGCAAAGGCGGGCCGGGGCTGGCTGTGGCGCTTAGCTTCGGCGGCCTGCGCTGGCGCTCCGGCTCCCCTGCGGTGCTCGGTCCCGCGGCCCCATCGCGAAACTCGCTGCGTTCGCTGCGCTCACTGCGCTCAAACACCCGCGATGAGTCAGATGACGAGTCGCGCTTCGCGCGAGGGCCGCGGGCCCTGTGCTCCTCGGCGCCTCAGATGCGCGCCACAGCCAGCCCCAGCCCACCTTTGCAACCACCGTGTCTTCTCTCCACCGCCGCGCGCCAGCATGGTGGCGGGCTGGGTGGGTCGGGTGGCCCCGGGAGCGAAGTGAAGGTGGTGCCCGCGCCCGGG
>JANOBX010000049.1:0-5105 GCA_031411875.1 Burkholderiales bacterium | reverse complement strand
CGGCGATGTGGCCCATGACCTCCAGCATGTCCTGCCCCAGGCGCGACTTCTCCAGCATCACGCCCATGAACACGAACATCGGCAGCGCCAGCAGCGACTGGTCGGTCGCCACGCCGTAGATGCGCGCCGGCAGCAGGTTGAACAGGCCGTCGCCGAAGCCGATGAAGCCGAACACGATGCCGGTGGCCGCCGCCGCGTAGGCCACCGGCACGCCGATCAGCAGCACCACGACGAAGGCGATCAGCATCGCCATCGCCAGGAATTCAAGTCCCATCGCGGGCCTCCGTTGCCGGGGCGCGCCCGGCCAGCTGCGCACCGGTGCGCACGACGATGCTGCAGGCCGTGACGGCCAGCAGCGCATAGCCCGAGACCACCTGCGACTTCACCGCCCAGCGCCAGGCCAGGCCGCCGGGGTCGGGCGAGATCTCGGCCAGCGACCAGGAGTGGGCCGCAAACTTCCAGCCCAGCCAGCACACGAACAGCGAGAACGGCAGCATCACCAGCAGCGCGGTGAGGAACTCGATCCACAGCTTGGTGCGCTCGCTGTAGTGCTGGTAGAACAGATCCACGCGCACCTGCGAGCCGCGCAGCTGCATGCGCGAGATGCCCCACAGCGCCACCACGGCCAGCAGGTGCCATTCCAGCTCCTGCAGCCACACGGTGGAGGCGTTGAAGAAGTAGCGGGCCAGCGTGTTGCCGCTGATCAGCAGCACCATCGCCAGCGTGAGCCAGGCGGTGAAGCTGCCGACGCGGTCGATCAGCGCATCGGCCGCGTCGGCCAGTCGGAACAGGATGTTCATGGGCAGGCGCCCGCGCCGGGCGGCGCGGGACGCGATCAAGGCAAGGGAATCAGCCGCGTGACTTGGACAGGAAGGTCTCGTCGCTGATCTCGGACCAGCGGTCGTGCTTCTTCTTGAAGGTGAAGAAGGAGTCGTGTACCTTCTTCGTCATCGCGTCCTTGGCCGCGGCTTCGTTCAGCACGTCGGTGGTGGTCTTGCGCAGCGCGTTGACCACGTCGTCGGGCAGCTGGCGCACGATGACCTTGTCGCGGTTGACCAGCTGGTCCAGCGCGTCGGCGTTGCGCGCTTCCAGCAGGAACAGGCCCTCCTGGTTGGTGGCGTCGGCGGCGGCGCGCACGATCTCCTTCAGGTCGGGCGGCAGCGCGTCCCAGATCTTGCGCTGCATCACGATCTCGCTCACGGTGCTGGGCTCGTGCCAGCCGCTGGCGTAGTAGTTCTTGGCCGCGTTCTGCATGCCCAGGCGCGCATCCAGGAAGGGGCCGACGAACTCGGCCGCGTCGATGACGCCGCGCTCCAGCGCCGGGAAGATCTCGCCGCCGGGCAACTGGCGCACCTCGACGCCCTGCGCCGCGTAGATGCGGCCGGCCAGGCCCGGGATGCGCATCTTCAGGCCCTTCAGGTCGGCCAGGCTCCTGATCTCCTTCTTGAACCAGCCGGTCATCTGCACGCCACTGCAACCGGCGGCAAAGGGCATCACGTTCAGCGGCTTGTAGACCTCTTCCCAGAGCTGGTTGCCGCCGCCGAACTGCAGCCACGCGTAGTGGCCCTGGAAGCTCATGCCGAAGGGCACGGTCGCGAAGTACTGCGCCGCGAAGGTCTTGCCGGACCAGAAGTAAGAGACGCCGTGGTTCAGCTCGACAGAGCCGTTGGACACCGCGTCGAAGCCCTCGAAGGCCGGCAGCAGTTCACCGGCCGCGAAGACCTGGATCTTGATGCGGCCGTTCGACATCTTGTCGCAGCGCTCGGCGAAGGCTGCCGCGCTGCCCGGGCCCACTTGATAGAACGGCAGCCCGGCGGGCCAGGTGGTGGTCATGCGCCAGCGGTAGGTCTGCTGGGCCGATGCGATGGCCGGAGCGGCCAACGCGGCGCCGGCCAGGCCGGCCTTCAGGGCGGAGCGACGGGTGTGGGAGGTGGTCATGGTGGCGCTCCGGATCAGTACGTCTTGTAGGGAAGGAACTTGCCGGACATCGCGATCGACACGCGGTCGCCCATCGCATTCGGCTCGCGCTTCAGATCCATCTTGAAGTCGATCGCCGACATGATCCCGTCGCCGAATTCCTCGTGGATCAGTTCCTTGAACGTCGTGCCGTACACGCTGACGAGTTCATAGAACCGGTAGATCAGCGGATCGGTCGGCACGCTGGTCGGCAGGCTGCCCTTGTAGGGCACGACCATCAGCCACTTCTTCTCGTCGGCGGTGAGCCCGAAGATCTCGGCCACGATGCCGGCCTGCTCGGCGGTGAAGGTCATCTGGCCCAGGCAGCCGGCAGTGACCCATTCCTTGCTGCAACCCACCTTGGCGGCCACGTCGGCCCATTTGAGGCCCTGGCTCACCTTGGTGGTGATGATCTTCTCGGTGACGTCGATGCGGCTCATGCAATTCTCCTCAGCGGGGGGTTCGTGACGGGTTGGGGATTCATGGGTTGCGGCTCGTCCGGCGGCTCCAGGCCCGGGCTCACCTCCAGCGGTTGCGCCGGCGCGCGGCCGTGCGACAGGTCCTTGGAGCGCGCCACCAGGAAGTCGACCAGGTGGTTGCGAATGCGGTAGTACTGCGGGTCGTGGTGCAGCGTTGCGCGCTGGCGGTTGCGCGACATCGTGTTCTTCACGATCTCGGCCACGCGCGCCTGCGGGCCGTTGCTCATCAAGAGGATGCGGTCGGCCAGCAGGATGGATTCGTCCACGTCGTGCGTGATCATGAAGACGGTCTGCTTCGTCTCTGCACAGATGCGCAGCAGCTCGTCCTGGATCGTGCCCCGCGTCAGTGCGTCGAGCGCACCAAACGGTTCATCGAGCAGCAGCATGCGCGGCTGGATCGCAAACGCGCGTGCAATGCCCACGCGCTGCTTCATGCCGCCGCTCAGCGCCGCCGGCTTCTTGTCGATGGCACCCGCCAGGCCCACCAGCGCGACGTACTGCTCCACGTGCGCGTCGACCTGCGCGCGGCTCCACCCGGGCCACTTGCTGCGCACCGCAAACGCGATGTTCTTGCGCACCGTGAGCCAGGGCATCAGCGCGTGGCCCTGGAACACCACGCCGCGGTCCAGGCTGGGGCCGGCCACTTCGCGCCGGTCCATGAAGACGTTGCCGGCGGTGGCGGACTCCAGCCCCGCCAGCACGTTCAGGATGGTCGTCTTGCCGCAGCCGCTGTGGCCGATGATGCAGACGAACTCGCCCTGTGCCACCTCGAAGTTGACGCTGTCGAAGACCGGCTCGCTGGCACCCGGGTAGGTCTTGGACAGGCCTTCGATCTTGAGGAACTCAGTCGACATACGTCACCGCCTTCTGGAGCCTGGCGAACATCAGGTCGAGCAGCATGCCGACCACGCCGATCACCAGGATCGCGAAGATCACGTTGGGCAGGCTCAGGTTGTTCCACTCGTTCCACACGAAGTAGCCGATGCCCGTGCCGCCCACCAGCATCTCGGCGGCGACGATGACCAGCCACGCGATGCCCATGCTGATGCGCATGCCGGTCAGGATGGTGGGCGCGGCGGCCGGCAGGATGACCTCGAACGCCTTGCGCAGCGGCGACACCTCCAGCGTCTTGGCCACATTGAGCCACTCGCGCCGCACGCTGGCCACGCCGAACGCGGTGTTCAGCAGCATCGGCCAGATGCTGCAGATGAAGATCACGAAGATGCCGCTGAGCGCCGAGTCCTTGATGGTGTACAGCGCCAGCGGCATCCAGGCCAGCGGCGAGATGGGCTTGAGCACCTGGATGAACGGGTCCAGCGCGCGGTAGATCAGCGGGCTCATGCCGATCACGAAGCCCAACGGAATGGCCACCAGCGCGGCCAGCAGGTACCCGAGCCCGACGCGACCCAGAGAGTGCGCCAGCTGCAGGCCCAGGCCCTTGTCGTTGGGCCCGTTGTCGTAGAACGGGCTCGCCAGGTTGTTGGCAATCGCGTCGCCCATCTGCACCAGTGTGGGGAAGCCGCTCTTGCCCACGGCCGAGGGCGCGGCCAGGCCGGCCGGGTCCTTGCCCATCAGCTTGGCGTATTCGATCTGCTCCGGCGTCATGGCCGCCGCGGGCGCGGCCACTGGCGCCGGGCTCAGCGTGGCCAGGTGCCACACGCCGAGCATCAGGCCCAGGATCAGCAGCGAGAGCAGCGCCCCCTTCAGCGCCTCGTGGCGCGCGGTGTTCATCGTGCGGCCCCGCTCACGCCGCCATCTTGTTGATGGCGAAGCTCTTGATGTACTCCTCGGGCTTGGCGGGATCGAACTCCTTGCCCATGATCCTGAACTTCTTGTAGGCGCCGTCAGGCACCGGCTGGCCAAGTTCCTTCATGTATTTCTTGGCGTCGGTCAGCAGGAACACCTGCTCGGCGATCTGCTTGTAGTTGACGTCGCCCTTCACATAGCCCCAGCGCTTCATCTGCGTCAGCATCCACACGGCCATGCTCTGCCAGGGCACGGGGTCGAAGTCGGCGCGCTCGGGCACGTTGCGCACGTTGCCCAGGCCGTCAGCAAAGCGGCCGGTCAGCACCTGCGTCAGCACGGCCTCGGGCTGGTTCAGGTACTGCGCCGGCGCCACCACCTTGGCGATGAGCTCGCGGTTGTCGGGCTTGCGCGCCATGGCGGCGGCCGTCAGCACGCTGCGGAACAGCGCCGCGTAGGTGTTGGGGTTTTGCTGGATGAAGGCCTCGCTGACGCCGAAGGCGCAGCAGGGGTGGCCGTCCCAGATCTCACGCGACAGGATGTGGATGAAGCCCAGCTCCTCGAACACCGCGCGCTGGTTGAAGGGGTCGGGGCCCAGGAAGCCGTCGATGTTGCCGGCGCGCAGGTTGGCCACCATCTCGGGCGGCGGCGTCACGCGCAGCTGCACGTCGGTGTCGGGGTTGACGCCGTTTTCCGCCAGGTAGTAGCGCAGCAGGAAGTTGTGGATGCTGTAGTCGAACGGAATCGCGAACTTGAAGCCCTTCCAGTTCTTCGGGTCGCGGTTGTTCTTGTGCTTGTTGGCCAGCACGATGGCCTGGCCGTTGATGTTCTGGATGGTGGCCACCTTCATCGGCATGGCCTGGCTGCCCAGGCCCATGCTGATGGCCAGCGGCATGGGGCTCAGGAAGTGCGTGGCGTCGTACTCCC
>JANOBX010000048.1:0-1631 GCA_031411875.1 Burkholderiales bacterium | reverse complement strand
CAGCGCTTCCAGCCGCGTCCACGGCACCACCACGTTCATCTCAGCAAGAAAGCGCTCGCGCCGCGTCTGGCGCTTCTTGCTGGCGTACTCGGCACTGGTAAAGCTCGTCTGCTTCATGACAAGATACCCGCAAGATGCAGGCCTGCTGAACATCCAGGGCTGCCCGGATAAATCAGCGTTTCCCTAACGAAAGTCGGTGTGCAGGCGATCCGCGAACGGGTGATCTCGATGTTGGCCAACGCATCCAGCGAGTTGGCCGCCCGCGTGGCTTCTGGGCTCGGCATGGCCGTGCCCGCAAGCCAGCCTCGTGCGCTGGAGACCCCGCCCGCGCCCGAGGTCGCGAGGTCGTCTGCACTGTCCATGCTGGCTCGCCCGGGAGACGGCAGCATCAGAACCCGCAAGGTAGCCCTGCTTGTCGCTGACGGGATCGAGGCCGATTCGCTGCGCAGTATTCATGCGGCCTTGGCCAGCGCAGGTGCCGTGCCCCGGTACGTCGCAGCGCGGCTCGGGCCGGTGAGCCCGTCGGTGGGTGCACCCATCCATGTCGAAGTCACGATGGAGGCGGCGCCTTCGGTCCTGTGGGACGCGGTGGTGGTTCCCGCCCAAAGCGCTTCCCTGGCGGCGCAGGGCCACGCGCTCGAATTCATCAAAGACCAGTACCGACACTGCAAGACGATCGTCTGCCTTGACGCGTCGAGCGCCCTCGTCAACGAAGCGCGATTGCCATTGGCCCTGCCCGATGGCCAGTCGGATCCTGGGCTGTTGTTGACAACCGATGCCGCGCAGGCGGCTGCAGCACTGATGACGGCACTGGCAGGCTTTCGCCATTTCACCCGTGAAACTGACCCGCCCCGCATTTGACCTTCAACCCATCGTTTTAGGATCTTTGAATGGCAACTCGCAAGAAGTCCAGTCGCCTGGCCGAGCCGGCCTCAGATGCCGCCACGTCCCCGCTGCAAAAGTCGCGTCAGTCCTTCGACGTCACCGTGCGTACCGAAGGTGACTGGTTCGAATTGATTCAGTGTCACCACGGCTTGATCGAGGCGGCTTTTGATGCCGTGATCGCCAGCAGCGACAGACCGCTGGACACTTGCCAGCAACGTTTCCGACGTTTGGCGCTGTTGATGACGGCCCACTGCGTGGCTGAGGAAAACGTGATCTACCCTGCACTCGCACTGCACGGCCTGCAGTCGGAATCTGACAAGTTGTACCTCGACCAAGCGCATGCCAAGGTGATGACAGCGGTTCTGGATCTTGCCGACGACAAAGGCAGCACCGACTGGCTCGACAAGGCGCAGGCCCTAAAGACGGTAGTAATGACGCATGCCAAGAACGACGAGGAGGCCGACCTGTTTCCCCGCCTGATGGCGGAACTCGATGCGACCACTGCGATCAAGCTGAGTGCTGCCTACAGGCGCGAGTTTCTGGCTGTGGCCTGAGTACCGGGCTTGCGGCCGATGCCGTAGCCCAATGGTATGGGGGAGGGTCAGCCTTGGTGCACGCGTGTGTTGGTGATGTCCTCGATCCGGAGGCTTAGAACCGACCCGTCCCGCTTTCCTCGACTCGTAGCGGTATGTCGACGCTGCTTGATGAGCCTGCGCAGCGCGTAGCGCGGACTGCAACAAAGCTCT
>JANOBX010000047.1:0-2442 GCA_031411875.1 Burkholderiales bacterium | reverse complement strand
GGAAGAGCTGCGCATGCTCAGCAACTTCCAGTTCGGCAACCAGGCGCTGCTGCAGAGCTTTCTGGTCGGCCAGCCCGAATTCAGAGAGATCCTGCAGCGCCCCGAGATGGAGCAGTTCCGCCAACGCGTGGCGGCCACCTGCCACATCGGGCCGCTGGACCAGGAAGAGACACGCGGCTACATCGAGCACCGCCTCATGTGCGCCGGCTCGAAGGGCAAGCCCAGCTTCGAGCCGGCGGCCTTCGAGGGCATCTACCAGGCGACCGCGGGCATCCCGCGCCGCATCAATGCCGTGTGCGACCGTCTGCTGCTGTCGGGCTTCCTGGCCGGCCGCTCGGCCCTGACCGCGGCCGACGTGGCCGAGGTGGTGCAGGAATTCCAGCAGGAGAACGCCGTCACCGCGCGCCCGGCCGGCGGCACCCTGTCGGCCGCGGGCGAGCCCGCGATGCCCGGCGGCCTGGCCGGCGCCGACCTGGACCTGGACCTGAGCCAGATCAAGCTCGACGCCGCCGAAGCCGACGGCATGAGCCAGCAGATCGCCGCCCTCACCGCCGACCAGCGCGGCGACCAGCTGCAGCGGCTGGAGCGCAGCCTGCTGCGGCTGGAGCGCATCAACGTGCAGACCCTGAATCTGCTGCAGAAGCTGGTGGAAGCCGTGAAGAAGCCCGATGGAGGTAGCCAGTGAAGCCAGCCAACGTGGCTTTTGAACGCGCAACCCAGCCGGTGCCAAGGCAAGATCACGTGGCTGCCATGCTTGCACCCGCCATCACCAACGCACTGACGATCGACGTCGAAGACTACTTCCAGGTCTCGGCCTTTGCGCCCTACATCCGCCGCCAGGACTGGGATTCGCGCGAGTGCCGGGTCGAGCGGAATGTTGCGCGCATCCTGGAGATGCTGGCCGAGCGCCAGGTCAAGGCCACCTTCTTTACGCTGGGCTGGATTGCAGAGCGTTACCCGCAACTCGTTCGGCACATCGTGCAGGGCGGTCATGAACTGGCCAGCCACGGTTACGGGCACGAGCGCGCCAGCGACCTCAGCCCCGAGGCCTTCAGCCAGGACGTGCATCGCGCCAAGGCGCTGCTCGAAGACCTGGGCGGTGTCCCCGTGCTGGGTTACCGCGCGCCCAGTTTTTCCATCGGCGTGGGCAACCTCTGGGCCTTCGACAAGCTGGCCCGGGCGGGCTACGTCTACAGCAGCAGCATCTATCCCATCAAGCACGACCACTACGGCATGCCCGACTCCCCGCGCTTTGCCTACCGCGTGGGCGCCGGTCTGCTGGAGATTCCGGTGACCACGCTGCGCGTGATGAAGCGCAACCTGCCGTCCAGCGGCGGCGGCTACTTCCGGTTGCTCCCCTATGCGCTGTCGCGCTGGATGCTGCGCCAGGTGAACCAGCAAGACCGGGAGCCGGCGATCTTCTACTTCCACCCCTGGGAGATCGACGTCGACCAACCGCGTGTGGCCGGCATCGACGCCAAGACCCGCTTCCGTCATTACGTGAACATCGGCCGCAACGAAAGCCGTCTGAAGCAGCTGTTGCAGGACTTCCGCTGGGGCCGCATGGACCAGATCTTTCTTCCGGGCGCCACCGCGCCCCACTGAGCCGCCGCTGTGCCGACCCTTGAGCGTCTGACCCCAGGCGACGCCCGCGGCGCCCTGCGCTGGGACGAGTTTGTCATGGCCTGCCCGCAGGCGACGTTCTTTCATCGCGCCGCGTGGCAGGACATCATGCGCGGCGTCTTCCGGCACGACACGCACTACCTCTTTGCGCACGAGGCCGGCCGCATCACCGGCGTGCTGCCGCTGGCCCACGTGAAGAGCCTGCTCTTCGGCAATGCGCTCACGAGCCTGCCCTTTGCCGTGTACGGCGGCGTGGCAGCCACCGACGAAGCCAGCGCCGTGGCGCTGGAGCAAGAGGCCGAGCGGCTGGCCGGCCAGTTGGGTGTGGACCACCTGGAATTGCGGCAACTGCAGCGCCGGCATGAAGACTGGCCCGCGCAGGACATCTACTTCACCTTCCGCAAAGAGATCCTGCCCGACGAAGAAGCCAACATGTTGGCCATTCCGCGCAAGCAGCGCGCCATGGTCCGCAAGGGCATCAAGAATGGGCTGAAAAGCGAGATCGACCCGGGCGTCGACCGCTTCTTTGCGCTGTATGCCGACAACGTGCACCGCCACGGCACACCGGCGCAGTCCAAGCGCTACTTCCAGGCCTTGCGCACGCACTTCGGCGATGACTGCGAGGTGCTCACCACCACTGGCCCGGACGGCAAGCCGCTGTCCAGCGTGTTGAGCTTCTACTTCCGCGATGAAGTGCTGCCTTACTACGCCGGTGACGACTGGGCCGCGCGCGATCTGGCCGCCAATGATTTCAAGTACTGGGAGCTGATGCGCCGCGCCTGCGCGCGGGGCCTGAAGGTCTTCGACTACGGCCGCAGC
>JANOBX010000046.1:0-42357 GCA_031411875.1 Burkholderiales bacterium | reverse complement strand
GCCGGCCACGACGTCACGGTATTCGAGAAGAACAGCCGCATCGGCGGCCTGCTGCGCTACGGCATCCCCGACTTCAAGATGGAAAAGAGCCACATCGACCGCCGCATCGCGCAGATGCAGGCCGAAGGCGTGAGCTTCCGCACCGGCGTGCTGGTCGGCGCGATGCCGAAGGACGGCCCGGCGGCCAAGGTGACCAACGACGCCATGGACACCATCACGCCCGAACAGCTGAAGGCCGATTTCGACGCCGTGCTGCTGACCGGCGGCAGCGAGACCAGCCGCGACCTGCCCGTGCCTGGCCGTGAACTCGACGGCTTGCACTTCGCGATGGAATTCCTGCCGATGCAGAACAAGGTCGTGGCCGGCGACAAACTGAAGGGCCAGATCATGGCCACCGGCAAGCACGTCATCGTCATCGGCGGTGGCGACACCGGCAGCGACTGCGTGGGCACCAGCAACCGCCATGGCGCGGCCAGCGTCACCCAGTTCGAAGTGATGCCGCAGCCACCCGAAGAAGAGAACAAGCCGCTGACCTGGCCCTATTGGCCCACCAAACTGCGCACCAGCTCCAGCCACGAGGAGGGCTGCGTGCGCGAGTTCGCCATCGCCACCAAGGAACTGGTGGCCGGCACCGGCAAGGACAAGGACCGCGTCGTCGGCCTGAAGACCGTGCACGTGGAAATGCAGGGCGGCAAGCTGGTCGAGATCGCCGGCACTGAAAAGGAACACAAGGCCGACCTGGTGCTGCTGGCGATGGGATTTACCAGCCCGGTGGGCAGCGTGCTCGACGCCTTCGGCATCGACAAGGACGCGCGCGGCAATGCCAAGGCCGGGGTGGACGACGGCAGCGGCTACCGTACCAACATCGACAAGGTGTTTGCCGCCGGCGACATGCGGCGCGGGCAGAGCCTGGTGGTGTGGGCCATCCGCGAAGGAAGGCAGGCTGCGCGGGAGGTGGACCGCTTCCTGATGGGCGGCTCGCGGCTGCCGCGTTGACGCGCCTTGCCGGCCTTCACTCCAGTCAAGCGGCTGTACATCCACCCGGTTCGAGGGGTATGCGAAGCCCGAGGCGCATGAAAGTATCACCGACAAGTGGTAGCCGATGAACGCTTCGTGGCTCATCTGCAAACAGCCACTGCACGCCTGCCATCCTACCCATTTGGAGCCCGGATTAATGCAACTTCAATCTGTTCTGCGCAGTGCGCTGGCCGTCACGGCCGTCGCCACCCTCATGTCGGCGCCGGCTCACGCCGTCATCGTCGCGTACAGTGGCCCGCCGATTGGCATCACCCCGAACATCGACGGTCTGTACCTGAACGTCGTGACGGGCGCGAATGCCAACGCGAGCGTCGCTGGCTGGGACATGAACATCTACAACAGCTCCACGATCGCTCCGATTTTGGCCTTCTGGGCGCCTACGGGCGGCGGTTATGTCGGTTCGGGGACCAACGTCTCGCCCCTGGCCTTGGGCACCTCGATCGGCGCAGCAAGCACCTTCTTGTCCACGCCCAACATCAACGGTGGCTACCAGGCAACGGCCTTCGCAGGCACGACGAGCTACTTCGGTTTTCGGTTCATCAATGAAGCGGGCGGCGGCACCACGCACTACGGCTGGGCACAGCTGAGCTCCGGTACCGCCGGCGGCTTCCCGGCCTCGATCGTGGCCTACGCCTTCGAAAGCACGCCCAACCTGGCCATCCAGGCCGGTGTCGTCCCCGAGCCGGGCACCTACGCGCTGATGCTCGCCGGACTGGCGGGCGTGGCCGGCTTCGCAGCCCGCCGTCGCCGCGCGAACTGACCCGACCCAGCGCTTCTGCAGCCGAGCTGCAGGGTCGAACAGCCTGCCCCGGTGACGAGGCAGGCTGTTTGCGTTGATCAGGCGCGCTGATCAGGCGCATTGACGGGCCGCGGCCACGGCCAGCGCCGAGCGCAACGGAGCCAGCAGCTCCCCGTAGCCTGCCGCGGGCGTGGAAGCCCGCTTCATCGGTTGGCGCACCTGCAGTGCGCTCGGCGTGCGGATGGCGCGCTCGGCACTCTGGAAATCCAGGCAGGCGACGTCGAAGGGCAGGCCGCAGAAGGCCAGCAGTTCGCAGATCTGCCCTTCGGGATCGGCCACCAGCGCTTCGTAGCGCTGGATGCGGAAGGCTTCAGGTGCCGCCAGGGCCCAGTGGTCGCCCTCGGCTTCGCAAGCGGCCCAGTACTGCGCCAGGCTATCGAAACCGTAGCTGAAGGCCGCCAGGCCAGGGCCGAACAGCTGCTTGTAGCAGGACCAGCAGGTCTCCAGCGCGTCGCGCCGGCAGTCGATGATCCGCGCGCCGGGCAGCATGGCTCGGATGGCGCCGGCGAATTGCCAGTTGTCGGGCAGCTTGTCGGTGGCCACCGGGCGAAGGCTGCGCCAGGGCGCGCTGGCGCGAAGGTAGTCCTGCCCCAGGCGGGTCCAGTCGTCGGCGCCGGCCTCGTGCACCCAGGCCGGGAACGGCCGTCCGCGGCGCGACGATTCGGCCTGCAGCACCTGGTTGAGGTAGGGCAGTTCGCTCGCCCCTTCCACCTGCGGGTGCGCCGCCAGCACCTGCTCGACCAGGGTGCTGCCCGAGCGCGGCAGGCCCACCAGGAAGATGACCTCGCGTCCCTGCCCGGCGGGTGCCGCCGGGGCCGGCCGCGCGAAGGCTTCGCGCAGGGACTGCGCGTAGCGGGCGAAAGTGGCAGCGTCCCAGGCCTTGCGGCCGGCGACAGCGGCGTTGGCGCGCTGCAGGGTTGTCAGGGCGGCCGCATGCTCGCCCGCATCCTCCAGCACCTTGCCCAGGGCGAAGTCGAGCAGCAGGCGCTCTTCAGCCGGCAGGTCGGTCCGGCTGGCGGTGCGAGCCAGCAGCTCGCGCTCTTCGTCGGCCAGGGCCACGGTCTTCAGGTCGACCAGGGAGAACCAGGCCCTGGCCACCTCACGCCCGCTGGCAATCAGCCTGCGGGCATCGGCCGCCGCCAGGGCGCTGTCGCCCAAGGCCTTGGCCACGCGCGAGCGTTGCAGCAGCCCCTGCACCGACTGCGGCTGCAGTCGCAGATGGCCCTGCACGGCCTGCAACGCCAGTTCGTAGTCGCCGAGCTCGTCGCATTCCAGGCTGAGCTTGAGCCACTGCGAGGCCGTGCTCGCCAGCGTGGCGGCGCGTTGCAGGCAGCTGCGACCGGCCGCCGTGCCGCCCGACCGGGCCAGCGCGGTGCCCAGCAGGCCCTGCAGGCCGAAGTCGTCGGGCCGGGCCGACGCTGCATGGGCCAGATGCGGCACGGCAGCAGCCCAGTCACCGGCCTCGTGCAGTCGCAGGCCTTGCCAGAGCCGCACTTCCGGGTGGTCGGGCACCTCGCGGGCCAGCTGCAGCAGCCATTGCGCGGCCATCAAGCGGTCGCCTTCGGCGTGCAGGCGCATCACCCGCTGCATCATCTCGGCCTGGGTCGGGTTCAGGCCGCGCAGGCGCGTGCGCAGTTCTGCGGCTTGCGCCTTGTTCAGGGGGAGGCTGGGGGCCTTGGGTCTCATCGGTACATTTTGCCGCCGCGCGCAGCGCGAGCCCGTTCGACCGAGGCGACGGAAACGCGCTTCTTCGGGCTTACCCTGAAACCGGCCGAGGCCCGTGAGAGAATCGCGCCGCTTTGGAAACGCCACCCCCCTTCATCGAGATCGACCACGTCAGTTTCGGTTACGACCCCAGTCGCCTGATCCTGAAGGACGTATCGCTTCGTTTTCCCCGCGGCAAGGTCACGGCCATCCTGGGTGGCTCGGGCTGTGGCAAGACCACCCTGCTGCGGCTGATCGGGGGGGTGCATCCCGCCACCAGCGGCCGCGTGATATTCGACGGCGAGCTCGTCAATACGCGCGACAAGGCGCAGATGTTCAGGCTGCGACGCCGCCTGGGCATGCTGTTCCAGTTCGGCGCGCTGTTCACCGACCTCAGCGTGTTCGACAACGTCGCTTTCCCGTTGCGCGAACACACCGCACTGCCCGAGGCCATGGTGCGCGACATCGTGCTGATGAAGCTCAATGCCGTGGGTCTGCGCGGCGCCGCCGGTTTGCGCATCAGCGAGGTGTCGGGTGGCATGGCCCGGCGCATCGCCCTGGCGCGGGCCATCGTGCTCGACCCGGAGCTCATCATGTACGACGAGCCCTTCGCCGGCCTCGACCTGATCAGCATGGGCGTGGCCGCCAAGCTCATCCGCACCCTCAACGACGTCACCGGTGCCACCAGCCTGGTCGTCAGCCACGACGTGCCGGAATGCATGTCGATCAGCGATCACGTCATCCTGCTGGCCACGCAGGGCCGCGTGGTGGCCCAGGGCACGCCGGCCGAGCTGATGGCCAGCACCGACCCCGAGACCCGCCAGTTCGTGCGCGGCGAACCCGACGGCCCGGTGAAGTTTCACTACCCGGCGCCTGAGATCGCCGCCGACTTCGGGCTCGGTGCACGATGAACCTGCTGGTTCGCCTGGGTGCCTGGGCTCTGGAGCAGCTGCGTGGCTGGGGCCACGCCGCCATGTTCTTCCTGGACATGCTGTTCGCGGTGCCGGCCTCGCTGCGCCGGTTCAGCCTGGTGACGGCACAGATCTACGCCATCGGCAACCGTTCGCTGGTCATCATCGTGGCTTCGGGCACGGCAGTCGGCTTCGTGTTGGCGCTGCAGATGTATTACGCGCTGGTCACCTATGGCGCTGCCGAGAGCCTCGGGCTCATCGTCAACCTGTCGCTGGTGCGCGAACTCGGGCCGGTGGTGGCGGCGCTGCTTTTCGCCGGCCGTGCCGGCACATCGCTCACCGCCGAAATCGGCTTGATGAAAGCGGGCGAGCAGATTGCCGCCATGGAGCTGATGGCCATCGACCCAAAGGCCCGGGTCCTGGCGCCGCGTCTCATCGGCGGCATCGTCTCGATGCCCCTGCTGGCGGCGCTGTTCTCGGCGGTGGGCATCCTGGGTGCCTGGGTCGTGGCCGTGAAACTGATCGGGGTGGACGCCGGGAACTTCTGGTCCATCATGCAGACGCAGGTGGACTGGTGGCGCGACGTCGGCAATGGCATCGTCAAGGCCACGGTGTTCGGCGTGATCTGCACGGTGGTGGCGCTCTACCAGGGCTTTGAGACCGAAGCCACGCCCGAAGGCGTGGCCTACGCCACCACACGCACGGTGGTGATCTCCTCTCTCCTGATCCTGGCGACGGACTTCGTGCTGACGGCACTGATGTTCTCGACGCCCTGAGCGGTCCATGCATCGCGGGCCAAGACAAACTGGAAACATGGTGAATCATGGGTAAACGAAATCTGGAAGCCCTGGTCGGCCTGTTCGTGCTGCTGGGCATCGGAGCGCTCGTGTTCCTGGCCTTGCAGGCGGCCAACCTGGGCAACCTGGGCGGGGGCGCCACCTACTCGGTGCAGGCCCGGTTCGACAACATCGGCGGCCTCAAGCCGCGCGCGGCGGTGCGTGCCGCCGGCGTCACCGTGGGACGGGTCAAGAGCATCGTGCTCGACGGCAAGACCTACCAGGGCCTGGTGACCATGGACATCCAGAAGGACTACGCCTTCCCGAAGGACACCGCCGCGAAGATCCTCACGGCTGGCCTGCTGGGCGACCAGTACGTCGGCCTGGAACCCGGCGGCGACGACGCCAACCTGGCCAACGGCGACACCGTGGCGCAGACGCAGTCGGCGGTGGTGCTGGAAAACCTGATCGGCCAGTTCCTCACCGGCAAGGCCGACGACGCCGGTGCCGCGGCCGGGGCGACTGCAGCCCCCGCCCCGGTCTCCGCCACCAGCACACCGGAGGCCAAGCCATGAGGCCGGTTCTTGCGTTCTCGCGCCGCTGGGCATGGGTTGCGGTCGTCGCCCTGCTGACAGGCTGCGCCAGCGTGCCGCCAGCGCCGGCCGGCGCCTCGGGCCAGGCCGCCGTTCCTGCCGACCCCTGGGAGGCCTGGAACCGCAAGGTCTACTCCTTCAACGACGCGGTAGACAACGCCGTCGTGCGCCCGGTGGCCACGGCCTACCGCGATGTCGTGCCGCAACTCGTGCGCACCGGTGTGTCGAACTTCCTGGGCAACATCGGCGACGTCTGGTCCGCCGCCAACCATCTGCTGCAGGGCAAGGTGGGCAGCGGGCTGGAGATGGGCTTTCGCGCGCTGACGAACACCGTGATGGGACTGGGCGGTGTGCTCGACCCGGCCACCGAGTTCGGCATGCAGCGCCGCAGCGAGGACTTCGGCCAGACCCTGGGCGTCTGGGGCCTGGGACAGGGCCCCTACGTGATGCTGCCGCTGCTGGGCCCGTCCACCGTGCGCGACACGTTCGGGCTGTTGGTGGACCGCCAGTTTTCACCGTCCAGCCTGCCCACCACCGACGCCGGCACCTACGCGGTCACCGCGGTCGAGGTGGTGAGCCTGCGCGCCAGCCTGCTCGACGCCACCCGCATGCTCGATCAGGTGGCGCTGGACCGCTACAGCTTCCTGCGCGACGCCTATCTGCAGCGCCGGCGCGATGCCCAGTACGACGGCGCGCCGCCTTTCGAGGACGAGTTCGCCGACGAACCCGCCAGCCCGCCGGCCGGAAAGACGGAACCCCCAGCCAAGCCGGCCGTCCAACCGGCCGCTGCGGCAGCCCCGGCGGCCGCTTCCGCACCCCGACCGACCCCGAAAAAATAGCCCCCCGAGACACATTCGAGCCCGTCTCGAACGCGTTGCGAAGAAGTTTCGACGAAAGGACCCCATGTTCAAGACCTTGCTGACCGTCTCCACCCTGGCGCTGGCCACCGCGACAGCCCCGGTGCACGCCCAGGCCACCGCCGGCACGCCCGAAGCGCTGGTGCGCCAGATTTCGGTGGAGGTGATCGACGCCGCCAAGAAGGACCCGGCCATCCAGGCCGGCGACCTGAACCGCATCATCGCCCTGGTCGACACCAAGGTGCTGCCCAGCGTGAACTTCGAGGTCATGACGCGCTCTGCCGTCGGCCCGCAATGGCGCCAGGCCACGCCCGAGCAGCGCAGCAAGCTGCAGGCCGAGTTCAAGACCCTGCTGGTGCGTGTCTACGCCGGCGCGCTGACCCAGGTGAAGGACCAGAGCGTCGAGGTGACGAAGACCTTGCCGGTCGCCGGCAGCAGCCAGGTGGTGGTGCAGACCGAAGTGCGCGGTTCGGGCGAGCCCATCAAGCTCGACTACCGCATGGACAAGCCGGCCGATGCCACCGCCTGGAAGATCATCGACGTCAACGTCGCGGGCATCTGGCTGGTGCAGAGCTACCGCTCGCAGTTCGCCACCGAGATCACCAAGGGCGGCATCGACGGCCTGATCACGGCGCTGGTCGAGCGCAACAAGCCCGGCAAGGGCTGAGCCCAGCATGCAACTGCCGCCCAGCGCCACGCTGGCCGACGCCCCGGCCCTGCTCGCCCAGCTGACGGAAGCTCTGGCCGGTGGCAGCGGCCCGCTGCAGGTGGATGCGGGGGCGCTGCAGAACTTCGACACCTCGGCCATTGCCTTGCTGATGCAGGCCAGCCGCCTGGCGCTGGCCAGCGGCAGGCCCTTCAGCGTGGTGGGGGCGCCCGCAAAGCTGACGGAACTGGCCGAGCTCTACGGCGTCGAGGAGCTGTTGTCGCTGAAGCCGCCGGCGCCGGACTCGCGCTCCGGCGTGACGGCATAACGCCGCAGGCGCAGGTTCTTCTTCATCTCCTGCAGCAGCGGGCGGAGCTGGGCACTGCCCAGGCGCAAGGCCACGCCGGTCGTCAGCACGTCGATGATCAGCAGGTGCAGCAGTCGCGACACCATCGGGCTGTAGCGGTCGGCGTCCTCGGGGTGGTCGGCCGCGAGCAGCACGTGGTTGGGGCCGGCCAGCGCCTCGCGGGCCAGCAGTGAGCCGCTGGCCGTGATGACGATCACCGTGGCGCCCTTCTTGCGCGCGATCTCGGCCACGTCCAGCAGGTCGCGGCTGCGGCCGCTGTTGCTGATGATCACGGCGCAGTCGCCGGGCTTGAGCATGGTGGCGCTCATCACCTGCATGTGGCCGTCGCTGACGGCGGTGGCCGTCACCCCCAGGCGGAAGAATTTGTGCTGCGCGTCCTGCGCCACGATGCCGCTGTTGCCCACGCCGTAGAACTCCACGCGACGTCCCTGGCCCTGCCCGCGGCCGGCCTCGGCCAGCGCGGCGATCGCACGTTCGATCGACTGGCTGGCGGCGGCATTGCGGTAGCGCAGCATCGCGGCCACGGCGTTGTCGATGACTTTCACGACGATGTCGCCGGCCTTGTCGTCGTCGTCGACGGCGCGGTGCACGAAGGGCACGCCTTCGTTGACGCTGCCCGCCAGCTTCAGCTTGAAATCGGCCAGGCCGTCGTAGCCCACGCTGCGGCAGAAGCGCACCACGGTGGGCTTGCTGACGCTGGAGCGGGCGGCCAGCTCACCCACCGGCAGCGTCGCAAAACTGCGTGGGTCGGCCAGCAGCACGTGGGCCACGCGTTGCTCGGCCGGCGGCAGGGCGGGAATGGCGGCTCGGATGCGTTCGAGCATGGTCAGGCGATCTGGGCACCGGGCCGCGGCTTCACTGCTCTTCGGCCCAGGTGCAGCCGTCGCGCGCGACCAGCGCACTGGCCGCCGGCGGGCCCCAGCTGCCGGCGGCGTAGGGCCGCGGGCCCACGTTGTCCTGGGCCCAGGCGTCGAGGATGGGTTCGCACCAGCGCCAGGCCTGTTCCTGTTCGTCGCTGCGCACGAACAGGTTCAGCCGGCCGGCGATGGCGTCGAGCAGCAGGCGTTCGTAGGCGCCCACGCGGGCGCTGGGGAAGGCCTTGTCGAAGTCCAGGTCCAGGCTCACCGGCGACAGCGTCTCGTTGCTGCCGCCCCCAGTGGCAGCCAGCAGGTGCAGCTCCAGGCCGTCTTCGGGCTGCAGCTTGATGACCAGCTTGTTGGCCAGGCGCGTGCCCGGGAAGATGGGATGCGGCACCTCGCGGAAATTAACGACGATCTGCGCGTCGCGCGCCGCCAGCCGCTTGCCGGTGCGCAGGTAGAAGGGCACGCCGGCCCAGCGCCAGTTCTGCACTTCGGTGCGCAGCGCCACGAAGGTTTCGCAGCGGCTGCCCGCGGGCACCTTCACTTCGTCCAGATAGCCTTGCACCGCGTGGCCGCCGACGGTGCCGGCGCGGTATTGGCCGCGCACCACGTCGCGCGCCACGGTCTCGGGCGTGAACGGCTTCAGGCTCCGCAGCACCTTCAGCTTCTCGTCGCGGATGGCGTCGGCGTCGCTCGTGGAGGGCGGCTCCATCGCGATCATCGTCAGCAGCTGCAGCGCGTGGTTCTGCACCATGTCGCGCAGCGCGCCGGTCTTGTCGTAGTAGTCGCCGCGGGTGCCCACGCCCAGGCCCTCGGCCAGCGTGATCTGGATGTTGGCGATGCTCTCGCGCCGCCACAGCGGCTCGAACAAGGCATTGCCGAAGCGCAGTGCCATCAGGTTCTGCACCGCCGGCTTGCCCAGGTAATGGTCGATGCGGAAGGCCTGGTGTTCCTGGAACACCGACTTGACGACGCGGTTGATCTCCTGCGCGCTTTTCAGGTCGTGGCCCAGGGGCTTTTCCAGCACCACCTTCACGCGCGGGCCGTTCAGGCCGGCCACGCCCAGCTGTTCGCAGATCACCGGAAACAAATAGGGGCTCGTGGCCAGGTAGAGCACGCTGGTGTCGGCCGGGCCGCCCGGGCGTGTGTCCTCGATCCAGCGGCGCAGGCCGGCGTAGTGTTCGGGCTGGGAGAGGTCCATGCGCCGGTAGTGCAGCAGCGCTGCGAAGCGGGCGAATTCCTCGTCGCTCGGGCGCTTGTTTTCGTCCACCTCGGCGAAGCGTTCCTTGATGAAGCCGCGGTAGTCGTCGTCGCTGCGCTCGTCGCGCGCCACGGCCAGGATGCGGCCGTCGGGCGGCAGCTTGCCGTGGCGGTGGGCCTGGAACAGGGCCGGCATGAGCTTGCGCCAGGTCAGGTCGCCGGTACCGCCGAAGAGCACAAGATCGAAGGACATCGTGGGCCTGCGGAACCGATCGAGGTGGGTTCCGATGTAATTAAGTTACATCGGAATGATGCCCAGGTTTCAGCGCCGGGTCAACGCGACCAGGAGGCTCAGCGGGCCAGCGCCTGTTCCAGGTCGGCGATCAGGTCGTCGCAATGCTCGATGCCCACGGACAGGCGCAGCAGGTCGGGCGGTGCCGGCGTGCCCACGCCTTCGACGCTGGCGCGGTGCTCGATCAGGCTTTCGGTGCCGCCCAGCGAGGTGGCGCGCTTCCACAGCGTGGTGCGCGCCGCCACGGCGATGGCATGCACCTCGCCATGGCGCGCGCGGATCGACAGCATGCCGCCGAAGCCGCCGTGCATCTGCGCTCTGGCCACCTCATGCCCCTGACAGCCGGGCAGACCGGGGTACAGCACCTCGGCCACCTGGGCATGGCCGTGGAAATGTTCGGCGATGCGCTGCGCCGACGCGCAGGCCGCGCGCACCCGCAGGTGCAGGGTGCGCATGCCGCGCAGCAGCAGGAAGGCCTCGAAGCTGCCGAGCGTGCCGCCGATCTGCGCGCGCACCTTGCGCACCCGCTGCCAGTGGTCCTGGCTGGTCGTGGACACGCGCGCCACCAGCGCACCGGCGATCAGGTCGGAGTGGCCGTTCAGGTACTTGGTGGCGGCGTGCATCACGATGTCGGCGCCCAGCAGCAGGGGGCGGGTGAGCATGGGCGTGGGCACGGTGGAATCCACCGCCAGCAGGGCCCCGGCGGCGTGCGCCAGGCGGGCGGTCTCGGCGATGTCGGTCACCGTCCACAGCGGGTTGGCGGGTGTCTCGATCCACACCAGCTTGGTCTTGCCCGGCCGCAGCGCAGCCTGCACCGCGGCCGGGCTGGTCATGTCGATGAGCTCGACCTGCAGGCCCCAGCCGGTGGCGAAGCTCATCAGCCAGTTTCGCAGCGACCAGTACATCACCTGCGGTGCGAGCACATGGTCGCCGGGCTGCAGCGCCTGGAACACCGCGGTGGCCGCGGCCATGCCACTGGCGAACAGCAGGGCCTCGTCGCCTTCTTCCAGCCGGCAGAGCACGGCCTCGGCCTGGTCGAAGGCGGGATTGTCGGCACGCGCGTAGACGCGGCCGCTGCGGTACTGGTTGTCGGGGTCGCGCAGGTAGGTGCTGCTGACGTGGATGGGCGGAATCACCGCACGGGTGGCTTCGTCGATCCAGCCCAGAGCCTGGGCGGCGATGCTGTCGGGGTGCTGCTTGTCGTGATGCATGGGATTCGTGGAACTCGCTTCTGCCTATTTCTGGAAGGCGCCCGGCGACCAGCTGCTGCGGTCCGGGCCGAGGGGCCGGTTGCCCATGGGCCAGTTGAATTCGGCCTTGGGGGAAAGATCGACGCCGCGCACCTGGCGCGGGTCGATGCCGCTGCCGCGCCAGAACGAGTCGGACGGCAGCTCGAAAGCATAGGTTTCGGCATCGGCCAGCATGCCGGCCGTGGCCGGGCGGTTGCCGTCGAAGTGGCCCGACGCGCCCAGCCAGAACAGGCCCGGGCCCACCAGCAGGTTGTTGACGGCGAGCACTTCGGTGTTCCCGGGCAGCCGGTCGCGCCAGACGCGCAGGAACCAGGCCGGCGTGAGCATGCCGTTGATGAGCGTGTTGTGGGCCAGGTGCAGCGCATTGCGCTCCCAGGCGGAGCCTTCGCTGCCATAGGCCACGAGCACGCGGTTCTGGCTGCGCGGGCTCTGCCCGATGACATTGCCGATGACCGTGGCCACGCCGCCCAGCGGCAGGTCGATCTCGTAGGACGAGCCACCCGAGCTGCCGTCGTGCAGGAAGTTGTAGCCGATGAAGCTTTCGCGCGCCCGCGACTTGATCATGTGGCCTTCGAAGCCCTGCTGGAAGCGGCTGCCGGTGACGTCCAGCCTGGCGATGCGGCCCACGTTCAGCAGGTGCGGCAGGCCACCCACCACGCGTGGCGCCAGGCCGAAGTGGGTGTTCTCGATGCGCAGCCGGGCCTGGTCGTCGTTGGTGGCCAGGATGCCGTGTTCGTTGTCGTGGAAGATGCAGTCGCGCACCGTCAGCAGGCCGCCTTCCAGGCGCAGCCCGGCCGCCGAGGCGTCCTGCGCGCGGGCGCCTCGGAATTCGATGTTCTGCACCAGCACTTCGCCGCCGCGCACGGTCCACAGCGCGCGCTGGCTGCCCGCCCTGGCGCTGCCATGCATGACCGGCCGCTGGCCGACGCCGCGCAGCGTCAGCCGACGCTGCTCGATCAGCACCGGCTGGTCGCGATAGTCGCCGGACAGGATCTCGATGGTGTCGCCGTCACGCGCCTGCGCCACGGCCAGGGCCAGCGACAGCGGGGTGCCGTCGGGGCCGACGATCAGCGTGCCGGCTGTAGCCTGCAGGCCCGCCAGCAAGAGCGGCAGCACGGGCAGCAAGCGCAACACGCGCAACAGGAACCGGGCGGCCTTCATCTAGAGCGGTACCTCCACACGCATCTCGCGCCAGCGCAACACCGCCGACTTCGGCCCGATGCGCTCCACCGTGACCCCGGCCGCGGCGCCTTCGCCTTCACGCACGACCTGGCCGTTGATGATGACGAAGCGGCTGGGCGGGTCGGGCGAATAGACCGACCCGCCCACCGTCATCGCGGGCATCTCGTTGCGCAGCTCGGGGGCCAGCTGGGCGAGCGCAATGGCACGCGGCAGAGGCGGCGTGCTGGCCGGCAAGGCGGCCGGGGCGGCGGGACGGGTGGCGGAGGCCGGCCCTGCGACGTCGGCGGGCTTCTCGGTCGGCCCGGGCAGGACGGGAGGAACAGCAGCCGCCACGGGCCGGTCGGTCGGCGTTTCGCGCACGGGAGCCGGTGCGGGTGCGGGTGCCGGTGCCGGTACTGGCGGGATCGCCGCCGGCAGGGGCACCGTCACGGGAACAGGGTTGACCTGGACCTGCACCACCGGAGGCGGCGGGGCCGGCAACGGCGCCGGGCGGCCGAAGCTCCACCAGGCCAAAGCCCCCAGCAGCCCCAGCGACAAGCCGAGCGCCACCCACAAGACCTGGGGCCGGCCCGAAGCGGTGGCCGACCCGGCCATCGCCGTTCGCCCCAGGGGCTGGGCATGCAGGCCGGGCACGGCGCCTTTCTCGCGTTCGCGCTCGGCGTCCGCCCGGCGCAGGGCATCGAGGATGTAGGACATGTTGTCAGCGATCCTGCATCAGGCCGGGCTCGTCTGCACGGCCCAGCAGCATCAAGGTCAGCGGGCCGGCCAGGCCGTCGGCCTGCAACCCATTGGCGATCTGGAAGGTTCGCACCTGTTCACGCAAGGGCCCGGCCCCCTCGGCCACGCCTGCAGCCGCCAGGCGCTGCTGCAGCCAGGCTTGGGTGGCCGGCGCTTCGGTGGCGTCAGGGCCCGCTCGCCAGCCGGGGGGTGCCCGCCAGAAGGTGGCGAATTCTCCGCGCCACACCCGCGCCAGCACAGGCAGGGGCAGGCGCCAGCGCTGGTCCTCGGTCGCCAGCACCGCGCCACCGCTGCCGAATCCCAAAAGCTTCACGTAGACCGGCTCGGTGCCGTCTTCGCGCAGAACCAGCACGGCCGGCCGCGCGACCTGGCGCAACACCCCCAGGCCGCTGGCGGCGCGATGGCACACGAGGCCGGCGGCCAGAGCCTGTTCGCAGGCTTCGCCTTCGGCCAGGGGCACCCGCCAGTGCCTGGCCAGGTCGCGCCAGGCCGCGTCCTCATTGCGCCAGGCCGCCGCCAGCAGCGGGGCCGGCTCGGTCAGGACCGTTTCGGAGCGTTCTGCCGCGCTGGCGGCGCCATCGCCTGCCACCAGGGCCGCAGAACCTGCCGTCGCAGATGCCACGGGGGATGCCCTGGCAGCGCTCGCTGCCGGGGCGGCCCCGATCGCCGCGGCGTCATGCGCCGACATGCCCGGCCAGGGCAGGCCCCCTTCAGCGCGCCAGACCCAGACGGCTGCGAGGGCCAAGGTGGCCACGCCAGCCACCGCGCCCAGCGCCCGGGCGCTCAGGTGCAGCCCCGGCGCCGCGGCCGACGCACCGGTGCGCAGCGTGCCGAAGACTTCGTTTCCGGCCTTGTCCACCATGTCGACGTCCACCCGGTTCCGGCCGTGGGCGTAGGCCCCCAGCAAGGCGCGGTCGCACAGCAGGTTGATGCGCCGCGGCACGCCACCGGTGAGCGCGTGGATGCGGGCCACCGCCTTGCCGTCGAACGGCTCGCGCGCGCCCGCGGGCCCGGCCACGGCCAGACGGTGCTGGATGTACTGGCCGGTTTCGGCCGCCGACAGCGCCGGCAGGTGATAACGCGCGATCACGCGCTGGGCCATCTGCTCGAGCTCGGGCCGGGCCAGCAGGTCGCGCAGTTCGGGCTGGCCGATCAGCACGATCTGGAGCAGCTTGCGTTCGGCGGTTTCCAGATTGGTCAGCAGGCGCAGCTGTTCCAGCACGTCGGCGGCCAGGCTCTGGGCCTCGTCGATGATCAGCACGGTGTGGCGGCCCGCCCCGTGGGCGGCCAGCAGGAAGCCGTTCAGGGCGTCGACGTAGGCCTTCACCGAAGGCGGCCCGCCGGCTGCGGCGGCCGGGGCCTGGACGCCGAACTCCTCGCAGATGGTCTGCAGCAGTTCGATGACGGTGAGCTTCGGATTGAAGATGTAGGCCACGGTGCACAGCGCGGGCACCTGGTCCAGGAAGGCGCGGCAGACCGTGGTCTTGCCGGCGCCGATCTCGCCGGTCAACAGCACGAAGCCACCCCCCCCGGACACGCCATACAGCAGGTGCGCCAGCGCCTCGCGGTGCATGTCGCTCATGAACAGGAAACGCGGGTCCGGTGCGATGGAGAACGGCTCCTTGCTCAGCCCGAAGAATGACGCGTACATCCGCCGAGGATAACGAGGCGCGCGCCCGCCCTGGCCGCGCCGCGGCCTGGTGCTCCAGGAACAGGCAGGCTTTCCAAGCGCTTTGCCCCGCACTGCGTTCTCAAGTCCAGAGCACCATGGCCGAAAACCTGACTGCAAGCTGGCCCGGCCCTTCGTTGCCGCTCCACCCGATCCAAACCCCAACGTGAAGGAACCCTGACCATGACCATCGCCATCCGTACCCTTGCCGCCGCCCTGCTGTTCGGCTTCGCCGCCGCGGCCCACGCCAACGACCCCAAGGCCACCATCGCCGACATGGACGCACGCCTGGCCAAGATCGGCGCGCCGAAGATCGACGGCACCGAAGTCGTGGCCGGCAAGACCGTGCCCGCCATCTTCTTCGGCGAGCGCAAGATCAACAACAATTTCGACGTGGTCGACGCCATCCGCAAGACGCACCAGGCCACGGCCACCGTCTTCGTGAAGGACGGCGAAGAATTCGTGCGCGTCAGCACCAACGTGCTCACGCCCGAAGGCAAGCGCGGCGTCGGCACGGCGCTGGCACGCAACGCCGCCTATGCCGCCCTCAGCAAGGGCCAGCAGTTCTGCGGTGCGATCGACGTGCTGGGCACGGCCTTCGACGCCTGCTACAACCCGATCAAGGACAAGAGCGGCGCCGTCATCGGCGTGAGCTACGTCGGCCACAAGAAGTAATCCAAAACGGCGCTCGCCACTCTTTCTGCATTGACTGGACATCACGCATGGACCGCAGCTCGAAAACTGCCGCCGCATCAGGCCAGCGCGCCTGGCGGCTACCCGCGCCACGATTGAACGGCCTGACGGTCGCTCGCCAGCTGCAATTGGCTTTCGGCACCGTGCTGGTGCTGATGGCCATCCTGGGCGGCATGGCCCTGCTGGGCCTGCAACGGGTCGACCACCAGGCCGCCGCCCTGGCAGGCAAGTGGCTGCATGGCGTGCAGCACCTGGCCGCGACGCGCATCGGCCTCATCGACGCACGGGTGTGGGAGAGCAAGCACGCCCGCACCGATGACACCAGCTACCACGCCGAATACGAGGAGAAGATCACCGCCGGCCTGAAGGTGGCCAAGACCGCGCTGGACGAGTACGAATCGAAGCTCGTCCCGGGTGAGGAGCGGCAGCTGTTCGACGCCGTCCAGAAGTCCCATGCTTCGTACCTGAAGGCGCAGCAGACGGTGGTGACGCTGGGTCGCGAGAAAAAGCAGATGGACGCCGCCGATGTGAGCGACGGCCTGGGCAGCATGGCCTACGACGAGACCTTGGCCGCGCTGGACAAGCTGTCCGCCTACAACTTCAGCCAGGCCGACGCCGCGGCTGCATCGGCCCACACCACGTATCAGACCGCGCGCATCGGCGTGCTGGTGCTGGTGGGCCTGGCGCTGCTGGCCAGCCTGGGCCTGGCCGTGGCGATCACCCGCAACCTGCTGCGCCAACTGGGCGGCGAACCGGCTGCCGCGGTGAACGTGGCACGCGCGGTGGCCGCTGGCGACCTGAGCACCCCCATCCAGCTCAAGAACGGCGACAGCAGCAGCCTGATGGCCCAGCTGCAGGCCATGCAGGGCAGCCTGGCACGCACCGTCAGCCAGGTCCGCAGCGGCTCTGAAAACGTGGCCACCGCCAGCAGCCAGATTGCCCAGGGCAACCACGACCTGTCAGGCCGCACCGAGCAGCAGGCGGCTTCGCTGCAGCAGACCGCGGCCACCATGGACGAGCTCGGCAGCACCGTGCGCAACAACGCCGACAACGCACGCCAGGCCAACCAGCTGGCGCTGAACGCGTCGGGCGTGGCGGTCAAGGGTGGCGAGGTCGTGAGCCAGGTCGTGGCCACGATGAAAGGCATCAACGACAGCAGCAAGCGCATCTCCGACATCATCGGCACGATCGACGGCATTGCCTTCCAGACCAACATCCTGGCGCTGAACGCCGCGGTGGAAGCGGCACGCGCCGGCGAGCAGGGCCGCGGATTTGCCGTGGTGGCGGCCGAGGTGCGCAGCCTGGCCCAGCGCAGCGCCGAGGCGGCCAAGGAGATCAAGACCCTGATCTCGGCCAGCGTCGAACGGGTCGACCAGGGCACGGTGCTGGTCGACCAGGCCGGCACCACGATGGCCGAAATCGTCGCGGCCATCCGCCGCGTCACCGACATCGTGGGCGAGATCAGCAGCGCCAGCATCGAGCAGAGCAACGGCGTCACCCAGGTCGGCCAGGCGGTCACGCAGATGGACCAGGCGACGCAGCAGAACGCGGCGCTGGTCGAAGAGAGTGCGGCCGCGGCGGAGAGCCTGCGTCAGCAGGCCCAGCAGCTGGTGCAGGCGGTGGCGGTGTTCAGGCTGGCCTGATCGTCATCGCGCTTCAGGACATCCTGCTGCGGACCAGGGCGAACACCTGTTCGGCCAGCGGCAGCAGTTCCGCCTGCAGTGCCTCGACCTCGGCCAGCCGCGCGCTGGCGAATTCGCGGTCCTGGATGGCGGGCGCGTTGATATGGACATTGAGGGCGGCGCTGCGCAGCGCCGCCGCCGCGGCGAGCACGCCCACGCCGGCATCCGAGATGACGTTGAGGTGGCCGTGCTGCGCCACCCGTGCACACAGGCGCACCACCTCGGCGCAGGCTCGGGCGCAGGCCAGCGGGGCGTCTGTTGCGCCTTGCAGGCCAGCCTGGATGGCAGCGCTGCGTGCGGCCTTGTCCGCGTCGCTGAGCTTGGGCAGGCGATAGGCGGCCATCAGCGCGTCGAAGGCGGCCACGTCCTCGGCCACCATGGCCGTCAGGCGCTGGCACAGCGCGTCGGCTTCGGCCTGGGCCTGGGTCATCTCGGCCTGCACGGCCAGGTAGGCAGGCTTGCCCACCGTCAGCCGGCACACCATGGCTGCGAGCGCCGCGCCCATGGCCCCCATCACCGCCGCAGCGCTGCCCCCGCCGGGCGTCGCGTCGGCGCTGCCCAGGCGCTGCAGGAAGACGTCGACGCTGTCCTGCGTGATCTGCCCGGCTGAATTCACGTCGGCTCCCTTCAGCCCACCATCGACTTGGCGATGGCATGGATCTCGTCGCAGTCGAGCACGAGATCGTTCTGCTCGAACATGCGGCCGATGCAGGCCCGGTGCAGGGCAATCTTCAGTGCCCCGAAGCCGATGGCGCCGAACACGGTCTTGCCGTGGCGCTGCAGGGCCTTGTCCATCATGTCGATGCCGGCGATGCCCAGCGGCGGGGTGGCATTGGCGTCGGCCAGCAGCTCGAGCGTGGGGTGGTCGGCCCACGCGGCCTCGTCGAGCAGGGCCGCCCCAGCGGCACCGGCGCCCAGCGCCAGCTGCGCGCCGGTCAGCGCGCGGAATCGCCCGGCGTGGTCGACGGCTTCGACGGCCTCGACCTGCACGCCAAAGCGTGTTTCGATGGCTGCACAGCAGGCCTGGGCACGGGCCAGGCTGCGCGAGGTGATGGCCACCTGGCAGCCTTCGCGTGCCAGCATCATGGCGGCACGCTGGCCTACCGGGCCGGTGCCGGCCAGCACCACCGCGCGCTTGCCCTGCAGTGGCCGGCCATGCGCCAGCCAGGCCACCGCCGCGGCGGCGGTGGTGTTGCTGCCGTTGCTGTCGAGCATGACCGAGACACGAAACCCCGCGAAGAACTTCTTGCGCACCGCCTTCAGCACCGCCTCGCCATCGGCCATGACGGAGCCACCGATGAACAGCGCCGTGTGCTTCTTGTCCTTGGGTGCGCGCGTGAAGATGGCGCCGTCGACCAGCGGGCCGACGTTGGCCGGGGTGATGCCGCCGTAGGCGGTGACGTGGTCGGCACCGCCGTCGTAGGCGACGACGTTGTCGAAGACGGCCGGCAGCGGGTCGGTGTCGAGTTGGTAGAGCAGCTTCTTCATCACGGTGCTTGGCGGGGAGGCCCGGTGGTTTCGTCCAGGGGCTCATGTTTCAATATCCCGGGCGGGCCGCTGCCGAGGATTAACCCGCAGCCGCTTGCGCCCCATACTTCATGCCCTGTTGCAACCCCGGCCCGCGTGCGCACGCGCCACAGGAACCCCGCCATGCCCACCGACATCGACATCGCCCAGGCCGCCAAGCTGGAACGCGTGACCCAGATCGCCCGCGACCGGCTGGGCATTTCAGACGAACACCTCGAACCCTACGGCCACTTCAAGGCCAAGATCTCGCTGGACTACATCGACAGCCTGAAGGACCGGCCCAACGGCAAGCTGATCCTCGTCACCGCCATCAGCCCCACCCCGGCCGGCGAAGGCAAGACCACCACCACGGTGGGCCTGGGCGACGCGCTGAACCGCATCGGCAAGAAGACCATGGTCTGCCTGCGCGAACCCTCGCTGGGCCCGGTGTTCGGCATGAAGGGCGGTGCGGCCGGCGGCGGCTACGCGCAGGTGGTGCCGATGGAAGACATCAACCTGCATTTCACCGGCGACTTCAGCGCCATCGCCCTGGCCAACAACCTGCTGGCCGCGATGCTGGACAACCACATCCACCACGGCAACGAACTCGGCATCGACGTGCGTCGCATCAGCTGGAAGCGCGTGGTGGACATGAACGACCGGGCGCTGCGCGAGATCGTCAATTCGCTCGGCGGGCCGGGCAACGGCTACCCGCGCCAGGACGGCTTCGACATCGTCGTGGCCAGCGAGGTGATGGCCATCCTCTGCCTGGCCACGAGCATGAAGGATTTGAAGACCCGGCTGGGCAACATCGTCGTGGCCCAGACGGCGCAGCAAAAGCCCGTGACGGCGCGCGACCTGAAGGCCCATGGCGCGATGGCCGTGCTGCTGAAGGACGCGCTGAAACCGAATCTGGTGCAGACGCTGGAAAACAACCCCGCCATCCTGCACGGCGGGCCCTTCGCCAACATCGCCCACGGCTGCAACAGCGTCATCGCGACGCAGGCCAGCCTGAAGCTGGCCGACTACGTGGTCACGGAAGCCGGCTTCGGCGCCGACCTGGGCGCAGAGAAGTTCATCGACATCAAGTGCCGCAAGAGCGGACTGCGGCCCGACGCGGTGGTCATCGTGGCCACCATCCGCGCGCTGAAGTTCCACGGTGGCGTGGACGTGAAAGCCCTGAACACCGAGAACCTGGCGGCCCTGGAAAAGGGCCTGGCCAACCTGGAGCGCCACGTCTCGAACGTGCGCCATCACTACGGCCTGCCCTGCGTGGTCTCGGTCAACAACTTCACCTTCGACACCCCGGCCGAGCTTGATCTGCTGAAGAGCAAGATGGCCGGCCTGAAGACACCGGTGATCGTGGCCCGCCACTGGGCCGAGGGCGGCAAGGGTGCCGAGGAGGTGGCACGCGCCGTGGTGGAAATCGCCGAAAGCGGCCAATCCAGCGGCTTCAAGTTTGTCTACGAAGAAAACGACACGCTGATGGCCAAGGTCACGGCCATCGCCACCAAGATCTACGGCGCCAGCGAGGTGACGGCCGACACCAAGGTGCGTGCGCAGATCCAGAAGCTGCAGGACGAGGGCTACGGCCACTACCCGGTGTGCGTGGCCAAGACGCAGTACAGCTTCTCCACCGACCCCACCCTGCGCGGCGCACCCTCAGGCCACAGCCTGAACATCCGCGAGGTGCGGCTGGCCGCGGGCGCGGAATTCATCGTCATGGTCTGCGGCGACATCATGACCATGCCCGGCCTGCCCAAGCTGCCCTCGGCCGAGAAGATTGACCTCGGCGACGACGGGCGCGTGATCGGCCTGTTCTGAAGCAAAAGGCCGGCCGGCGGCGGGGTGCCGCCGGCGGCTAAAATCCGGCCTCGACAGCGAGGAGCACAACACCCCATGGCCGGACATTCCAAATGGGCCAACATCCAGCACCGCAAGGGCCGGCAGGACGAAAAGCGCGGCAAGGCCTGGACCCGGGTGATCCGCGAGATCATGGTCGCGGCCAGGCTGGGCGGCGGTGACCCGGCCATCAACCCGCGCCTGCGGCTGGCCATCGAAAAGGCCAAGGCCGTCAACTTGCCGGTCGACACCGGCAAGCGCAACATCGACAAGGCCACCGGCAACCTCGAAGGCGTCAGCTACGAGGAAATCCGCTATGAAGGCTACGGCATCGGTGGTGCCGCCATCATCGTCGACTGCATGACCGACAACCGCGTGCGCACCGTGGCCGAGGTGCGCCACGCCTTCAGCAAGTACGGCGGCAACATGGGCACGGAAGGCAGCGTGGCTTTCCAGTTCAAGCATTGCGGGCAGTTCGTGTTCGAGCCCGGCACCCCTGAGGACAAGCTCATGGAAGTGGCGTTGGACGCCGGCGCCGAGGACGTGGTCACCGGCGACGACGGGAGCATCGAGGTGCTGTGCGCGGTGCCCGACTTCGAAACCGTGAAGTCCGCGCTGGAAGCCGCCGGCTTCAAGCCCGCCGTGGCCGAGGCGACGATGCGCCCGGAAAACACCATCGAACTGAGCGGCGAAGACGCCACCCGCATGCAGAAGCTGCTGGACATCATCGAAGACCTGGACGACACCCAGGACGTGTTCCACAACGCCCTGATGGCCGAGTAGCCGCCCCGTGAAGGTTCTCGTGATCGGCAGCGGCGGGCGCGAACATGCGCTGGCCTGGAAGCTTTTGCAGAGCGAACGCGTGCAGCGCGTCTACGTGGCCCCCGGCAATGGCGGCACCGCCAGCGACCCGCAGCTGGTGACGGTGCCCCTGCACAGCCCAGAGGCCCTGGCCGACTTCGCCCAGACCGAGAAGATCATGCTCACCGTGGTGGGCCCCGAAGCCCCGCTGGCCGCGGGCGTGGTCGACCTGTTCCGCAGCCGCGGCCTGCGTATCTTCGGGCCGACGAAGGCGGCAGCCGAGCTGGAAAGCTCCAAGGCCTACGCCAAGGACTTCATGCAGCGCCACGGCATCCCCACCGCGCGTTCGGCCACCTTCACCGACGCCGCGGCGGCGCACGCCTACATCGACGCAGAGGTGGGCGCGACTGGCGATCCCATCGTTGTCAAGGCCGACGGCCTGGCCGCCGGCAAGGGCGTGGTCGTGGCCATGACGCCCGCCGAGGCCCACGCCGCGGTGGACGACATGCTGGCCGCCAACAGCCTGGGGGGAACTGGACTGGAAATACGGCACAACGAAGGCGGCGCCCGCGTCGTCATCGAGGAATTCATGCAGGGCGAGGAAGCCAGCTTCATCGTGCTGTGCGACGGCGCCAACGTGGTGACGCTGGCCACCAGCCAGGACCACAAGCGCATCTTCGAAGGCGACACCGGCCCGAACACCGGCGGCATGGGGGCGTATTCGCCGGCGCCGGTGGTGACGCCGAACGTCCACGCCAAGGCCATGCAGGACATCATCTGGCCCACCGTGCAAGGCATGGCGCGCGAGGGGCGGCCGTTCACCGGCTTCCTGTATGCCGGGTTGATGATCGACGGCCAGGGCCAGCCGCGCACCGTGGAATTCAATTGCCGGCTCGGCGACCCCGAGGCCGAAGTCATCCTCATGCGTTTGAAGAGCGACCTGTTCGAAGTGCTCCTGCACGCCACCGACGGCACGCTCGACAAGGTCGAACTGCAGTGGGACCGCCGCGTCGCGCTGGGCGTGGTGATGGCCGCCGCCGGCTACCCGGCCGCGCCGCGCAAGGGCGACGCCATCAGCGCCCTGCCCGCGGGCACGCCCGACCTGCAGGTCTTCCACGCCGGCACCACGCTGCAGGACGGACAGCTGCACACCAGCGGCGGCCGTGTGCTCTGCGTCACCGCGCTCGGCGACTCGGTGAAACTGGCCCAGCAGCGGGCACTGGAAGGCGTGCGCCAGGTGCGCTTCGAAGGCGCGCAGTGGCGCAACGACATCGGCCATCGCGCCATCAAGCATTGACACCATGATCGACACCGACACCGTTCGTGCCTTCCTGCTGGGCCTGCAGGGCCGCATCGTGAACACCTTCCAGACCGAGGACGGCAAGGAATTCATGAGCGACGGCTGGGTGCGGCCGGCGGGTGGCAAGCTCGAGGGCGACGGACTGTCGCAGCTGGTCGAGCAGGGCAACCTGCTGGAGCGCGGCGGCTGCAACTTCAGCCACGTGAAGGGCCAGGCGCTCCCGCCTTCGGCCACGCAGCACCGGGCCGAGCTGGCCGGCGCGCCCTTCGAGGCCATGGGTGTGAGCCTGGTGATGCACCCGCGCAACCCTTACGTGCCCACCGTGCACATGAACGTGCGCATGCTCGCCGTCACGCCCGAGGCCCAGCCGCCGGTGGTGTGGTTCGGCGGCGGCATGGACCTCACGCCCTACTACGGCTTCGAGGACGACGCCCGCCATTTCCACCGAGTCAACGCCGACGCCCTGGCAGCTTTCGGCGAGGACAAGTACCCGCGCTTCAAGCAGTGGTGCGACGAATACTTCTTCCTGAAGCACCGCAACGAACCGCGCGGCGTGGGCGGCGTGTTCTTCGACGACTTCAACGAAGGCAGCTTCGCCGACGGCTTCGCGATGATGCGCGCCGTGGGCGACGCCTTCATCCCCGCCTACCTGCCCATCGTGCAGCGCCGGCGCGATACGCCCTATGGCGAGCGCGAGCGCGATTTCCAGGCCTACCGGCGCGGCCGCTATGTCGAGTTCAACCTCGTCTGGGACCGCGGCACGCACTTCGGCCTGCACGGAGGCGGCCGCACCGAAAGCATCCTGATGAGCATGCCGCCCATCGTCACCTGGCGCTACAGCTGGCAGCCCGAAGCCGGCTCACCCGAGGCCAGGCTGTACACCGACTTCCTGCGCCCGCGCGACTGGCTCCATGAATGACTGACGCCAGCCCGCAGGGCCCGGCCCACGGCGCCCGCCGTGTGGGGCTGCTGGGGGGCACCTTCGACCCGGTGCACACGGCGCATGTGGCCCTGGCCCGGGCCGCCCTCACGGGCCTGCAGCTGGACGAAGTGCGCTGGATTCCCGCCGGCCGGCCCTGGCAGAAGGGCGACATCACCGACGCCGTGCACCGCGAAGCCATGGTGCGCCTGGCCATTGCCGGCGAGCCGCGCTTCACGGTGGACCGCATCGAGATCGAACGGCAGGGTGCGAGCTACACCCTGGACACCGTGCGCGCGCTGCAGCAGCGCGAGCCCGGCACCGAGTGGGTGCTGCTGATCGGACAGGACCAATACGCCGGCCTGCACACCTGGGGCAACTGGCCCGACCTGCTGGCGCGGGTGACCCTGGCCGTGGCCAACCGCCCCGGCGTGCCGGCCGCCGTGCACCCGACCGTGCTGGCCCACCCGCACCGGGCGGTGCCGCTGGCCATGCTGGACATCTCGTCCACCGACATCCGCGCCCGCGCGGCCGCCGGGCAGGACATTTCGCAACTGGTGCCACCGAAGGTGGCGCGCTATATTGAAAAGCACCAGCTCTACGAGAGCTGACTGAATAGGAGCTGAATGGACATCCGTAAACTGCAACGCGCCATCGTCGATGGCCTGGAAGACGTGAAGGCGCAGCACATCGTCGTCTTCAACACCGAGCACCTGTCGTCGATGTTCGAGCGCGTGATCATCGCCTCGGGCAGCAGCAACCGGCAGACCAAGGCCCTGGCTTCCAGCGTGCGCGAAAGCGTCAAGGCGCGCGGCATGCAGGTGATGGCCACCGAAGGCGAGGACAACGGCGAATGGATCATCGTCGACTGCGGTGCGGCGGTGGCCCACATCATGCAGCCGGCCATTCGCGAGTACTACCACCTGGAAGAGATCTGGGGCGGCAAGGCCGTGAAGCTGAAGCTGGGCGAGGCCAAGACCGGGCTGGTGAAGGCCAGCGAACCCGAGCCCGAAGTCAAGGCCAAGTCCAGACCGCAGCGCGCCCGACAGGCCGCCGGCGCCGAGACCGCGACCCGTCCCGGGTCTGCCAAGACTTCCGCCAGGACCCCGGCAAAGGCCGGGGCGGGAACAGGCGCCAGAACGCCAGCCAAAGTGCCAACCAAAGCGCCCGGCAAGGCGCCCACCAAGGCACCGCTGAAGTCCGCCGCCAAGACCGCGACGAAGACCACGCCCCGGGCCCCGGCCAGGCCAGCGCCCAAGGTGAAGACCCTGGTCATCGCCCCCAGCAAGCCGGCCCGAAAGGCGCCTGCCAAGAAGGCCGTCGCCAGGAAGGCCCCGGCCAAGAAGGCGGCCGCACGCTCCCGTTGAGCGCGTGCTGCCGATGAAGCTGCTGGTGGTGGCCGTGGGCCAGCGCCAGCCAGCCTGGGCCGACACGGCCTGGGACGACTTCGCCAAGCGCTTTCCGCCAGAACTCCGGCTCGAACTGAAGGCCCTGAAGGCCGAGCCCCGCAGCACCGGCAAGACGGCCGCGCAATGCATGGTGGCCGAGGCCCAGCGCTTCGAGGCGGCCCTGCCCAAGGGCATCCGCCGTGTCGTGCTGGACGAACACGGCACGCGGCGCACCAGCGCCCAGCTGGCCGAGCGCCTGGTGTTCTGGCGCGGCGACGGGCGCGACGTAGCCCTGCTGGTGGGCGGCCCCGACGGTCTGGACCCGGGCGTCAAGGCCAGTGCCGACGAGACATTGCGCCTCAGCGACCTGACCCTGCCGCACGCCTTTGCACGCGTGCTGCTCGCCGAGGCGCTGTACCGCGCCCACACCCTGGCCAGCGGGCACCCCTACCACCGCGAGTAGCCGCGGCGTGGGGCGATGCCCGTCCAGCCAGGGGGTCAGCGTTCAGCGTTCAGGGCTCAGGCCGGCTCGGGCTGGATCAGCTCGCCCTGCAGGCCCCAGTGGTCCACGGCCGCGGTGAGCACCAGGGATTCACCGGCGTCGATGCGGTCGTCGGCCTCCACCAGCACCGCGCACAGGCGCAGCACGCGGCGGCGCAGCGTTGGTTCGGTGACAGCATCGAACACCGCTGCCATGGTCCAGGGGTCGACCTGGCAGGCATGGGCCCAGCGTGGGGCACGGCTGGCGGCCAGGTCTTCGGCGAAGCCGCTCACCACGGCCTGCCAGGCGTCAGCGTCCAGGCCCAACCCGGCCGCGGCGTCCAGGGTGTTCAGCATGCGGGTTTCGGCATCGCAAAGCTCGCCGTCGGCCAGGATCGCCAGCGCCATGACGCGGCCGGCGGCCTGCGGGCTGTTGTCGGGGTAGGTGCGCAGCGGCATCAGGCGGTCCTCGTCTGCGGCTGGCCCCGGCGCAGGCGCCGTACCACCGCGCGGGCGGCACGGGCCAGGGCACCGTCGATGGCGGTGCGCCAGTCGCGGGCCACGGTGGTGACGACCAGCACGCCGCCGTGCTGGGTGCTCAGCTCGACCTGGCACCGCTTGTCGACACCGCCGCGCGGACCGTTGTCGTCGGACAGGCAGATCCGCGCTCTGGGCACCAGCCAAGCCAGCCGCCGCATCACGAATCGGGCGCGGCGGATGGCCAGATCGCGCATCGGGGCACCCTCGGGGTCACGGGCTTCGAAAAACACTTGCATGGCGGTCTCCGGCAGGAAGTGGGGGAAGGCCCTTTGATCCTGGGTGCACGGGCGGCGCGTAAAAAGCAGGTCGGGGCGAAGCCTTCCTTCGCAAAAACCGGAACGTCCGAGACGTGCCCCCCATGACGCTGAGCTTCAACTACAAGCACCTCTACTACTTCTGGGTGGTGGCCAAGGAAGGCGGCATGGCACGTGCAGCGGCGCGGCTGGACATGGCCGTGCAGACCGTCAGCGGCCAGGTCGCCGAGCTCGAACGCAGCCTGGGCCACAGCCTGCTGAAACCCGCCGGCCGCGGCCTGGCCCTGACCGAAGCCGGCCAGGCCGCCCTGCAGCAGGCCGAGGCCATCTTCCAGCTCGGGCAGGCCCTGCCGGCGCTGGTGCAGGAGGCCGGCGGCAACCCGGTGCTTCGCCTGCAACTGGGCGTGAACGACGGCGTGCCCAAGCTCGTGGTGCACCGCCTGCTGCAACCGGTGCTGGCCGAGCCGCGGCTGCGCCTGCGCTGCCGCGAAAACGACCTGCCCGCCTTGCTGGCCGACCTGGCGCTGCACCGGCTGGACGTGGTGCTGGCCGACCGGCCGGCCCTGGCCGACACCCAGCTGCGCCTGGCCAGCCACCTGCTCGAGACCAGCCCGCTGGCCTGGTATGCCACAGCCGCCCTGTGTCCGCCCGCGGGCACCCCCCACCCGCAGCAGCTGGACCAGCTGCCTGTGATCCTGCCCAGCCCGCAGCAGGCCACGCGCCAACGACTGGACGCCTGGTTCGAGGCCCACGGACTGCGGCCCCGCATCGTGGGCGAGTTCGACGACAGCGCGCTGCTCAAGACCTTCGGCGCCGGCGGCATGGGCGTCTTCCCGGCGCCGGCGCTGGTGCATGCCGAACTGCTGGCGCGTTATGGCGTGCACTGCCTGGGGCCCTGCGAAGGCGTCGAGGAGCACTACTACGCCATCGTCACCGAACGCCGGGTGCAGCATCCGCTGGTGCAGCGTCTCGTCGACCGGTCCGCATCGCCGCCGGGATCGGCGCCGCCGCCGAAGCAGCAACCCGCGCTGCCGCCCGACAATGCGCCGCATGCCGACCCGCCGCAAGCCCCCCGCAAGCGCCGCCAGCGCTGACCTGGCCCCCGTCACCCCGCTCTACCTGGCCTCACAAAGCCCGCGACGCCGCCAGCTGCTGGACCAGCTGGGCGTGGTCCACCAGCTGCTGCTGCCCACGCCCGACGAGGATGCCGAAGCCCTGGAGGCCGTGCACCCCGGCGAGTTGCCGGCCGACTACGTGCAACGGGTCACGGCGCTGAAGCTGCGTGCCGCCGTCGCCCGGCGCAAGGCGCGCGGCCTGCCGCCGGCGCCGGTGCTCTGCGCCGACACCACCGTGGCACTGGGCCGCCGCATCCTGGGCAAGCCGGCCGACGCCGACGAGGCCCGCGCCAGCCTCCGGGCCCTGGCGGGCCACAGCCACCGCGTGCTCACGGCCGTGGCCGTGCACGACGGGCGCCGGGTGCACCAGGCACTGTCGGTGTCCAGCGTGCGCTTCGCAACGCTGCCGCCAGCGGTGATCGAGGCCTACATCGCCAGCGGTGACTGCTTCGGCAAGGCCGGCGCCTACGCCATCCAGAGCGCCCTGGGCGGCTGGGTGGCGGGCATCAGCGGCAGCTACAGCGGCATCATGGGACTGCCCTTGTTCGAGACCACGCAACTGCTGCAAGCGAGCAGGGTGCCCACGGCCTTGACGCCCTAGACTCCTTGCCATGGGCGTACAGGACATCCTCATCAACTGGGCTCCGCAGGAAACGCGGGTGGCCATCGTCGAAAACGGCGCCGTGCAGGAACTGCACATCGAACGCACGCTGGAGCGGGGCCAGGTGGGCAACGTCTACCTCGGCAAGGTGGTGCGCGTGCTGCCCGGCATGCAGAGCGCCTTCGTCGACATCGGGCTGGAACGCGCCGCCTTCCCGCACGTGGCCGACCTCATCAGTGCCAACGGCCCGCACCGGGGCGACGCGGCACTGCCGCCCATCGAACGCCAGGTCTTCGAAGGCCAGACGCTGACGGTGCAGGTCATCAAGGACGCCATCGGCACCAAAGGCGCCCGCCTGTCCACGCAGATCAGCATCGCCGGGCGCATGCTGGTGTTCCTGCCGCACGACAACCACATCGGCATCAGCCAGAAGATCGGCAGCCACGAACTGCGCGAACAGCTGCGCAGCCGGGTGCAGACCCTCGCCACGGCCAGCGCCGAAGACCCGGGCAACACCGGCGGCTTCATCCTGCGCACCAACGCCGAAGAAGCCAGCGACACCGAACTCGCCGACGACATCGCCTACCTGCGCAAGACCTGGAAACTCGTCCGCGAACGCGCCCACACCCGCCCGCCCGGCACCCTGCTGCACCAGGACCTGAGCCTGGCCGAACGTGTGCTGCGCGACCTGGTGAACGAGGCCACGCACAGCATCCGCATCGACAGCCGCATGCAGCACGAACAGCTGCATGCCTTCGGCCTGGTGTACATGCCACGTGTCGTCGACAAGCTCGAGCTCTACAGCGGCGAGCGGCCCATCTTCGACCTGTTCGGCATCGAGGAAGAGATCGCCCGCGCCCTGAGCCGGCGGGTCGACCTGAAGAGCGGCGGCTACCTCGTCATCGACCAGACCGAGGCGCTGACCACCATCGACGTCAACACCGGCGGCTTCGTCGGTGCGCGCAATTTCGACGACACCATCTTCAAGACCAACCTGGAAGCGGCTGGCGCCCTGGCGCGCCAGCTGCGCCTGCGCAACCTGGGCGGCATCGTCATCGCCGACTTCATCGACATGACGCGCGAAGACCACCAGCAGGCGGTGCTGTCCGAACTGCGCAAGCAGCTGGCGCGCGACCGCACGCGCACCACGGTCAGCGGCTTCACTCAGCTGGGGCTGGTGGAGATGACGCGCAAGCGCACCCGCGAAAGCCTGGCCCACATGCTGTGCCAGCCCTGCCCCACCTGCGACAGCCGCGGCCAGGTGAAGACGGCGCGCAGCGTGTGCTACGACATCCTGCGCGAGATCCTGCGCGAGGCCCGCCAGTTCAGCCCGAAGGAGTTTCGCGTGGTGGCCAACGCCAGCGTGGTGGAGATGCTGCTCGACGAGGAAAGCGTGCACCTGGCGGGCCTGAGCGAATTCATCGGCAAGCCGATCAGCCTGAGTGCCGAGCCTTCGATGAACCCCGAGCAGTACGACATCGTGTTGTTGTAGGCATCGTATTTCCTTCCGCCGCCGCGCCTCGACAACCCGCATCCCATGCACGACATCATCTGCCCGCATTGCGCCAAGGCCTTCAAGGTCGACGAGACCGGCTATGCCGACATCCTGAAGCAGGTGCGCGACACCGATTTCGAGCACCAGCTGCACGAACGCCTGGAACTGGCCGAGCAGGACAAGCGCAACGCGGTCGAGCTCGCGCAGGTGAAGGTGGCCAGCGAACTGCAGCAGGCCGCGGCCGCCAAGGACGCCGAGATCCAGGCGCTGAAGGCCAGGCTCGACGCCGACGAAGTGGCGCGCCGGCTGGCGGTGACCGAAGCCCTGAGCCCGGTCGAGAAGGAGCGCGACGCGCTGGCCAGCGAACTGGAACAAGCCCGGCAGGACAAGCACGCGGCCGCCAAGCTGGTCGAGGCGAAGCTGCAGAACGAACTGCAGAAGACCACGTCAACCAAGGACGCGGAAATCCAAAGTCTCAAAGCCCGGCTCGACGCCATCGAGATGGCGAAGAAACTCGCCATCAACGAAGCCGTGGCCGTGGTGGAGAAGGAAAGAGACGCGCTCAGGAGCGGCCTGGAACGCTCGAAGCTGGAAAAGCAGCTGGCCGAACAGTCGCTGAAGGACAAGTACGAAACGCAGATCAAGGACCGTGACGACGCCATCGAACGCCTGCGCGACATGAAGGCGCGGCTGTCGACCAAGATGGTCGGCGAGACGCTGGAACAGCACTGCGAGACCGAGTTCAACCGCATCCGCGCCACCGCCTTTCCGCGCGCCTACTTTGAGAAGGACAACGACGCGCGCAGCGGCAGCAAGGGCGACTACATCTTCCGCGACAGCGACGAGGGCGGCACCGAGATCGTCTCGATCATGTTCGAGATGAAGAACGAGGCCGACCGCACGGCCACGAAGAACAGGAACGAGGACTTCCTGAAGGAACTGGACAAGGACCGCGTTGAGAAAGGCTGCGAATATGCCGTGCTCGTGTCGCTGCTGGAACCCGACAGCGAGCTCTACAACACCGGCATCGTCGACGTCTTCCACCGCCACCCGAAGATGTACGTGGTGCGGCCGCAGTTCTTCATTCCCATCATCACGCTGCTGCGCAATGCGGCGATGAATTCCTTGAAGTACAAGTCCGAACTGGCCCTGGTGAAGGCGCAGAACGTCGACATCACGAACTTCGAAGGCGAACTCGAATCGTTCAAGGCCGCCTTCGCGAAGAACTACGACCTGGCCTCGCGCCGTTTCCAGACCGCCATCGACGAGATCGACAAGTCGATCGACCACCTGCAGAAGACCAAGGAAGCGCTGCTCGGCACCGACCGCAACCTGCGCCTGGCCAACGACAAGGCGCAGGACGTGACGATCAAGAAGCTGACGCGCGGCAACCCGACGATGGCGGCGAAGTTCGCCGACATCCAAGACTCCGGAACGCCAGAAGGCCGCTGAGCGCGACACCACCCCATGACGCTCGAACTCAGCAAGGAAGCCCGCGCCCAGGCCATCGCATCGATCGAGCGCTACGCCGCTGAAGAGCTCGACCTTCGCATGGGCAACATCGCCGCCGGCGCGCTGCTGGGCTTCTTCCTCGAAGAGATCGGACCTGCCATCTACAACCAGGCGGTGGCCGAAGCCCAGGAACGCCTGCTGGCCCGCGTGCAGGAACTCGACATCGAACTCCACGAGGACGAGTTCGGCTACTGGCAGCGGCACACCGCGCCCAAGCACAGGCGGCGCTGAAACGCTGGCCGGGCGCGACTCGTTGTGCAAGGAGGCGGACACGCGGTATTGCCTCGCGTGTCCCGTCCCGCCGCGGCAGCGCGGCGGGCCCCAACGGACCGCCAGGTCTTGATACGCTTGGCGCCCGAACTTCAGGAGCTCGTGATGCTGACCGGTGGATGTCATTGCGGCGCCGTGCGCTACCGGGCCACCGTGCCCCCCAGCCGGCACTCCATCTGCCACTGCACCGACTGCCGGCGCAGCGCCGGTGCGCCGGCGGTGGCCTGGGCCATCTTCAACCTGGGCGAAGTGGAAGTGACCCAGGGCACACCAAAGCTGAGGGCTTCGTCGGAAGACGGCCGCCGGCACTTCTGCGGCGACTGTGGCACCGGGCTCTTCTATACCAATGACGTGGTCTTCGAAGGCCTGATCGACGTGCAGAGCGCGACGCTGGACGAGCCCGACGCCATCGTGGCGCCGCAGGCGCAGGTGCAGGCGGCCGAGCGCATCGGCTGGCTGCAGGCCGGCCTGGCCTCGCACGCGTTCGAGCGCTACCCGGGTTGAACGCGTCGGTGTCCCGGCCTGGCGCGAAACCTGCACGGCCCCGGCCATGAACCCGCCCGACCCGGCTGCCCAGGCTGCGCCAGACGCGTCAGCCGCCGCGCTGCCGCAGCAGCGTGTCATCAAGGTGCGCCGCGACTACAACGCCTGGGTCGCCAGCGAGTCGCTGGAAGACTACGCGCTGCGCTTCACGCCGCGCAGTTTCCGCAAGTGGAGCGGCTGGCGCGTGTCGAACACGGCCTTCGGCGCGGCCTCGTTCCTGGTGCTGGAAGCCCTGGGTGCGACGCTGCTGCTGCAGTACGGCTTCATCAACGCGTTCTGGGCCATCGTCGCCACGGGCGTGGTCATCTTCGCGGCCGGCCTGCCCATCAGCGTGTACGCCGCACGCTACGGGCTGGACATGGACCTGCTCACGCGCGGCGCCGGCTTCGGCTACATCGGCAGCACCATCACCAGCCTCATCTACGCCAGCTTCACCTTCATCTTCTTCGCGCTCGAAGCGGCCATCATGGCTTACGCGCTGGAACTGGCCTTCGACATCCCGCCGGCCTGGGGCTACCTGATCTGCGCGCTGGTCGTCATCCCGCTGGTCACGCACGGCGTCACCGCCATCAGCCAGCTGCAGATGTGGACCCAGCCGCTGTGGCTGGTGCTGCTGGTGCTGCCGTACATCTATGTCTTCAGCGCCCACCCCACCCTGCTGGCCGACCTGCAGGCCTATGCCGGGCTCGACGGCCAGGGCGGCGCCTTCAACCCGCTCTTGTTCGGTGCGGCGCTCACCGTGGGCATCGCGCTCATCACACAGATGGGCGAACAGGTCGACTACCTGCGCTTCATGCCCGAGCAGACCCCGGCCAACCGCTGGCGCTGGTGGGGTTCGGTGCTGCTGGGCGGGCCGGGCTGGGTGGTGCTGGGCGTGGTGAAGATGCTGGGCGGCGCGCTGCTGGCGATGCTGGCGCTGCAGCTGGCCGTGCCGTCCGACCGGGCCGTGGACCCGAACCAGATGTACCTGGCGGCCTTCAACGGCGTGTTCCCGAACTACACGCTGGCGGTGGCCGTGACCTGCCTGTTCGTGGTGGTGTCGCAACTGAAGATCAACGTCACGAATGCCTATGCCGGCAGCCTGGCCTGGAGCAACTTCTTCGCGCGGCTGACGCACAGCCACCCCGGGCGCGTGGTGTGGATGGTCTTCAACACGATGATCGCGCTGGTGCTGATGGAGCTGGAAGTCTTCCAGGCCATCGGCGGTGTGCTCGGCCTCTACAGCAACATCGCCATCAGCTGGCTGATTGCGGTGGTGGCCGACCTCGTGATCAACAAGCCGCTGGGCTGGAGCCCGAAGGGCATCGAGTTCAAGCGGGCGCACCTGTACGACGTCAACCCGGTGGGCGTGGGCGCCATGGGGGCGGCCAGCGTGATCTCGATTGCCGCCTATCTGGGCGCCTTCGGCCCGATGGCGCAGGCGTTCTCGGCGGCCATCGCCGCGGCGGTGGCCTTCACGGTGTCGCCGCTGATCGCCTGGGCCACGAAGGGCCGCTACTACATCGCCCGCAGTTCCGCCGACGCCGACGGCGCCTACCTGGGCGGCGCGCGCCGCATGCGCGTCTGCACGATCTGCGAACGCGCCTACGAAGGCGAGGACATGGCGCAATGCCCGGCTTACGGCGGGCCGATCTGCAGCCTGTGCTGTTCGCTCGACGCACGTTGCCACGACCTTTGCAAACCCGAGGAAGCGCGCCTGGGCACGCAGTGGCAGGCGCTGCTGCGCCCGCTGCTGCCGCAGCGCCTGTGGCCGCAGCTCGACACCGGGCTGGGCCGCTACCTGCTGCTGATGGCCATCGTCACCCCGGCACTCGCCGCCCTGCTCGGCCTCACCTACCAGCTCGAACTGAAGAGCCTGGGCGAACACGCCGCCGCTGCCGCGCCGGCGCTGAAGCAGGGCTTCATCAAGGCCTACGCGGCCTTGCTGCTGGTGGGCGGCATCATCGGCTGGTGGCTCGTGCTGACGCAGATGAGCCGCCGTGTGGCCCAGGAAGAAAGCAACCGCCAGACCGAAGCCCTGGTGCGCGAGATCGACAGCCACCGCCGCACCGACGAAGCCCTGCAGCGCGCCACGCAGACCGCCGAGAACGCCCGCGCGAATGCCGATGCAGCCCGTGCGACGGCCGACGCCGCACGGGCCGCGGCCGATGCCGCACGCACGGCGGCCGACACCGCCAACCAGGCCAAGACACGCTACATCGGCACCATCAGCCATGAGCTGCGCACGCCGCTGAACAGCATCCTGGGCTATGCCCAGCTGCTCGACGAGGACCCGTCGATGCCGCCGCACCGGCGCCAGGCGGTGGGCGTCATCCGCCGCGGCGGCGAGCACCTGCTGAGCCTGATCGAAGGCACGCTGGACATCGCCCGCATCGAAAGCGGCAAGCTCGCGCTCGACCCCCAGCCCATGCGCCTGCGCGACAGCCTGCAGCAGATCGTGCGCATGTTCGAGCTGCAGGCCCTGGCCAAGGGCCTGCGCTTCGAGCACGACATCGAAGGCGTGCCGGCCCTGGTGCGTGCCGACGAAAGGCGGCTGAGCCAGATCCTGATCAACGTGCTGGGCAATGCCGTGAAGTTCACGGGCCAGGGACGCGTGGCTTTCCGTGCCAGCGAGGTTCGCGGCATGGCCATCTTCGAGATCGAGGACACCGGCCCGGGCATCGAGCCGGCCGAGATCGACCGCATCTTCGAACCCTTCTCCCGGGGCGCCCACGCCAGTGGCAGCGCCGGTGGTCAGGCCGGCACCGGCCTGGGCCTGACGATCGCCAAGATGCTGACCGACCTGATGGGCGGCGAGATGACGGTGAGCTCGCGCGTTGCCGCCGACGACCACTCCGGCGGCACGCTGTTCCGCGTGCGCCTGTTCCTGCCCGAGCTGCACGGCGCGCGTGCGCCGCGGCCGCAACCCCCGCGCGGCGGCTACGCCGGGCCGCGCCGGCGCGTGCTGGTGGTGGACAACGAGGAGGTCGACCGCACCCTGCTGGCGCGCCGGCTGGAAGCCCTGGGCTTCGATGTGCTGCAGTCCGCGAGCGGCCACGCCGCGCTCGGCCTGCTGCACGAGATCCAACACCAGATGCCGGCCGAGGCCCGCGTCGACGCCATCCTGATGGACCTGGCCATGCCCGGCATCGACGGCTGGGAGACCATCCGCACGATCCGCCGCCAGGGCCTGAGCGAAGCGCCGGTGGCCGTGGTCTCGGCCAATGCCTTCGACAAGGGTCTGGACAACGACGCCGGCATCGGCGCCGCCGACTTCATCACCAAGCCCGTGCGTTTCGACGAACTGCTGGACTGGCTGGGCAGCCACCTGGGCCTGAAGTGGCAGGCGGCGCCTGCGGCCACCGCCGTGGCCACGGCCGTGCAGGACGCCGACGCCACGCTGCCGCCCCGCGACAAGCTGCTGGCGCTGCAGGACGTCGTCGACCTGGGCTACCCTCGCGGCGTGCAACGCCTGCTCGACGACATCGCCACCCATCACCCCGAATCGGCCGCCTTCATGGCGCCGCTGCGTGCCCTGGCGCAGGGCTTCGAGTTCGACCGCATGGCGCCGCTGGTGCGCCAGGCGCTGGAGCGCAGCCGTGTCGATTGACCGCGCGGCGCTCCAACCCGCGCCGTCCAACCTGGGCCTGGTGCTCATCGTCGACGACGTGCCCGACAACCTCGCCGTGCTGCACGACGCGCTGGACGAAGCCGGCTACACCGTGCTCGTGGCCACCGATGGCGCCACCGCGCTGCAGCGTGCGCTGCAGGCCGAACCCGACATCGTGCTGCTCGACGCGGTCATGCCCGGCATCGACGGCTTCGAAGTGGCGCGGCGGCTGAAGGCCGGGCCCGAGACGGCGCACATCCCCATCATCTTCATGACCGGGCTGACCGACACCGAACACGTGCTGGCCGCGTTCGAGGCCGGCGGCGTGGACTACGTCACCAAGCCGATCCGCGCCGCCGAGGTGATCGCCCGCATGGGCGTGCACATGCGCGGCGCGCGGCAGTCGCGGCAGGCGCGCAATGCGCTCGACGCCTACGGCCACGCCACCATCGCCGTGCGCCTGGTCGACGGTTTGCTCAACGACGGCGCCCGCCTGGTGTGGCAGACGCCGCTGGCGCGCCGCTGGCTGCCGGCCTACTTCGACCCGCCCAACGACTTCGGCCACGACCGCGTGCCCGCCGTGTTGCTGGCCTGGCTGCAGGCCGCCGTGGCCCAGCCTGACCACAAGCCCCTGGCCGTGGCCCGCGGCGCGCAGCAGCTGGTGTGCACGCTGCAAGGCCGCACCAGCGACGAGGACTGGCTGGTGGTGCTGCGCGAGGTCAGCGACGCAGCCACCGTGGAAGCCACGATGCTGGCGCTGCGCCTGACGCTGCGCGAGAGCGAGGTGCTCTACTGGGTGGTGAAGGGCAAGACCAACCGCGACATCGGCGACATCCTGGGCACCAGCCCGGCCACGGTGAAGAAGCACCTGGAACGCATCTTCGAGAAGCTGGGCGTGGAGACCCGCACCGCCGCCGCCGCGGTGGCGGTGCAGAAGGTGCGCGAGCTCAAGCCCGGCTAGCCCTGGCCTGCAAGGCGCGGCGGGGCCGGCGCCCTACTTCCGCCAGAACGGCTTCATCTTCGGCAGCGACCGGCTCGGCGGCGCCACGGCCGGGTCGAAGCGGTGTTCGACCTGCCCGCCGGTGGCCTTCACGATCTTGTAGACATACATGCGCGTTTCTGCGAACGGCGGCACGCCAAGGTAGCGCTCGACATTGCCCTCACCCGCGTTGTAGGCAGCGGCCACCAGCCGGATGTCGCCCTCGAAGGTGGCCATCAGCCAGCGCAGGTAGGCCATGCCGCCGCGGATGTTCTGCACCGGGTCGAAGACGTTGCGCACGCCGAAGCGCTGTGCCGTGCCGGGAATCAGCTGCATCAGGCCCTGCGCGTTCTTCGGGCTCACGGCCAGCGCGTCGAAATTGCTTTCGGTGGCGATGAAGGCCAGCACCAGGTGCGGGTCGAGCTGGTATTCAGGCGCCACCAGTTCGACGAAGCGCACGATGGCCGGCGGTGCGTTCTTCGGCGGCTCGGGGGGTGGCAGGCGGCTGGCGGCCAGGGTCTGAACCCGTGCTGCCGGTGATGTTGCCGGGGGAACTGCCCGCGCTGGCGAAGCCGGCACCTGCGCGGCCAGCAACAGGTCGTCTTCGGGCGGGCGCAGGCAGGCCGGCGGCGCCCCGAGCGGCGCGCCCATGCGGGCCAGCATGTTCTTCGCCTGGGCGATGCCCTGTTCTGCGGCCGCGGCGAACAGGTGCGCGGCCTGGGCCTCGTCGCGTTCGATGCCGCGCGAATTGGTCAGCATCCAGGCCAGGTTGTATTGCGCTTCCGGGTCGCCATGGCGGGCGGCGCGGCAGTACAGCTCGGCAGCGCGCACGGGGTCGCGCGGCTGGCCGTGGTCACCATGTTCCAGTGCCTTGGCCTCCAGCCGCCAGCGTTCCACCTGGGCCGGCACCACCGGGCCGGTCTCGGGGGGTGGCGCGGCGGGGCGCGGCAGTCCGTCGAGCGTCAGCACCGGCTCGGTCACGGGTGGGGTGGCGGGCGGACGGGCGGGCTGCTGGGCCCAGGCCGGCGCGGCCGGGCCCAGCAGGCAGACGGCCAGCAGCAGGAGCTGCTGGCCGGCACGGCGGGCGATGGCGAAGACGTCGGAAGACATGGTCGGGACTAGGCGCTGGCAAGCGCGAGCCGGCGGGCCTGGCGCGCCGTCCAGGCCTGGACGATCTCCGCGTGATGCGGCACCAGGTTCAGGAAATCACGGCGCGCCTCGTCGTGGCGGATGCGTTCGGCCTGGGTGCGCAATTCGGCCATGGCCGCGTCGAGCACGGCGTCGGCACGCGGGTCGCGCACGGCCTGCAGCACGCGCCAGCAGGTCAGCGGCAGCAGCAGCGGTTCCTCGGTGCCGTCGAAGCTGCCGCCCGCGGCCTGGTGGGCGAGCAGCTGTTCCACGTGCGCCAGCGCCCCGGCCGTGTCGCCGGCCGCCAGCGCCACGCGCGCCAGGCCCGACACCGGGTCCAGCACCTGCTGGGCCCGCAGGTTCAGCGCCTGCAGCCGGTCGCGGCTGGCGCTGTAGGCCTGGCTCGCCGCGTCCAGCCGGCCAAGCGCAAGTTCGGCATGGCCGGCCACCAGCAGCGCAAAGGCTTCGAGGTCGCGCTGGCCGCTGGCCGCGGCGCTGTCGAAGGCCGCCCGTGCGAAGCCCAGCGCGGCCGTGTCGTCGCCCTGCAGGTGGGCCACGGACGCGGTGTTCAGCAACAGGGCCGCCTCGTCGTGGCGCCGCCCCACGCTGCGCGCCACCTGCAGCCCCTGTTCCAGGCAGCCGCGGGCACGCACGTAGTCGCCGAGCCTCGGGTAGACGGAACCCAGGTTCGACAGCCGCAGGGCTTCGTCGCCGCGGTTGCCGAGCTCGCGCACGATCGACAGGCCGCTCTCGAAATGGGCCACGGCCACGGCCAGGTCGCCCTGCTCCATGGCGATCAGGCCCAGGGCGTTGACGAGGTGGCTTTCGCTGCTGCGGTCGGCCAGCGTGTGGGCCAGCTGCAGGCCAGCTTCGGCAACTTCGCGCGCGGCGGTGTAGCGGCCCTGGCCGATGAGCGACGCCGCCAGCCCGTGGTAGGGCGCCACCGACAGCATGCGGCGCGCCGGCCCCACGGGCAGGCTGTTGACGAGCGCCAGCCCTTGCCGGTCGGCGGCCTCCGCGGCCACGTAGTCGCCGGTGCTGCGCAGTGCGGCGCCGCGGCGCAGCGCCACGCCCGCGCGCCAGCCGTCGTTGTTGCGGGCCTCGGCCAGTTCCGACATGGCCTGCAGGTCGTCTTCGTGGGCATTGCGTTCGCCGTGGGCCAGCAGCACGGGTTCGCGCAGGCTCAGCAGGCGCCAGCGGGCTTCGGCGTCGTCGGCGGCAGCCAGCTGCAGCGCCCGCGCCGCATAGCCCAGCAGGGCGTCGTCGGCACTGCGGGCGGCGGCGGCTTCGGCGGCGCGCAGGAAGTGGCTGCAGGCCTGGGCGTGGTCGCCGGCGCGTTCGAAGTGCTCGGCCGCCGGGCCCAGGGTTTCGGTGGTCCGGTCGCCACCGAGCTGCAGGAACCAGCGGGCCAGCCGGGCGTGCAGCTCGCGCCGGCTGCGCTTGAGCACGCTGTCGTAGGTCACCTGCTGCAGGGCCAGGTGCTTGAAGGCATATTCCTTCTGGCCTTCGAAGGTGGCGTGCTGGCGCGGCACCACCAGGCCGCGGCGCACCAGCCCCGGCAGGGCGGCCGGCGCGGCCGGGTCCAGCGCGGCCAGGGCGTCGTCCCAGAACACGTAGCCCACGACCGCGGCCTGCTGCAGGGCCAGCTTTTCTGCCGAAGACAGACTGTCCAGCCGCGCCTGCAGCACGCCCGTCAGGGTGGCCGGCACCTGGGCGGCCAGCAGCTTGTCGGCGCGCACCTGCCACTGCTCGCTGGCGGGGTTCTGTCCGGTGACGATGGCGCCGCTATCGATGAGCATGCGCACCAGCTCTTCCATGTGGAAGGGGTTGCCCTCGGCGCCGGAGATGACCAGTTCGCGCAGTGCCGCCGGCACGGTTTCCAGCCGCTGCAGCAGCACGCCGGCCAGTTCACGCGCGCCGCGCTTGTCCAGCGGCTGCAGGTCGATGCGGGTGTGGTGGGCGGCCAGCAGTTCCCAGTCGCTGCGGCGCTCGAACAGGGCCTGCCGCGTCATGCCCACGATCAGCAGCGGTTCCTCGGGCTGCACCTGGGCCAGGTAGCCCAGGAAGTCGAGCGAGCCGTCGTCGGCCCAGTGCAGGTCGTCCAGCAGCATCAGCGGCGGCGCGCCGAAGTGGCGGCCGGTCTGGCGCAGCACCTGCGCTGCGGCGTGGAAGCCGCGGTTGCGCAGCTGGCGCGCGTCGTCGGCGATGCCGCGCACGTGCGCGCTGTCGGCGAAGTCCAGCCCGATCAGATGGCCCAGCAGGTGGGCCTGGGCCAGGCCGAATTCGGCGTCGCCGTCGAACAGCGCCACCACGTGCTCGCAGAGCTTGCGCCGCGCGGTGTCGGCATCGTCGTCTTCGGCGATCTCCATGCGCCAGGCAAACAGGTTGCGAAGCAGCCCGAAGGCCTGCTTGCGCATCAGCGGTTCGGCCCGGCCGCGGAACCAGCTGAAGCGCGCCGGCTGCGATTCGGCCCAGTTCTCGAACTCGTAGACGAGGCGACTCTTGCCGAGCCCGGCTTCACCCACGACGTTGACGATGTACAGCTGCGGCTGTGCGAACAACTGCCGGAACACGTCCTGCAGCTGTTCGAGTTCGGCTTCGCGCGCGACCATGCGCGACTCGACCCCTTCGATGCCCCGCGTCACCACGCGGAAGGCGCGCGGCTTGGCGCTGTGCACCAGGTAGGTCAGCTGCGGCTCGTCGCTGCCCTTCACGCGCAGCGGCGGCTCGGCCGTGACGTTGAAGACGCCGCGCACGTGGCGGTAGGTGTCGTGGTGGATGCGCAGGCCGCCGGGCGGGGCCAGCTGTTCCATGCGCGCCGCCAGGTGCACGACGCTGCCGCGGATGGTGCCTTCGGCGTCGACGCCACCGCCCAGCAGCACCGGCCCCGTGTGCGCACCCACGCGCACGTTGAAGCCCTGCATGGCCTCGGCGCCGTATTCGCGCTGCAGCTGCGTGCTGCGGTGGCGCGTTTCTTCGATGATGGCCAGGCCGGCGCGCACGGCGCACTCGGCATCGTCCTCGCGCGCCTCCTCGCTGCCGAAGGCCGCCAGCAGGCCGTCGCCGGCGTACTGCAGCACGCGGCCATGCTGCTGCTCCACCAGCACCGTGAAGCGCGTCAGGGCGCCGTCGAACACCGCGTGCAGGTCTTCAGGATCGAGCCGCTGTGCCAGCGCCGTCGAACCGACCACGTCGACGAAGAGCACCGTCACCTGCTTGAGCATCTGCGCCGCGGGCGACGGGCGCTCCTGGCGCAGGGCCTCCAGGCGCGCCAGCAAGGGCGCGGTGGCCATGTCCACCACGCTGTCGCCCTGCAAGGCACGCTGCGCCTTCAGCGCAGCGATGCCTTCTTCCAAGCGTTGCTCTTCGGTCATGGAAATCTCGGTGCCAAACGGAAAGGTGAGTCCAGTGCCAATGCCAGCCGCGCGGCTGCGCCACTCACCCCCGATTCATGGGGGTTCATGCCGGACACCGCCGCAATGCGAATGGTAGGCCGTTGCCCAGCCTTACGATCGCCTCCGATGGCCATACGCTTCCTCGACACAAAGGATAGACGTGAACACTGGCCGCAACTGGAGAGATCCATGAACATCAAGCATGCCCTGGCCATCGTGGTTCTGGGCCTGTCGGCCGCCACGGCCGCACAGGCGCAGGTCGCTGTCTTCAACACCGCGTTCCTGGAACCCCTGCCTCCGGGCCAGGGCGATGTCGGCGGCATCACGCTCAACGGCTTCGGCCGCAATACCTCACTGCTGAGCTTGCAGGCCGACCCGCAAGGCACCCCCTCGCTGGTGCCCTACTTCGACACCTGGAACCTCGGCACCGCGGGCGTGGCCCCAGGCGTCTACAGCTTCAGTTCGCTGCTCGTCGAAGCCGACGTCGGCACGCGCTTCAGTGCCGTCACCTTCAATTCCTACAACGCCCAGGGTGTGCGGGACACCTTCCTCTTCAGCCTGAACAGCACCGGCACCACGGCGCTGGGCTCGGGCAGCTTCACGGTGCTGGCCACCTGCCCCGTCACCAACTGCGTGTGGATCGACGTCATCGGCCTGCGCCCGGTGGGGGCTCCCTGGGGCTACGCCGGCACGGGCACGGCGCTGCCCGTGCCCGAACCCGGCCAATGGGCCCTGCTGGCCCTGGGCCTGGCGGCAGTGGCCGGCACCGTGCGGCGCCGTCGCGGCTCTCAGCGCTGACCCGGGCTGCCGGCGGCAGACGCCGGCAGCCAGGCCCGCACCTGGCCGGCGAAAAGGGCCACGTCGATGGGCTTGGCCAGGTAGCCGTCGCAGCCCGCTTCACGCATGCGCTGCTCGTCGCCCTTCATCGCAAATGCGGTGAAGGCCACGATCACGACGTCCCGCGTGGCGCTGTCCTGCTTGAGCAGGCGCGTCAGCGCCAAGCCGTCCATGCCGGGCATCTGCACGTCCATCAGGATCAGATCCGGCCGGAAGCCGGGCAGCACCGACAAGGCCTGGGCGGCATCGCGCGCCGTGGCGACCTCGAAGCCGTCGGCAGCGAGCACGAACGACGCCAGTTCCAGGTTCAGGGGGTGGTCGTCGATGATCAGCACGCGGGCCTGCGTTGTCACGACTGGGCCTCTTCAGGCCTGGCCGGGGCCGGCCGCCACAGCCGCAGGCGTTCCACCAGCACCGCCGTCAAGCCGCCACCCTTGGCGAGCACGGCGCGCGCCGTCTGCACGAGCTGGTTGAATTCCTCGTCGGTGAGCAGCAGGCTGGTCCAGATGAACACGGGGGTGTTGCGCCAGTCGGGCATCTGTTCCAGCGCGTCGAGCACGGCAAAGCCGTCGAAGCCCGGCATCATCAGGTCGAGCACGATGGCGT
>JANOBX010000045.1:0-8878 GCA_031411875.1 Burkholderiales bacterium | reverse complement strand
CTCAAGAACTCTCGCATAGACAGCCCAGGCTGGAACTGCACTCGGTTCATCGGCATGGCGCATCTCCTTGGTGGATGCGGCCATCCTCGCGCTTCACTGGCTCAAAGGATGAGCCTGCTGAACTTCATCGCTAATCAGGTCGGACCAAGACGAGAATCGCTTCGCCTGCTTCTTACTGCCAAAGATCCTTCGAGAGACGTCCGATTTGGTCGTCATGAAGAAGGTCATGGACTGGACCTTTTCGAAGTCGTGACGCGAACGAGGCCTAACCCCTCGCTCAAGCGGAGCGCCAACGGCAGGCCGCCAGGCCCGGTCTGGCGGTACGCGGTACACGGTACACGGTACACGGTACATTTTCGCCAGCCCGGGCCTTTCGTCCTGCCGTCGTCGCCCGCTTAGCTCGAACGTTAGGCTTCATAAGAATGAACGGCACCGGGTTTCGAGGAGGCCTGTTGGCTTGAGTCAAACCGGGTTGGTTTGACTGTCTCGGGGGTCAAGACTTCTTCTCCTTCAGTCCCCGCAGGGGCCGCCGGAGGCACCCCCGGTTGGGCCATGTGCTCATGGTTCAACCCTCCTGCAGCGCCGCCGTTCGGACGGGCTTCATTGCGACGGACGCTTGGGCTTGCTGGCGCCAGTAGTTTGCCTCGGCTTCGGCCGGCGGCATGGAGCCGATGGGTTCCAGCAAGCGATGGTGGTTGAACCACGAGACCCAAGCCAGCGCTGCCAGTTCAACAGCTTCGCGCGTCTTCCACGGCCCGCGCCGGTGGATGATCTCTGCCTTGAACAGCCCTTTGATGGTCTCGGCCAGCGCGTGGTCGTAGCTGTCGCCGGTGCTGCCCACCGAGGGTTCGATGCCGGCCTCTGTTAGCCGCTCGCTGTAGCGTATCGAGACGTGCTGCGAACCGCGGTCACTGTGGTGCACCAAGTCGCCAGAGTGATGTTCGACGGTCGGGAACGACAGAGCGTCGTGGAGCGTCAGAGACGCGGTTTCTCAGAAAGTCGGCACATCTTCCACGCTGGACCAGACACCCGAGTTGAAGACGTCGGCCGCTGACGGGACGGAAGGTCCGGCATCGATGCCATAGCCGCCATGAACCGATGGCGCAGCCGTGGCCACGATCAAGGTGCCGGCCGCCTCTTCTCGCACCGCCACGCAGGCGAGCATCGAAAAGAACACCGCAGAGTACAGGCACAGGGCTGCGACGCGGACTTGGAAGTTGAACATGCTGGTCTCCTTGGGTCGGTTGAGAGTGCTGGTTTCGATTGCGGCCAGGGAATCTCGCTGGCTTGGCGCCAGTCTGATCCGGTCCGATGCACGCGACAGCGATAAACAGCGCATGCAGCGAGTGACATTTGCACATCGGCTGCTCCTGGCTTGCATCCTCCAGCGCGCTCTGGCGGTCGTGGCCTTGGGGTCTTCCTCGGGCCGACTTGATCGAAGTCAAGCGGCTGCTACGGGCCGCGGCCATACTGGACCCGCGGCCCCGTCTGCCTTCGGCAACGGAACACCGCGCGTCACACCCCCTACCGGAGCAGTTCATGGCCAAGATGAAGGCAGCCATTTTTGTCGAGCCTGGGCGCATCGTCCTGGACGACAAGCCGATTCCAGACGTTGGCCCGCTGGACGCCCTGGTGCGCATCACCACCACCACCATCTGCGGCACCGATGTCCACATCCTGAAGGGCGAATATCCCGTGGCCAAGGGCCTGACGATCGGCCACGAGCCGGTGGGGGTGATCGAGAAGCTTGGCTCTTCGGTGCAGGGCTATCGCGAAGGTCAGCGCGTCGTCGCCGGGGCCATCACGCCCAGTGGCTGGAGCAACGCCTGCCTTTGCGGCACTTGCTCACAGGACGGCGCCGGCACTGCCCATGGATGGAAGGCGCTGGGCGGCTGGCGCTTCGGCAACACCATCGACGGCTGCCAAGCCGAGTACGTGCTGGTGCCCGACGCCATGGTGAACCTGGCGCCGGTGCCCGACGCGCTGAGCGACGAACAGGTGCTGATGTGCCCGGACATCATGTCCACGGGCTTCAGCGGCGCTGAAAGGGCCGACATCCGCATCGGCGACGTCGTGGCCGTGTTCGCGCAGGGCCCCATCGGGCTGTGCGCCACGGCCGGGGCGAAGCTCAGCGGGGCCAGCGTCGTGATCGGGGTCGACCGCCTGGCGGGCAGGCTGGGCATGGCCTCGAAGATGGGCGCCGACCACGTCATCGATGCCAGCAGGCTGGACCCGGTGGACGAGATCATGCGGCTGACGGGTGGCCGCGGCGTCGATGTCGCCATCGAGGCCCTGGGCACGCAGCAGACCTTCGAGGCCTGCCTGCGGGTGCTGCGCCCTGGCGGCACCTTGTCGAGCCTGGGCGTTTACTCCACGGACCTGACGATTCCGTTGGGCGCCTTTGCGGCCGGCCTGGGCGACCATCGCATCGTCACCACGCTGTGCCCGGGCGGCAAGGAACGCATGCGCAGGCTGATGTCGGTGATCGAGGGCGGGCGCATCGACCTGGGCGCGATGGTGACGCACCGCTTCAAGCTCGAGGACATCGAAGCCGCCTACGACCTGTTCAGCCACCAGCGCGACGGCGTGCTGAAGGTGGCGATCACGCCTTGACCGAGAGCGTTCAGCCCGCCACGACGCGAACCGCAGGGCGCTGCGGCTCGGGTTCTGAATCGAAGCGGTCGAAGCCCGTGTAGCACAGGAAGTGCCGGTTGGCAGCCCGGCCGAACAAGGTCATGCCCAGCCGGCTGGCCATTTCGTGGCCCATGGCGGTGACGCCGTTTCGAGACACGATGATGGGCACGCCCATCTGCGCCGACTTCATCACCATCTCGCTGGTGAGACGTCCGGTGGTGTAGAACACCTTGTCGGCGCCACCCACGCCATGCAGGCCCATCCAACCCGCGATGGTGTCGATGGCGTTGTGGCGCCCCACGTCTTCGCAGAACATGAGCATTTCTGCGCCGCGGAACAAGGCGCAGCCGTGTACCGAGCCCGCCTTGCGGTGCACGCTGTTGCGCTTTCGCATGGCTTCGAGCATGGCGTGCAGGGTGCGCTGGCGGATGCGCGCCGCTTCGGCGCCGGGCAAGGCTACGGCGTCCAGTTGCGACATCATGTCGCCGAACACCGTGCCCTGGCCACAACCGGTGGTGACGACCCGCTGCGCGGTGCGCGCCTCGACGTCGATCAGGCCATGGCGTGTCTTGACGGCTGCGGCAGCCACATCCCAGTCGACGGTGATGGATTCGATTTCGGCCACGTTCGCGATCAGGCGCTGGTTGCGCAGCCAGCCGAGCACCAGCAGTTCCGGGCTGGCGCCCAGGGTCATGAGCGTGACGATCTCGCGCTTGTCCACGAACACCGTCAATGGGCGTTCGGCGGGAATGAACAGGCGCCGCCGCTCGCCGTACTCGTCGAGTACCTCGATCTCGCGCAGCAAGGGCTCGCTGGCCTGGGTCAGCTGCGGGGCACCTGCCACGGGTTCGAACTGGCCCGTGGCCTCGAAGGCCGAAGGCGCCGCGTCGACGGCCGGGGTCATGGCAGTGGCTGGCAAACCAGGCGAGTGCGCAGGCGCAGCCAAGGGCTTCACCTATTTCTTGACCGGAGCGGCGGCCGGTGCGGCCACGGGTGCTGCCGGCGCAGCCACAGCACCGGGGGCGCCGGTTGCGGCGGGCGGCGCCGGAGGGACATAGACGAACGGGCCCGGGTCTTCACAGGCCGGGGTGGCGGTCACGGGCTTGATTTCCTTGCCGGCCTGCTTGGCTTGCGTGAAGTAGCCGGACGCCACCTTGTCCATCGAGAGGCACAGCTGGTAATTCGCCACCTTGTTGCCATGCGCCGTCTTGGCAGCCGCCTCGGCTGCCTTGGCCTTGGCCTCGTCGCTGAGGGCCGGAAGTTTGGCGAATGCCGACCCTGCAAAGGCCAGCGCAGCGAGGGTGATCAGGGTGGGCCGCAGTGTCGGCTTCATCTTGGAGGCTTTCGTTCAGGTTTGCGGGCTAGTCTGGCCGAGGCTGCCTGCGGCTGCTGCCGACCGCTGGGCAGGAATGCGACCGGCGCGCACGTCGTCGGCCCACAGCTTGTGATGTTCCTTGGCCCAGCCTTCGTCGACGTAGCCGGTGCGCATGGCAGCGTAGGCACCTTTCATCCCGACCGTACCCATGTAGATGTGCCCCAGGAACATGGCCATCATCAGCAGCGACGCGGCCGCGTGGATCATGTGCGCGATCTGCATGTCTCCACGAAGGTACGACATGCCGGGCACCAATTGGTTCAAAAACAGGCCAGATCCGATGACGAGAAAGCCCAACCCGAGCACCCCGCCCCAGAACACCACCTTTTCGCCCGCGTTGAAGCGGTGCGAAGGCACTTCTTCCTTTCCGAGCAGGCCGCCTGCGGTTTTCAGCCAGGCCAGGTCATCCTTGGTCGGCAGGTTGTCCTTGATGAAGGTGAACAGCACGATCAGCAGCGACACGGCGAACAAGGGGCCGAGGAAGTTGTGAAGGTTCTTCAAACCGAAGGACAGCCAGCCGAACAGCGTGGCACCGAGCACCGGCAGCAGGAAAAACTTGCCGAAGGCCAACACCAGGCCCGACACCGCCAACCCGACGAATGCGATGGCGTTGGACCAGTGCGCGGCCCGCTCGAACGGCGTGAACCGCTCGATCTTGCGGCCAGTGTCCGGCTCGTGCCCGCCCATGCTGCCGACGCGCCAGTAGAACATGGCCATGGCAAGCACGACGATGGCAAGCAGGGCGCCGCCGTAAGGGATGAGCCAGTTGTTGCGAACCTGCCGCCAGGCTTCGCCCGCGGTGGTGAACTTCGAACCCGGGTATTGCACGAAGGACTGAACGAGCACGCCCTTTTCGGCGCCGGGCAGGCTGACGATGCCCTGTTGATTGCCCGATTCACGCACCGCACGCCAGAAGGGCGCGTTGTTGCCGGGCTGAGTCTTGGAACGCTCGGCATTGCTTTCGCCGGGCTTGGGTTCGGCGGGGGCCACGAAGCCCGCAGGCGGGCCCTTGGGCGCGACGTCCTGGGCCATGGCTGGCGATGACGCCAACATTGCCACCAAGGCCAGCGCCGGCATGAACGCCGACGACGCGGCGCCCAGCCGCGCAAGGGTGGTCGAGGAGAGGGTGGGCAGGTTCATGGTCGGCGCCTTTGGCTGCGTGCTGGACCGAAACATCAGGGCGCCGCGACGGCGCGCGAATACTCGTTCTGACCCTGGGCACGCTTGCGCATCTGCGCTTCCCAGGCCGCCTGGTCGCCGGTCTTGAAACCCTGGACGGTGTAGCCGCTGGGCGAAGCTTCCCAGGCCTTGCTGTCGCTCATGCGGGACGGGGTCTGCGGCTTTTCGGCGCATCCGGACATAGCCAGTGCCAAGCCGCAAAAAGCGGCGAGACCGACTGTACGAAACAGCTTGGTGTGATGTGTCATGCGCACGCCTTCAGGTCCTGCCCGCCGTGGGCTTGCCGTAGGCGGTGCCCCAACCCCAGACCTCGCTGCCCTTGCCACGCGTCAGCACGCGGGTGCGGAAGATGTCGGCCACGACATCGCCGTCGCCGCCCAGCAAGGCCTTCGTGCTGCACATTTCCGCGCAGGCCGGCAGCTTGCCTTCGGCGAGCCGGTTGCGACCGTACTTCTCGTTCTCGGCCGCGCTGGCATTGGTCTCGGGGCCGCCGGCGCAGAAGGTGCACTTGTCCATCTTCCCGCGCATGCCGAAGGTGCCGGCGCTGGGGAACTGCGGTGCGCCGAAGGGGCAGGCGTAACTGCAGTAGCCGCAGCCGATGCAGGTGTCCTTGTCGTGCAGCACCACGCCCTCTTCGGTGCGGTAGAAGCAGTCCACCGGGCACACCGCCATGCAGGGGGCGTCGCTGCAATGCATGCACGCCACGGAAATGCTTTTCTCGCCGGGCAGGCCGTCGTTCAAGGTCACGACCCGGCGGCGGTTCACGCCCCAGGGCACGTCGTGTTCGGCCTTGCAGGCGGTGACGCAACCGTTGCACTCGATGCAACGCTCGCTGTCGCAGATGAATTTCATGCGGGCCATGGTCTTAACTCCTGAGTTCTGCGCGTGGTGTTCTGTGCGGGGCGTTTCGAGCGTCAGGCCGTGGCTTTTTCGATCTGGCAGACGGTGGTCTTCGTCTCTTGCATCATCGTGACGCTGTCGTAGCCATAGGTGGTGGCGGTGTTGATGGCCTCACCCCGCACCACCGGTGCGGCACCCTGCGGGTAGTACGGCAACATGTCCACGCCGCCCCAGCGGCCAGAGAAGTGGAAAGGCAGGAACACCGTCTCCGCGTCGACGCGCTCGGTCACCATGGCCTTCACCCGGATGCCCTTGAAGTCGGGCAGGGCCACCATCGGCGGCGTCTTCACCCAGACATAGTCGCCGTTGCGGATGCCGCGGTCGTTGGCGGCCTTCGGATTGAGCTCTACGAACATTTCCTGCTGCAGTTCGGCCAGCCAGGGGTTGGAACGGGTTTCCTCGCCCCCGCCTTCGTATTCCACGAGCCGCCCGCTGGTCATGATCAGCGGGTAGGTCTTGCCGATGTCCTTGTACTTTTCCTGCACGCTCTTGAACAGCGTGGGCAGGCGCCAGAACGCCTTGCGGTCGTCGTGCGTCGGGTACTTGGCCACCAGGTCGGGCCGGTTGCTGTAGAGCGCCTCACGATGCTGCGGCACGGGGTCGGGGAAATTCCAGACCACGGCCCGCGCCTTGGCATTGCCGAAGGGGTGGCAACCGTGGTTGACCATGGCCACACGGATGATGCCGCCGGAAGGGTCGGTCTTCCAGTTCTTGCCCTCCGCGGCCTTCGCTTCGGCTTCGGTGAGTTCGCCCCACCAGCCCAGCTTCTTCAGCAGCAGGTGGTCGAATTCGGGGTAGCCCATCGTCAGGTCGGAGCCCTTCGAATGGGAGCCGTCGCCGGCGAGCAGCGACACGCCCTCGCGTTCCACACCGAAGTTCGCGCGGAAATTGCCGCCGCCTTGCATCACGTGCACGCTGGTGTCGTACAGGTTGGGGCTGCCCGGGTGCTTCATTTCGGGCGTGCCGTAACACGGCCAGGGCAGGCCGAAGAACTCGCCGTCCAGGTTCAGCCCGGTTTCCTTGTCGATGCCGCCCTTGGCCTTCAGGGTCTTGATGTCGAACACATGCATGTTGCGCATGTGGGCCTTGATGCGTTCCGGGCTCTGGCCGGTGTAGCCGATGGTCCAGACGGCCTTGTTGATCTCGCGCAGGATGGACTCAGTCTCGGGCTCTTCCATGCCACCCTTGCCCTTGACCATCTTGTAGTTCTTGACCAGTTCCTTATCGAAGCCCAGTTTCTGGGCCAGCTGATACATGATCATGTGGTCGGTGCGGCTCTCCCACAGCGGCTCGATGACCTGTTCACGCCACTGGATGCTGCGGTTCGACGCGGTGCAGGAACCACTGGTCTCGAACTGCGTGCAGGCCGGCAGCAGGTACACGGCCTGATTCGGGTTCTTGTCCTCAGCCTTGCCGGGCATGGCCGCCATGGCCGCCGTGGCGCTGGGGAACGGGTCGATCACGACCAGCAGGTCGAGCTTGTCCATGGCCTTCTTCATGTCCAGGCCGCGGGTCTGCGAGTTCGGCGCGTGCCCCCAGAAGAACAGACCACGCAGGTTGCTGTCCTGGTCGATGAGCTCGTTCTTCTCGAGCACGCCGTCGACCCAGCGCGACACCGTCATGCCGGGCTTGGTCATCATGCCCGGGGCGTACTGCTTCTTGATCCATTCAACGTCCACGCCCCAGGCATTGGCGAAATGCTTCCAGGAGCCATCGGCCAGGCCGTAGTAGCCGGGCAGGCTGTCGGGGTTGGGGCCGACGTCGGTGGCGCCCTGCACGTTGTCGTGGCCGCGGAAGATGTTCGTGCCGCCGCCAGACACGCCCACGTTGCCCAGCGCCAGTTGCAGCAGGCAGCTGGTGCGCACCACGGCGTTGCCGGTGGTGTGCTGGGTCTGACCCATGCACCACACCACGGTGCTGGGGCGGTTCTTGGCCATGATCTCGGCCACCTTGTAGGTGGTGGCTTCGTCCACGCCGCTGGCTTCCAGCACCTTGTCGGGCGTCCACTTGGCCAGCACTTCCTCGCGCACCTTGTCCATGCCGTAGACACGGTCCTCGATGTACTTCTTGTCCTCCCAGCCATTCTTGAAGACGTGGTAAAGCACGCCGAACATGAACGGGATGTCGGAGCCCGAGCGGATGCGCACGTACTCGTCGGCGCGCGCCGCCGTGCGCGTGAAGCGCGGGTCGACGACGATCATCTTGCAGCCGTTTTCCTTGGCGTGCAGCATGTGCAGCATGCTTACCGGATGGGCTTCGGCGGCGTTCGACCCGATGTAGAGCGCCGCCTTGGCGTTCTGCATGTCGTTGTAGCTGTTGGTCATGGCGCCATAACCCCAGGTGTTGGCGACACCCGCGACCGTGGTGCTGTGGCAGATGCGCGCCTGGTGGTCGGTGTTGTTGGTGCCCCAGAACGACACCCACTTGCGCAACAGGTAGGCCTGCTCGTTGTTGTGCTTGCTGCTGCCCACCACGAAGATGCTGTCGGGGCCGCTCTGCTTCTTCAGTTCCAGCATCTTGGCGCTGATCTCGGTCAGCGCCTCGTCCCAGCTGATGCGCTGGTACTTGCCGTTCACCAGCTTCATCGGGTACTTCAGGCGGAATTCACCGTGTCCGTGCTCGCGCAGCGCGGCGCCCTTGGCGCAATGCGCGCCCAGGTTGATGGGGCTGTCGAACACCGGTTCCTGGCGCACCCAGACGCCGTTCTCCACCACCGCGTCGACCGCGCAGCCCACCGAGCAGTGGCCGCAGACGGTGCGTTTCACTTCCACCTTGCCGGTGCCTTCGGTG
>JANOBX010000044.1:0-30954 GCA_031411875.1 Burkholderiales bacterium | reverse complement strand
CGGCCCGGGGGGCCGCGCCGGCCTCGGGCTCCCCCTTTACTTCGCTGCGGGGGCCACCCGACTCACCCAGCCCGCCACCGTGTCGACGCGCCACCGAAGAGCGCAAAGCACGGTGGTTGCAAAGGTGGGCTGGGGCTGGCTGTGGCGCGCATCTGAGGCGCCGAGGAGCACAGGGCCCGCGGCCCTCGCGCGAAGCGCGACCCCACAACTGACCCATCGCGGGTGATTGAACGCAGCGAGCGCAGCGAGCGAAGTGAGTTCCGCGAGTTTGTGGATTTCGGGGCCGCGGGACCGAGCACCGCAGGGCAGTCGGAGCGCCAGCGGAGACCGCCGAAGCTAAGCGCCACAGCCAGCCCCGGCCCGCCTTTGCATGGGGACCAAGCTGGCACGAAACCACACGCATACCAAAAGGCAACAACCCGACAGCAGCCACCCCACTCATCCCAGCTCCTCCGCAAAGAAGCACGCCACCTTGTGCCCCGCCGTCACCTCGCGCAACGGCGGCGTGCTGGCACGGCATTCGCTACGCGCGTGGCGGCAGCGGTCGGCGAAACGGCAGCCGGCCGCAGGGGCGATGAGCCTGGGCACGGTGCCTGGAATCGTCTCCAGTCGCGACTTGTGCAGCGCCGCGGTGTCGATGCGCGGGATGCTGCGGATCAGGCCTTGCGTGTAGGGGTGGCGGGGGCGGGCGAAGAGGCCGGCCACGGGGGCTTCTTCCACCACCTGGCCGGCGTACATCACCACCACGCGCTGGGCGACTTCGGCCACCACGCCCATGGCGTGCGTGATCAGCAGGATGGCCATGCCCAGCCGTTCCTTGAGCTCGGCCATCAGGTCCAGGATCTGCGCCTGGATGGTGACGTCCAGTGCGGTGGTGGGCTCGTCGGCGATCAGCAGCTGCGGGTTGCAGGCCAGGGCGATGGCGATCATCACGCGCTGGCGCATGCCGCCGCTGAACTGGTGCGGGTAGTCGCGCACGCGCTTGTCGGGCGTGGGAATGCCCACGAGGCGCAGCATCTCCACCGCGCGGTCCATCGCGTCGCGCCGGTTCATGCGCTCGTGCAGGCGCACGCTCTCGGCGATCTGCTCGCCCACGCTGTAGACCGGGTTCAGGCTCGTCATCGGTTCCTGGAAGACGATGGCGATTTCCTTGGCGCGGATCTTCTGCATCTCGGACGGCCCCAGCGGCACCAGGTCGCGGCCTTTCCACAGCACCTGGCCGGCGACGATCTTGCCCGGCGGCATGTCGATCAGCTTCATCACCGTCTTCGCGGTGACGCTCTTGCCGCAGCCGCTTTCGCCGACCACGCACACGGTTTCGCCGGCGTCGATGGCGATGTCCACGCCGTCCACGGCGTGCAACCAGCCGTCTTCGGTCTTGAAATGGGTCTTGAGACCGCGGATGTCGAGCAGTGCCATGTCAGTCGACCCGCCGCGGGTCCAGCGCGTCGCGCAGGCCGTCGCCGATGAAGTTGATCGTCAGCACCGCCAGGAAGATGGCCAGCCCGGGGAACAGCGCCCAGTGCGGGGCGATGTCCAGGTAGTCTTTCGCGTCGAACAGGATGCGGCCCCAGGTGGGGATGTCGGGCGGGAAGCCCAGGCCCAGGAACGACAGCGTGCTCTCGGCCAGGATGGCCGCGGCCACGTCGATGGTGCCGGCCACGATGACCGGGCCCAGGCTGTTGGGCAGGATGTGTCGCCACACCGTGCGCGGCGTGCTGGCGCCGAGTGCGCGCGCGGCTTCGACGAATTCCTTCTCGCGCAGGCTGAAGAACTGCGCGCGCACCAGGCGCGCCACCGGCATCCAGCCGAAGCCGCCGATGACGAAGACGATGAGCAGGAACACGCCGACTTGCGGCCCGAAGGATTCCTTCAGCGTGTCGCGCAGCAGGTAGATCAGCAGCAGCAGCAGCGGCAGCTGCGGCAGGCTCAGGAACAGGTCGGTCACCCACATCAGCACCGCATCCACCCAGCCGCGGCTGATGCCGGCCAGGGCCCCGATGAACACGCCCACGACGATGGACATGGTCATCGCCGCCAGCCCCACCGCCAGCGAGATGCGGCCGCCGTAGAGGATGCGCGCCAGCAGGTCCTGACCCAGGTCGTCGGTGCCCAGCGGGTGCGCCAGCGACGGGGTGGCCAGGCGGGCGCTGAAGTCGATGTCGCTGATGGACACGGTGTAGACGAATGGCCCCAGCACCACGGCCAGCACCATCAGGCTCAGCACCACCAGGCTGACGACGGCCATGCGGTGGCGGCGGAAGCGACGCCAGGCTTCCTGCCAGGGCGACACCTGCGGGCGGGGCGGGGCGGCCGCAGGCGTGGCGGTGGTGGTGTTCATCGGTAGCTCACCCGTGGGTCCAGCCAGCCGTACAGCAGGTCGGCGATCAGGTTGAACAGCACCACCAGGCAGGCGAAGACGAAGGTCACGGCCATGATCACCGGCGTGTCGTTGCGCAAGATGGAATCGATGAGCAGGCTGCCGATGCCGGGAATGCGGAAGATCTGCTCGGTGACGATGGCCCCGCCGAACACCGCCGGCATCTGCAGCGCCACCAGCGTCACCACCGGGATCATCGCGTTGCGCACCACGTGCTTGACGACGACCGTGCGCTCGTTCAGGCCCTTGCTGCGCGCGGTGGTGACGTAGTCGAGCTTGATCACGTCCATCACCGCATTGCGCACGAAGCGCGTGAGGCTGGCGCCCTGGAACAGGCCCAGCACCAGCACCGGCATGATGCTCTGCTTGATGTGTTCCCACCACCAGGCCCAGCCGGTGGCGCTGATGTCGGCGCGGTACACGAAAGGCAGCCAGTCCAGCGTGATGGAGAACAGCAGGATGAGCAGCAGCCCGGTGAAGAAAGTGGGCAGCGAAAAGCCGATGAAGGCCAGGGTGTTGGCGATCTGGTCGAACACGGAATAGGGCCGGGTGGCGGCGATGATGCCCACCGGCAGCGCGATCAGCAGGGCCAGCACCTGCGAAGCGCCGATGACGGCCAGCGTCACCGGCACGCGCTGCCAGATCAGCGTGTCGACGTCGACGCGGCTGATGAAGCTGAAGCCCCAGTCGCCCTGCGCCATGGCCGCCAGCCAGCGGAAGTAGCGTTGCCAGATCGGGTCGTCCAGCCCGAACTTGGCGCGCAGCATCTGCCGCACCTCGGCCGGCACGTTGGGGTTGGTGGCCAGCTCCTCAAAAGGGTCGCCCGGTGCCAGCGCCAGCACGGTGAACAGCACCACGCTGATGCCCAGCAGGCTGGGAATGGCAATCAGCAGGCGGCGGAGGATGTAGGGTCCCAAAGCTTGCGCCTATGCCCGATGCCAATGCGCCAGCGACGCCATGTCGTTGCGCCAGGCCGATGTCGGCGCGACCAGGTTCTTGGCGATCGCCCGCACCGAGTTGCGCGCCAGGATGGGGATGACGTAGCCGTCGTTCACCGCCAGGTCGTTCATGCGGATGAAGAGCGCCGCACGCTTGGCCGGGTCGAGTTCGGTCTCGGCCGCGCGGAAGGCGGCGTCGAACTCGGCGTTCTGCCAGCGCACCAGGTTTTGCCCCAGCCACTTGTTGGCTCGGCTGGCCACTTCCGAGCCCAGGAAGCACTGCATCAGGTATTCGGGGTCGGGGCTGTTGCTGGTCCAGTTGTAGGTCTGCATGTCGGCGTTGAACTTGCCGTAGGTGTCGGGGTTGCCCACGTCCGACGAGAAGAACACGCTGGCCACCACGGCCTTCAGTTCCAGCGCGATGCCCGCCTGCTGCGCGGCCTGCTTCACCACCGCCTGCATGTTCTGGCCGACCGCGCCCACGCCGCCCTGGAACAGCAGCGACAGCTTTCTGCCGTTCTTTTCGCGCACGCCGTCGGCACCAGGCTTCCAGCCGGCGGCGTCGAGCAGGGCCTTGGCCTTGTCGATGCTGTAGTCCGCCCGCGCGGCGGTGTTGGGGCTGCGGTAGCGCGCGGGGTTGTTGATGAAGTTGGTGGTGGCCTGGCCCTGGCGGCCGTAGACGAAGCGCTGCAGCCCAGCGCGGTCGATCAAGTGGCCGATGGCGCGCCGCACGGCCGGGTCGCTGAACACCGGGTGGCGCGTGCTGGCATGTGAACGTTCACCGTCGACGGCGGTGGCCGGGTCGGTGAAGTTCAGGTAGATGGCCGTGGTGGCGCTGCCGGTCTCGATGTGCAGCCGGCCCTTGCCCGCGGCTTCGAGCCGCAGGGCCACGTCTTCGGGGATCACCAGGCTGCTGGCGAAGTCGTACTCGCCGGTCTGCAGCACGGCGCGCGCGGCGGAAACGGCGTCGCCCCCGCCCTTCATTTCCAGCGTGTCGAAATGCGGGCGGAGGGGCTGGTGGTAGTTCGGATTCAGCTCGGCGCGCAGCAGGTCGCCGGGCCTGAATTCGACGAAGCGGTAGGGCCCGGTGCCCACCGGGCGATTGTTGTTGGGTGCTTCGCGCGACTTGGCGCCGGCAAATGGCGCAAACAGATGCCGTGGCACCAGGAACACCTGCGAATACTGGCCCGGCCAGAAGGGCGAGGGTTTGGCGAAGACCACGCGCACGGTGTGCGTGTCCACCTTCTCCATGGTCAGGTTGCCGTAGCTGCCCAGGGTGACGCTGGCGGTGGCGGGGTCGCTGGCGTAGCGCCAGTTGAAGACGACGTCGTCGGCGGTGAAGGGCTGGCCGTCGTGCCAGGTCACGCCTGTCTTCAGCTTCCAGACCACGCTCTTGCCGTCGGCCGCCAGGCCGCCGTTGGCGCGGCTGGGCAGCTCGGCCGCCAGCACGGGTTCGAGGTTGCCCTCCGCGTCGAACTGGGCCAGCGGTTCGTAGAACACGCGCGAGCCGATGTTGTCTTTCGCGCCGGTGGCGAAGTGCGGGTTGAGCAGGGTGGGGCCCTGCCACTCCAGGATGCGCAGCGCGCCGCCGCCGCCACGTTTGGTGGGCGCATAGGGCGCGGGCTGCGCCTGCGCCACGCCGGCGTTCAGCAGCAGCATGCCGGCCATGGGCACGCTCAAACCGCAGGCGGCCATGCGGCCGATGAAGCTGCGGCGCGGCAGCCGGCCTTCGCGCACCTGCTCCACCAGGCGCCTGATGTCTTGTTCGTCGAGTGTCATTCAGGCGCTCCGGTGCCAGTGGGGGAGGTTTGCGGTGTCGAAGCCCCAGGGCGACAGCGGCGCCACCAGGTCCTTGCGCAGGGCACACAGCCGGCGTCGGTCGACGACGGGGACCACATACCCGCTGGCCACCAGACGGTCGTTCATGCGGATGAACAGGGCCGCGCGCCGGGCCGGGTCGAGCTCGGTTTCCGCGGCGCGGAACCAGGCGTCGTAATCGGCGTCCTGCCAGCGCACGCGGTTCTGGCCCTGCCACTTGTTGGCCCGGGTGGCCGCCTCCCAGGACACGAAGGCGCGCATCATGGCCGCCGGGTCGGGGCTGGGGTTCGACACGCCGTAGCTCTGCAGGTCGGCGTTGAACTGGCCGACCGTGTCGGGGTTGCCGATGTCGGGCGAGAAGAAGACGCTGGCCGGCACGGTCTTCACCTCGACCTGGATGCCGGCCTTCTGCGCCGCCTGCTTGAACACCGCCTGCAGCTTCTGGCTGATGGGGTTGATCGAGCTCTGGAACACCAGCGACAGGCGGCGGCCATCCTTGGCACGCACGCCATCGCTGCCGGCTTTCCAGCCTGCAGCCTCCAGCAGCGCGCTGGCGCGCTCGATGTCGAAGCTGGCCGTGTTGGCCGCACTGCGGTAGCGCGACGGATGGTTGAGGAAATTGGCCGTGGCCACCCCTTGGCGGCCGTAGACGTGGCGCTGCAACCCGGCCCGGTCGACGAGCAGGCCGATGGCGCGGCGCACCGCCGGGTCGCTGAAGAGCGGGTGGCGCGTGCTCACGTGCGAGCGTTCACCCTCGACTTCGCGGCCGGGGTCGCAGAAGTTCAGGTAGATCGCGGTGGTGGCGCTGCCGGCCAGGGTCTGCACGCGGCCCTTGCCGGCGGATTCCATGCGCAACAGCACTTCGTCGTCGACGGTCAGGGTGCTGGCGAAGTCGTAGTCACCGGTCTGGAGCACCGCGCGCGCAGCGCCTGTGGCGTCGCCACCGCCCTTGATCTCGAGCGTGTCGAAGTGCGGCCGCAGGGGCTGGTGGTAGTCGGGGTTCAGCGTCGCGCGCAGCAGGTCGCCAGGGCGGAATTCGGCGAAGCGGTAGGCGCCGGTGCCGACCGGGCGGTTGTTGTCCGGGGCCTCGCGCGACGTGTCGCCGGCAAAGGCGGCAAAGCGGTGGCGCGGCAGCAGCAGCACCTGCGAATACTGGCCTGGCCAGAAGGGCGAAGGCCTGTCGAAGACGACGCGCAGCGTGAGCGCATCGAGCTTTTCCATCTTCAGCTGCGCGTAGCTGGCCGAGGTCACCGCGGCGGTGGCCGGGTTCGTGGCGTACTGCCAGTTGAAGACCACGTCGTCGGCGGTGAAGGGCTGGCCGTCGTGCCAGCGCACGCCGGGCTTCAGGGTCCAGACCACGCTCTTGCCGTCGGCCGACAGGCCGCCGTTGGCGCGGCTGGGCACCGCCGCTGCCAGCACCGGTTCCAGGTTGCCTTCGGCGTCCCATTGCGCCAGCGGTTCATAGAACACCCGGCAGCCGGTGTAGTCGTTCAGGCCGGTGGCGAAGTGGGGATTCAGCTGGGTCGGCCCCTGCCATTCCAGCAGCCGCAGCGGCCCGCCGCCGCCGCGGCGGGTGGGGCGGAAGCTCTCTGACGGCGACTGCGACTGCGCCACGCCGGCTTGCAGCAGCAGGAAGCCGGCCATCGGCAGACCCAGGCCACGCGTGGCCAGGCGCTCGATGAAGGCCCGCCGCGGCAGACGCCCGGCGCGCACCTGCTCGACGAGGCGCCGCAGCTGGCCGGGCTTCATCCGGGCTGCCGGTACCAGTCGTGGATCTGGTCCAGGCTCAGGCGCCAGGCCGAGATTGGTCCTACCAGGGTGCGGGCCCGCGCCGTGACCTCGGTGCGCGCCACCACCGGGATGACGTAGCCGTCGCGGATCAGCAGGTCGTTCATACGCTTGACCTGGTCGGCCCGCTTCACCGGGTCGAGTTCGGTCTCGGCCTGCTTGAACAGGCTGTCGAACTCGGCATTGCGCCAGCGGCTCAGGTTGTCGCTCTGCCACTTGTTGGACTTGGCCGAGATCTCTTCGCTGATGAACTGGCGCAGGAAGCCTTGCGGGTCGGGCCGGCCCAGGCTGTTGGTGTACATCTGCAGGTCGGCGTAGAACTTGCCGTAGGTGTCGGTGTTGGCCACGTCGGTGCTGAAGAACACGGCGCCCTGCACGGCCTTGATCTCGATGTCGATGCCGGCCTTGGCCGCCGCCTGCTTGATGATGGTCTGCGTTTTCTGGCGCGTGGTGTTGATGCTGGTCTGGAACAGCAGCCTGAGCTTCTTGCCGTCCTTCTCGCGCACCCCGCCTGGGCCGCGCTTCCAGCCCGCGGCCTCGAGCAGGGCCGCGGCCTTCTCGGGGTTGAATTCGGTCTGCAGCGCCGTGCTGGTGAAGCGCGGCAGATCGTTCACGATGTTGGCCGTGACGCGCCCGGTGCGGCCGTAGATGAAGGCCTGGATGTTCTGGCGGTCGATCACGAGCCCGATGGCCTGGCGCACCGCGGGGTCGCTGAAGAGCGGGTGGCGGGTGTCGCGGTGCGAGCGCTCGCCGTCCACTTCCTTGTTCGGGTCGGTGAAGTTGAGCTGCATGAACTCGACCACGCCGCCCTGCTGCAGCGAGACCACGCCCTTGCCCGCAGCCTCCAGGCGCTTGAGGATCTCGTCTTCGACCTGCAGGTTCCAGGCGAAGTCGTATTCACCGGTCTGCAGCACGGCGCGTGCGGCGCTCACCGCGTCGCCACCGCCCTTCATCTCCACGGTGTCGAAGTGCGGGCGATGGGGCAGGTGGTAGTTCGGGTTGAGCTTGCCGCGCACCAGGTCGCCGGGCTTGAAGTCGACGAAGGTGTAGGGGCCAGTGCCCACCGGCTTCAGGTTGGCCGGCGCATCGCGCGACTTGGCGCCGATGAAGGGCTCGAACACATGCCTGGGAATGTGCTGGTCGCTGGCGTAGGTGCCGGCCCAGAAAGGCGTGGGCTTCTCGAACACCACGCGCACGGTGTGCGTGTCGACCTTCTCGACCGTCTTCACGCCGCCATAACTGCCGCTGGTGGTGGCAGCAGTCTGCGGGTTCGTGGCGTAGCGGTGGTTGAAGACGACGTCGTCGGCCGTGAAGGGCTGGCCGTCGTGCCAGAGCACGCCCTTCTTCAGCTTCCAGGTGACGCTTTTGCCATCGGCCGCCACGCCGCCATTGGCGCGGCTGGGAATCTCGGCGGCCAGCACCGGAAGCATCTCGCCGTTCTGGTCCCAGGCGATCAGCGGCTCGTAGAACAACCGGCAGCCTTCCATGTCCTTCTGGCCGGTGGCGAAGTGCGGGTTCAGCAGGGTGGGGCCCTGCCACAGCAGCAGCTTGAGCGTGCCGCCACCGCCGCGGCGCGTGGGCTGGTAGGCGAGCAGGTTGTTGGGCACGTTGTTGGGCGGGTTGCCCTGGGCCTTCGTGGCGCCGGCCAGCCCGGCCAGCCCGCCGGCGACCAGCCCCTGCAAGCCTTGCAGCGCCTGCCTGCGTGACAGCCTGGCCGTCATGCTTCGCGGTACCAGTCGCGCAGGTTCCACATGTCGTTGTCCCAGCCTGACAGATGCGCCACGAGCTTGGTGGCGACACCGGCCACGCGCGGCCGGTACACCAGCGGCACGATGTAGCCGTCGCCGCAGGCCAGGTCGTTGCAGCGGATCATGTGGGCCGCGCGCTTGACGGGGTCGAGTTCGCCCTCGGCCGCGCGGAAGGCCTGGTCGTAGGCCTCGCTGCGCCAGCGGCTGATGTTGCGGCCCTGCCATTTGTTGGCCTTGCTCGACACCTCCCAGCTGACGTACTGGTCCAGGAAGCGTTCCGGGTCGGGCTGCGTCATCGTCGTGGTGTACATCTGCATGTCCGCCCAGAACTTGCCGTAGGTGTCGGGGTTGGCCACGTCGGTGCTGAAGAACACGGCGCCGGTGACCGACTTCAGTTCCACCTCGATGCCCAGCTTGGCGGCGGCCTGCTTGATGACGGTCTGTGTCTTCTGGCGCGGGCCGTTGATGCTGGTCTGGAACAGGAACTTCATCTTGCGGCCACCCTTTTCGCGGATGCCGTCGCTGCCCTTCTTCCAGCCCGCCGCTTCCAGCAGGGCGTTGGCCTTGTCCGCGTTGAACTCGAACTTCATGTTCGGGCTGCGGAAGCGCGGCGGGTTGTTGACGAAGTTGGCGGTGGCCACGCCGGTGCGGCCGTAGATGAATTCCTGGATGCTCTTGCGGTCGATCAACAGCGCCATGGCCTGGCGGACCGCGGGGTCGCTGAAGATGGGGTGGCGTGAATTCGGATGGGCGCGTTCGCCGTCGACTTCGGTGTTCGGGTCGGCGAAGGCGAGCTGCAGGAATTCGATGTTGCCGCCCGGCGTGATGAAGGCCCGGCCCTTGCCGCCGTTTTCCAGCCGCTTGAGGATGTCGTCCTCGACCTGCAGGTTCCAGGCGAAGTCGTACTCGCCGGTCTGCAGCACGGCGCGTGCGGCGCTCACCGCGTCGCCGCCGCCTTTCATCTCCACGGTGTCGAAGTGCGGGCGGTTGGGCAGGTGGTAGTTCGGGTTCAGATCGCCGCGAACCATGTCGCCGGGCTTGAAGTCGACGAACTTGTAGGGGCCGGTGCCCACCGGCTTCAGGTTGGTGGGCGCCTCGCGCGACTTCGCGCCGGCGAAGGCCCCGAACAGGTGCTTGGGAATGATCTGGCCGATGGTGCCGACGAAGGCGTCGGCCCAGAACGGCGTGGGCCGCTGGAATTCGATGCGGATGGTGTGGCTGTCGACCTTCACCACCTTGATGTCCTTGTAGGGACCGATGGTGACGGCCGCGGTGGCGGGGTCGCGGGCGTATTCCCAGTTGAAGACGCAGTCGTCGGCGGTGAAGGGTGCGCCGTCGTGCCAGGTGACGCCGCGCTTGAGCTTCCACACCACGCTCCTGCCGTCGGCGGCCAGCCCGCCGTTGTCGCGGCTGGGCACCTCGGCGGCGAGGATGGGGACCAGGTTGCCGTCGGCGTCCCAGGCGGCAAGGGGTTCGTAGAACAGGCGCGAGCCTTCCTGGTCCTTCGTGCCGCTGGCGAAGTGCGGGTTCAGCAGGGTGGGGCCCTGCCACCACAGCAGCTTGAGCGCACCGCCGCCGCCGCGCCTGGTGGGTTTGTAGGTGCTGCCCGTCTGGGCCTGGGCCACGCCCGAGTGCAGCAGCAGCTGGGCGGCGATGGGTGCGGTCAGGCCCGCGATCACCAGCCTTTCGATGAACCGGCGCCGGGGCAGCTGGCCGCGTTGAACGGCATCGATGAGCGCTTGGATGTCTGATGCCTGCATGGGGTCTGGGGTCCTGGCGGTGGGCCCGGGGCCCGGTGTGTGGTGATCCTATCGGCTGCCTGCGGGGCGCCCATCCGGGCCGCCCCGGGGAGGGCGCAGGCTTGAAGCAAGGAATCTGCCACGCACAGCGATACTTGCGCCCATGACATCACCCCCGCTCGTGGTCCACGGCCCGCCCACCCATGCCGGCGCCACGCCGGCCAGCCCGCTGGTGCTGGACTCCCCGCATTCCGGCTTCGAGATGCCCGCCGACTTCGGTGCCGCCTTGCCCGAGGCCGCCCTGCGTGAAGGTGAAGACAGCTTCATCGACACCCTGTACCGGCCCGCCGCCGAGCGCGGCGTGCCGCTGCTCGCCGCGCTGTTCCCGCGCACCTACCTCGACCCGAACCGCCACGCCGCCGACATCGACCCCGCGCTGCTGGCCGAGCCCTGGCCGGGCGAGCTCGTCGACAGCGGCAAGTCGCGCATCGGCAAGTCGCTGGTCTGGCGCACCATGATCGACGACGCGCCCATCTACGACAGGCTGCTCACCGTGGCCGAGGTGCAGCGGCGCGTGGCGCGGTGCCATGCGCCGTATCACGCGACGCTGCAGCGGCTGCTGGATGCCGCGCACGCGCGCTTCGGCGTCGTCTTCCACATCAACTGCCATTCGATGGGACCCTGGTCGAGCCTGGCGATGGAAGGCGTGGACGGGCAGCCCCGCGCCGACATGGTGCGGGGCGACCGCGACGGCAGCACCTGCGACCCCGCACTCACGGCTTTCGTGCGCGACACCCTGGCCGGCTTCGGCTATGCGGTGAAGGTGAACGACCCGTTCAAGGGCGTCGAGCTGGTGCGCGCCTACGCCGCCCCGGCGCTCGGCCGCCACAGCCTGCAGCTGGAAGTGAACAAGCGCCTCTACATGCACGAAGACCGCATCGAGACCCACGCCGGCTTTGCCACGCTGCAGGCTCATCTGATGCAGTTGCTGCAGGCCGTCGAGGCGCAGGTCCTGTCGGGCTCGCGCCATGGCTGACGCCCCGAACCCCGCCGTGCGGGTGGAGTTGAAGGCCCCCGACATCACGCCCTGGCTGCCGTCGAACACCGGCGTGCCGGGCGTGCATGTGTTCGACAGCGGTGTGCCCGGCCCGAACGTGATGGTGCAGGCGCTGACCCACGGCAACGAGATCTGCGGCGCCATCGCGCTGAACTGGTTGATGCTGCAGATCAGCCGCGGCGAGTTCAGGCCGCTGTCCGGCAGCCTGACGCTGGCCTACGCCAACCTCGAGGCCTTTGCGCGATTCGATCCCGCCGACCCCTTTCCCTCGCGCCTGGTCGATGAGGACTACAACCGGGTCTGGTCCGACGCTGCGCTCGACGGACCGGCCAGCAGCGTGGAGCTGCGGCGGGCGCGCCTGCTGCGCCCCTACGTCGACCGGGCCGAGCTGCTGCTGGACATCCACAGCATGGGCGAGCCCTGCCGGCCGATGATGGTGTGCGGCATGCAGGACAAGAACGCCGCCTTCGCGCGCGCCCTGGGGCAGCCTGCCGACCTGCTGATCGACACCGGCCACCCCGCCGGACTGCGCATGATCGACCGCGGCGGCTTCGGTGACCCGGCCAGCCCGAAGAAGGCATTGCTGGTCGAATGCGGCCAGCATTGGGAGGCCGCCGCCGAGCACGTGGCCATCGACACCCTGACCCGTTTCCTCGGGCTCACCGGCCTGGCACCGGCGGTGTGGGTGCAGGCCCATACGCGCCTGGCCCTGCCGTCGACACAGCGCCTCGTGCGCGTGACCGAGCCCGTGGTCGCGCGCAGCACCGCCTTCCGCTTCCTGGTGCCCCCGGTGGGGCTGGGCGTCATCGAGAAGGCCGGCACGGCCATCGCGCAGGACGGCGACCACGTCTTCACCACGCCCTACGACGATGCGGTGATGGTGATGCCGGGCACGCACAACCTGAAGCCGGGCGGAACGGCGGTGAGGCTGGGGCGGTTCGAGTCGCCTTGAAGCCGGCGGCTTCGGCGCTCTTTGCCCGACCCACCCCCGGAACGCGGGGTGCTGGGGGAAAAACCCTGATCTGGGCGCGTGGTCTGCCGAGGAGCGGCTTCACCACCACTCCAGCGGAACACCTCCAATGAAACTTCTTCGACTTGCAGTGGCCTCGGTCGCCGCCCTGGGCGCCTCTGCCTCCTTCGCTGCCGACCTGGGCACGATCAACCTGTCCACCGGCTCCAACTTCTTCGGCAACACGCCGGTGGCGGGCTCGTTCACGGACACGCTGAACTTCAACGTCAGCACGCTCAGCACCTTCACTTCCGTGATCAGCTCGGTGGTGAACGGCGCGCAGGACGTGGACTTCTCGAGCATCGCCCTGAGCGGCCCGAGCGGCACCTTCAACTTCACGCAAGCGCTGGTCGACCCGGTTGAAGTGTGGGCGGTGGGCGGTGCCGGCGTGGCCCTGGCGGCCGGCAACTACGTGCTGACGCTGACGGGCACCAACAGTGCCGCCATCGGCAGCTACAGCGGCACCTTGGGTGTCAGCCCGGTGCCGGAGCCCGAAAGCATGGCCCTGATGCTGGTCGGTCTGGTCGCCTGCGGAATGATGATCCGCCGTCGCACCTTCGGCTGAGCCGTGAGTTTCTGATCTTCGGATCTTCGGTTCACCGGTTGTCGACCGTCGCTCCACGCGGCGGTCGCGCCCAGCACCCCCGCGGTTCTGGGCGCGCAGTCGCTTCCGATGTGTCACGGCCTGGCAAGGCACGATCGTCTTCTGCGGCAGGAGTTACCGCAGTTCTTGCCAAGCCTGTAAGGCTTGCCGGTTCGCGAGGTCTGACGATGCAGGCTCAGGCGCCTTGCGTGTCCAGGCAGTGCAGCACCACCGCTGCGGTTTCCAGGGGTTTTTCCATGGGAAACAGGTGCGTGCCGTCGATCCAGCGCAGGCGCGCGTGCACCAGGGCACGTGTGGCGGCCATGCCGGCCTGACGCAGTTCCACCGAACGCGTGCCGCCGATGAAGTGCACCGGCACTTGCGGCGGGTGGCGGCGCAGCAGCGCACCCAGCCGGGTGGGCAGTGTGTCGTAGATCTGGGTTTCCACGGCCCGGCTGAACGACAGCCGCACGGCTCGAGGATGGGCGCCGGCCGGGTCGGGCTCGGTGCCGCACGCGATGTAGTCGCGCAGCACGCCCTCGTCCCAGCGCGCAAAGGCGGCTTTCGCCGCGTAGTGCTGGAAGGCGGCCTCGCCATCGGGCCACTGGAAGCGTCGTTTCTCGGAGATACGCCCGGGCGAAAAGCGCCTGAACAGGCCCAGCGAGCGGGCCATCGTCACGCTGTGTGAACGCCAGCCCCCCACCACGGGCGAGTCCAGCATCACCACCTGCGCCGCAAGATCGGGCCGCCGCGCGGCCAGCATCAGGCTCAGGAATCCTCCCAGCGAATGTCCCACCAGGTGGACCTTCCCGCCCGGCGCCTGCTGCTCGATGAACCGCGCCAGTTCCTGCCGCAGGTGCGGCCAGTTCAGGCTGACCGGAAACGCCGGATCGTGACCGATGCGCGGCAGCGCGATGACGCGCCAGCCGGCGGCCTGCCAGTGTTCGAACAGCCTGCGGTAGGTGCCGGCCGGAAAGCCATTGGCATGGCTGAAGCAGATCGTGCCCGGTGTCAAACGATGCGTTCGCCGGGATGAGTGATCTTGCGCATCGGCTCGTGGCGATGCAGCGGGCTCATCAGCGGGTGCGCGGTGTCGCCGCCGTCCCAGCGCGGGTCGTCGATGCTCTCGAACACCTCGCGCAGGCGCTGGCCCCAGGTGTCGTGGATCATCCTGAAGTAAGGGTTGTGCTCGTCGATGCAGACGATCTGCGTGCTCTCCAAGGCGCCTTCCTCGTAGACCAGCAGGTCCAGCGGCAGGCCCACGCCCAGGTTGCTCTTGAGCGTGCTGTCCATGCTGACCAGGGCGCACTTGGCGGCTTCGTCGAGCGGCGTGCGCGGCGTCAGCACGCGGTCGAGGATGGGCTTGCCATACTTGCTTTCGCCGACCTGGAAGAAGCAGGTTTCGCGCGTGGCCTCGATGAAGTTGCCGGCCGAATAGACCAGGAACATGCGCATCGCCTCGCCCTTGATCTGGCCGCCGAAGATCATGCTGGCGTTGAAGTCGATGCCCGCGGCCTTCAGCGACTTGCCGTCCTGTTCGTAGACCCGGCGCACCGCGCTGCCGAGCACACGCACGGCCTCGAACATGCTCCTGGCGTTCCAGATGGTGATGGGCTCGTCGTCGCCGTTGTCGATCTTCTCGACCTGCAGGATCTCGCGCACGCTCTGGCTGATGCTCAGGTTGCCGGCCGACAGCATCACCATGAAACGGTCGCCCGGCTTTTCGTAGACCATCATCTTGCGGAAGGTGCTGATCTGGTCCATGCCGGCGTTGGTGCGCGAGTCCGACAGGAACACGAGGCCGGCGTTGAGGCGGATGCCGACGCAGTAGGTCATGGTGGTGGTTGGCGGTCAAGCCGCCTGGAAGGCCGTTCGAAGGGCGAAGCGCCTAGGGTAGCAGGCCCCGGTCGGCCGGATGATCAGCCGGATGGTCTGGCCTGGCGATTGGGGCCTGTCACGCAGTTCCTTGCCTGGCCATTCGACTTATCGTTTGGCAGCGGCGGCTGGGTCAGGCCGATTGCCTGGCTGCGGAGTATCGGGTTCTTGGGGGGAGAGACGCATGAAGACTCTGGGTGTGCTGGGCGGCATGAGCTGGGAAAGCACAGCGATCTACTACCGGTTGCTGAACCAAGGCGTGGCCGCGCGCCTGGGCGGCCTGCACAGCGCCGCACTGCTGCTTCACAGCGTGGACTTCGCCCCGATGGCAGCGCAGCAGGCGGTGGCCGATTGGAACGGCGCCTTCGCGACGCTCGAACAGGCCGCACGCGGCTTGGCATCCGCCGGCGCACAGGGCCTGCTACTCGCCACGAACACCATGCACAAAGGCGCCGACCGTATCGCCCATGCTGCCGGTCTGCCTCTGCTTCACATCGCCGACGCCACGGGTGCAGCCTTGCAGCATGCCGGCATCGAACATGCCGCGCTGCTGGGCACACGATTCACGATGGAAGACGACGACATCGTGCGTGGCCGGCTGCAACAGCGGTTCGGCTTGCGGGTTTCGGTACCGGATGTCGCCGGTCGTGCATCGATGCACCGGATCGTCTTCGACGAACTCTGCCGCGGACTGGTGCTGCCTGCCTCGCGTGAGGCCGTGGTGGGCTTGATCGAAGAACAACGGCGCCAGGGCGTGCAGGCTGTGATCCTGGGGTGGACCGAGATCGGCATGCTCATCGATGACGCGTGCAGCCCGATCCCGACGTTCGACACCGCCGGGTTGCATGCCGCCACTGCGGTAGGCTGGATGCTTGATTCCTGAAGACGGGGGACCGATGACGAGCGGTGGCGGCTCGGCACGGCTTGATATCGCTCGTCCCGTGCAGCCAGCACCGCTGCTGTTCGCGGCTTGTGCCTTCTCAACCCGCTGTCTAGCCGCCGTGAAAGCCCTTGAGGATGTCTTCCTTGGGCTTCACAGGGTCGATGGTCGAGTCGTTGGTGCGGGCGGGCGAGTCCAGCTTGCGGCTTTCCTCGGCGCTCTTGTCCAGTTTGGCCTGTGAATCCGGAGGCGGCGTCGTGCTGCTGGCGTCGTTCAGATCGGGCATGGCGTGGCTCCAGAAGGACCAAAGTCGTGATCCTAGGGTCCGGCACCGCAGAGCGCATCAGCCGAGACGGCGCCTTGCTGTAGGAATCGGCCTCCAAGTTTCTCGACGTCCGTTCACCCGTGCCCACGCGCCATCACTGAAAGATCGAGGGCAAGGGTCGGATCCGCGAACCACCCTAGCGGTTGCGCCCCTGCAGCGCCTTCAGCCTGTACAGGGCGTCCAGCGCTTCGCGGGGCGTCAAGGCGTCCGGGTCGATGGCGGACAGCGCGGTGTCGGTGGCACTGGGCTCGGGTGCCGTGGCGGCGGCCGGCGGTGCGGCAAACAGGTCCACCTGGGCGCGGCTGCTGCCGGCCTGGGCTTCCAGCGCTTCCAGCGTGGCCCGCGCCTGGCGCACCAGCGCCGCCGGCATGCCGGCCAGGCGCGCCACCTGCACGCCGTAGCTGCGGCTGGCCGGGCCGGCTTCCAGCTGGTGCAGGAAGACGATGTCGTTGCCGCTTTCCACCGCACCCACGTGCAGGTTGATGGCGCGTTCGTGCCGGCCCGGAAACTCGGTCAGCTCGAAGTAATGCGTGGCGAACAGCGTGAAGGCGCGGCTCTTGTCGTGCAGGTGGCTGGCAATGGCGCCGGCGAGTGCCAGCCCGTCGTAGGTGCTGGTGCCGCGGCCGATCTCGTCCATCAGCACCAGGCTGTGTTCGCCCGCAGCGTGCAGGATGGCGGCGGCCTCGGTCATCTCGACCATGAAGGTGCTCTGCGCATTGGCCAGGTCGTCGGCGGCGCCGATGCGCGTGTGGATGGCGTCGACGGGCCCCAGTCGGCAGGCTGCCGCCGGCACGTAGGAGCCGATGGCGGCCAGCAGCACGATCAGCGCCACCTGGCGCATGAAGGTGCTCTTGCCACCCATGTTCGGGCCGGTGATGACGAGCATCCTGGTCTTCGCGTCGAGCCGGCAGTGGTTGGCGATGAAGCTGCCGCCGGTGGTTTCGGCCAGCCGTGCTTCGACCACCGGGTGGCGGCCGGCTTCGATGTCGATGCAGGGGTAGGGTACGAACTGCGGGCGGCACCAGCCCAGCGTGGAGGCGCGTTCGGCCAGGGCGGCCAGCGCGTCGAAACCGGCCAGTGCGCGCGCCAGCGTCGAGAGCACGGGCAGGTGCTGCTGCAAGGTGTCCAGCAATTGCTCGTACAGAAACTTCTCGCGCGCCAGCGCCCGGTCCTGGGCCGACAGCGCCTTGTCTTCGAAGGCCTTGAGTTCTGGCGTGATGTAGCGCTCGGCATTCTTCAGGGTCTGCCGGCGCTGGTAGTCGGCAGGCACCTTGTCCACTTGCGAAGCCGTCACCTCGATGTAGAAGCCGTGCACCTTGTTGAACTGCACGCGCAGGTTCGGAATGGCGGTGCGCGCCTTCTCGCGTGCTTCCAGGTCCAGCAAAAAGGCGTCGCAGTTCTGCGCGATGGCGCGCAGTTCGTCGAGGTCGGCGTCGAAGCCGCTGGCGATGACGCCGCCTTCGCGCAGCAGCACGGCCGGTTCTTCGGCGATGGCCTGCAGCGTCTGCGCCAGGGCCGCATCGGGCTGCAGTGCCGCGTGCCACTGCGCCAGCAGCGGCGGGCCCTGCGGTGCGGCAGCGCGCAGCGCTGGCAGGGCCGCCAGGGTCTCGCGCAGGCCGGCCAGTTCACGCGGGCGCACCTGGCGCAGCGCCACGCGGGCGGTGGTGCGCTCGACGTCGCTGACCCCGCGAAGCGTGTCGCGCAGGGCCTCGATGCCCTGCATGTGGCAGGCGGCGATGGCGTCGTGCCGGGCGCTGGCGGTGGCGCGATCGCGTTGCGGATGCGTGAGCCAATGGCGCAGCAGCCGGCTGCCCATGCCGGTGCGGCAGCTGTCCAGCAGTGACAGCAGCGTGGGCGCGCTCTCGCCGCGCAGCGTCTGCACCAGTTCCAGGTTGCGGTGGGTGGCCGGGGGCAGGTCCAGCAGTTCGCTGGCACGTTCGACGCTCAGCGTCTGCACGTGGGCCAGGGCGCGGCCCTGGGTGTGTTCGGCAAAGCTCAGCAGTGCCGCTGCAGCAGCGTGGGCGGTGACCAGGTCCTGTGCGTTGTAGCCGGCCAGGCTGGCCACCTTCAGCTGCGCGCACAGCTTCTTTTCCCCCAGGGCCCTGTCGAACTGCCAGACCGGGCGCGTGGTGCGTGCGGCGCGGGCCTGCAGCAGCGCCGCAGGCAGGGGGTTGATGCTGCCGTCGTGCAGCACTTCGGCCGGCTCCAGCCGGGCCAGCCAGCTGGGCAGTTCGGCTTCGCCGCATTCGGCCAGGCCCAGCTGCCCGCTGGCCAGGCCCAGCCAGGCCAGGCCCCAGGTCGCGCGATGCTTGTGCACGGCCAGCAGCAGCGTGTCGGCACGCTCGGCCATCAGTTCGCCGTCGGTGACGGTGCCCGGGGTCACGACACGCACCACCTTGCGTTCCACCGGCCCTTTGGCGGTGGCGACATCGCCCACCTGCTCTGCAATGGCCACTGGCTCGCCCAGCTTGATCAGCCGGGCCAGATAGCCCTCGACCGAATGCACCGGCACGCCCGCCATCACCACCGGTTCGCCAGCGCTCTGGCCGCGCGTGGTCAGGGTGATGTCGAGCAGCCGGTTGGCCTTGCGCGCGTCGTCCCAGAACAGTTCGTAGAAGTCCCCCATCCGGTAGAACACCAGGGTGTCGGGGAAGTCGGCCTTGATGCCCAGGTACTGGGCCATCATGGGCGTGTGGGCCGACAACTCTGGACGTTTGAGGACCGGCGCTGGAGTTTCGTTTTGCATCAAGGGCTGGTCTGCAGGTCGCAGCGTTCGGCAGGAAGATCATTCTTCGGCGGATGGAATTATCGACTGGTGACCGAAGCGGAGTGGCGCCAGTCGGTCCGTTGCGGACGGTCGCTTTCGCGTGCCAGCTTGGTCCCTCAGCAAAGGCGTGCCGGGGCTGGCTGTGGCGCTTAGCTTCGGCGGTCTCCGCCGGCGCTCCGACTGCCCTGCGGTGCTCGGTCCCGCGGCCCCGACATCCACAAGCTCGCGGAATTCACTTCGCTCGCTGCGCTCGCTCCGTTCAGACACCCGCGATGAGTCAGAGGACGAATCGCGCTTCGCGCGAGGGCCGCGGGCCCTGTGCTCCTCGGCGCCTCAGATGCGCGCCACAGCCAGCCCCAGCCCACCTTTGCAAACACCGTGTCTCCTCTCTGCCGTGGCGCGCCGACACGGTGGCGGGGCTGGGTGACTCGGGTGGCCCCTGGAGCGAAGTCAAGGCGGGCGGGGGACATGAGCGGAAGGGGCCACCCGGCTCGCCCAGCCCAGGGGACCCAGTCAGAGTGCAAGGTCCGCAACGCGCCGCGACCTGCCGGGCGTGCCGGCGAACCAGAGATTCAGCCCGTAGGAGCCAGCTGCTGCTGCGCCTGGTAGTGCGTCATGAACACCTGCCCGCGCAGCTGCCTGAGCAGATGCGTGTCTTTCAGCCGGTCCATCACCGGCCCCTTCACTTCGCTGAAGTGCAGCACCACGCCGGCTTCTTGCAGGCGCTGGTCGATGGCTTCCAGGCTTTCCAGTGCGCTGGCGTCGATGTCGTTGATGGCCGAGCATTGCAGCACCACGTGCTTCAGCTCGGGACGGCGGGCCAGTTCCTGGTTGATGCGGTCCTCCAGCGCGCGCACGTTGGCGAAGTACAGGCTTTCGTCCACGCGCAGGCTCAGCAGCCGCGGGCTGGTCTGCACATCGTGGCGCAGCACGTTGCGGTAGGACTCGGTGCCCGGCACCAGCCCTACCTCGGCAATGTGCGGCCGGCTGGTGCGGTGCAGGAACAGGGCCAGGCTCAGCAGCACGCCGGCGATCAGCCCGGCTTCCACGCCCAGGCCCAGCGTGAACAGCACGGTGGCCAGCACCGCCGCGAAGTCGGGTCTGGAATAGGCCCAGGTTCGCTTGAAGATGCCCAGGTCGACCAGCGACAGCACGGCCACGACGATGGTGGCCGCCAGCGTGGCCTGCGGCACGAAATAGAGCGCAGGCGTGAGCAGCAGCGCCGCCACCAGGATGCCCGCCGCGGTGAAGACGCCGGCTGCCGGGGTCTGCGCGCCGGCGTCGTAGTTCACCACCGAACGCGAGAAGCCGCCGGTGACGGGGAAGCCGCCGCTGAAGGCTGCACCCAGGTTGCTGGCGCCCAGCGCGACGAGCTCGCGGTCGGGTTCGATGCGCTGACGGCGCTTGGCCGCCAGCGTCTGGCCCACCGAGACCGACTCGACGAAACCCACCACGCTGATCAGCAGCGCCGGCACGGCCAGCTGCTGCCACAGCGCCAGGTCCCAGCTCGGCAGGGTCAGCGGTGGCAGGCCCTGGGGCACGGTGCCGACGATCTTCAGGCCCTGCTCGTGCAGATCGAACTGCCAGGTCACCCAGGCCGTCAGGGCAATCGCCGCCACCGGCCCGGCCTTGGCCACCCCGTCGGCCAGCCCCGCCGGCAGGCCCAGTCTCAGCAGCAGCGGTTTCAGGTAGCGACGGGTCCACAGCAGCAAGGCGACGGTGGCGACACCCAGCACCGCGGTCACCGCATGCACCTGGCCCAGCTGCCGCACCAGCCCCCAGGCCAGTTCGATGAAGTTGTGCCCCTGGACCTGAACCCCCAGCAGCAGCTTCAGCTGCCCGGCCGCGATCAGCAAAGCCGAAGCGGTGATGAAACCCGAGATTACCGGATGGCTCAGGAAGTTGGCCAGGAATCCCAGCCGCAGCAGTCCCATGGCCAGCAGCATCGCGCCCGACAGGAACGCCAGCGTGATGGCCACCGTCCAGTACTCGAGCGTGCCGGGCACCGCCAGGTTGCCGATGGCCGCGGCCGTCATCAGCGACACCACCGCCACCGGGCCCACGGCCAGCACCCGGCTGGTGCCGAACACCGCATACAGCAGCAGCGGCGCGATGCTGGCATAGAGCCCCACCACCGGCGGCAGCCCGGCCAGCGATGCATAGGCCAGGCTCTGCGGGATGAGCATGATGGTGACGATCAACGCCGCCATCAGGTCGCGGGTGAAGGTGTCGCGGTCGTAGCGGCGTCCCCAGTCCAGGATGGGCAGGTAGGTCGCCAGGCCCGTGGCCGGCACGGCCCGGGCCACGGCCGCCGGTGCGGCGGGCTCGGTCATGCGGTGGCTGGCGGCCGGCGCGACTGCCGGTCGGTCAGCTCGAACAGGCCCATGCCGGCCATCATGGCCACCACGAACAGCAGCGCCTTCGGTTCGCCGGTCGCCATCGACACGATGGCCGGGCCCGGGCAGAAGCCTGCCAGTCCCCAGCCGGCGCCGAAGAGCAACGCGCCCACCACCAGCGGCCGGTCGATGTCACGCGACTTGGGCAGGTGCAGGGCGCCGCCCAGCAGGCTGGTGGTGCGCTTGCGGGCGGCCGTGAAGGCGAACAGCCCCACGAGCACGGCGCCGCCCATCACGAAGGCCAGCGACGGGTCCCAGGCGCCGGCCAAGTCCAGGAAGCCGAGCACCTTGCCCGGGTCGGTCATGCCCGAGATGATCAGCCCCCAGCCGAACAGCAGACCGACGGCAAACTCAGTGGCGCGAAGCGTGGTGGTGTTCTTCATGATGCAGTGTCCTTGGGGTCGATGTCAGAACAGGTGGCGCATGGCGTAGACCGTGGCAAAGCCGGCGGCCATGAAGGTGCCTGTGGCCACCAGCGAACGTGGCGACAGCCGCGACAGCCCGCAGACCCCGTGGCCGCTGGTGCAGCCCGACCCCAGCCGCGTGCCATAACCCACCAGCAGCCCGGCGGCCACCACGGCCAGGGTGCCGGCGTCGATGCGCGCGGCGGCCAGCCACCCGGCCGGCGCCAGCAGCCCCAGCGTCACGGGGGCCGCCAGCATGCCCAGCAGGAAGGCGATGCGCCAGCTGCTGTCGCCGGCGCGTGGCGACAGCAAGCCGCCGAGGATGCCGCTGATGCCGAGGATTCGGCCGTTGAGCAGGATGAAGGCCGCTGCGGCCAGGCCGAGCATCAGGCCGCCGGCCAGTGACATCCAGGGGGTGAAGTGGGTCCAGTCGATGTGCATGATGGTGTTGCCGCGGGGGCGGTGGAATGTGGGGTGGGGTTCAGCGCGCGCCCTGGCAGAACTGTTCGTACAGGGTCTTCATCAAGGCCAGGGCCTGCGGGCTGCTGAGGCTGTAGTGGATGTTCTTGCCCTCTCGGCGCGTGCTCACCAGCTGCTGCTCGCGCAGGACGGTGAGCTGCTGCGACAGCGTGGGCTGCACGATGCCCAGCAGTTCCTCGAGCTCGCCGACGCGCCTTTCGCCCTGCGACAGTTCGCACAGGATGAGCAGCCGGTCGGGGTTGGCCAGCACCTTCATCAGGCTGCAGGCCGCGCCGGCCGAGGCGCGCATCTCGCTCATGGACAGGGTTGCGGTGCTCATCGGGCCATGGCCTCCTGGACGAAACATGTAGATTGACAATAGTTTATTGACAAACGATATATGCGTCAATAAACTGATTCATCGATCTTGCAAGGATTCGCCATGACCGCCGCGTCTTTCCATCGCCCCGACCCCATCGTCCACGCCGTCTTCGACCCGGCCACCTGGACCGTCAGCTACGTGGTGCACAGCGGGCCAGGCTCGTCTTGCGTCCTCATCGACAGCGTGCTCGACTACGACCCCAAGGCCGGCCGCACCCGCACCACCTCGGCCGACAAGCTGATCGAATACGTGCGCGCCCACGACCTGCGGGTGGAATGGATCCTGGAAACCCATGCCCATGCCGACCACCTGAGTGCGGCGCCCTACCTGAAGCAGCAACTGGGCGGGCAGATCGCCATCGGCGACCAGATCACGCGGGTGCAGAAGGTCTTCAAGGGCCTGTTCAACCTGGAACCGGAATTCCAGGCCAACGGCCTGCAGTTCGACCGTCTGCTCGCCGACGGAGACACCGTGCAGGCTGGCGAACTCATCGGCCGGGTGGTGGCCGTGCCCGGGCATACGCCGGCCTGCGTGGCCTACCAGTTTGGCGACGCCGTGTTCGTGGGCGACACCCTGTTCATGCCCGATGTGGGCACGGCGCGCTGCGACTTTCCGGGCGGCGATGCCCGCACGCTGTACGCCAGCACACGCAAGCTGCTGGCCCTGCCGCTGGAGACGCGGCTGTTCATGTGCCACGACTACCCCCCGCCGGGACGCGAAGTCGCCTACGAATGCACCGTGGCCGACCAGCGCGAGCGCAATATCCATGTGCACGACGGCATCGGCGAAGCCGAGTTCGTGGCCATGCGCACCGCGCGCGACGCCACGCTGGAGATGCCCACGCTGATCCTGCCGGCCGTGCAGATCAACATCCGCGCCGGCGAAATGCCGCCGAAGGAAGCCAACGGCACGTCCTACGTGAAGATTCCGATCAACGCACTGTGAAGCCGATGCGCATCAGCCCGGCTCCGGATCGCCGTCGTCAGCTTCCGCTGCGGTCTGCTGCCCGGCCTGCCCGGCCTGCTCGGCCCGCAGGCTGCGGTCGGGCGTCTTCTTGCGATGGAGCGCCTCGCGCTTGGCACTGCGCTGGGCGTCCAGCGCCTGACCGTGCGCCCACCATTGCAGGAACTGCTCGGGTGTTTCCAAGGTGATGCGGCCCCACGCGCCGGCGCGGAAGTCGTTGATGGCGACTTCCGCAGCCTTCTGCATGTTCACGCGCCCCCCGGCGAGCAGGCCGCCGCGCTTGCGACCCAGTTCGGCCAGAAGGGCTTCATCGGTCAGCGTGGCCCCGTCGGCCAGCTTGTAGCGTTCCTGCAGGCGCTGGCCATAGCGTGGCCGCACGCTGGCCAGCAGGGCCAGCGCCACTTCCTCTTCGTCATAGGCATTGCGGCCGATGCCGCCGCTGGCCGCCAGGTGGTAGCCGGTCTGTTCCACGGTGATGCGCGGCCAGAGCATGCCCGGCGTGTCGAACAGGTAGACGTCGTTGGCCAGCACCAGCTTCTGCTCGGCCTTGGTGATGCCAGGCTCGTCACCGGTCTTGGTCGAGCGCTGGCCCATCAGGGTGTTGATGAGCGTCGACTTGCCGACGTTCGGAATGCCGCAGATCAGCACCCGCAGCGGCTTGACCATGCCGCCGCGCAGCGGCGCCAGCGCGCGGCAGGCCGCCACCAGCTGCCGTGCAGGCGCGGTGGCGCTCGCGTCCAGGCCGAGGGCGCGGGTGTCGGCCTGCGCCTGATAGTGGTCCAGCCACAGCGCCGTCAGCTCGGGGTCGGCCAGGTCCTGCTTGTTCAGCACCTTGAGCGCGGGCTTGCCGCGCGTCAATTCGGCCAGCAAGGGGTTGGCGCTGGAACCGGGCAGCCGGGCGTCGAGCAGCTCGATGACGACGTCGATCTCGGGCAGCCGTTCGCTGATGGCTTTCCGGGTCGAGTGCATGTGACCGGGAAACCATTGGATGGGCATGGGGCAGGGGGCTTTCGCCTGATGCGAGGAAGCGCGGATTGTGAGGCGTGAGCCTTGCGGCCTTCTCCTACACCGCCACGCGTGCTCCACCGCGCCCGGGAGCGCAAACGCCGCGGTACGGTGAATGCAACTCATCAATGGAAACCCTATGAACATCCTCATGGTCCTGACTTCGCACGACACGCTCGGCAGCACCGGCCGCAAGACCGGCTTCTGGCTCGAGGAGTTCGCCGCCCCTTACTACGTGTTCAAGGACGCCGGTGCCTCGCTGACGCTGGCTTCACCGCTCGGCGGGCAGCCGCCGCTGGACCCGAAAAGCGACGAGGCCGACGCCCAGACCGACGCCACGCGACGCTTCAAGAGCGACGACCAGGCCCAGACCGCGCTGGCGCACACGGTGCTGCTGGCAGACGTGAAGGCCGCCAGCTTCGACGCCGTGTTCTACCCGGGTGGGCACGGTCCGCTGTGGGACCTGGCCGAAGACCGCCACTCGGTGGCGCTGATCGAGGCCCTGCACGCGGCCGGCAAGCCGGTGGCAGCGGTGTGCCACGCGCCGGCCGTGCTGCGCCACGTCAAGGCCGAAGACGGCTCGCCGCTGGTCCAGGGCAAGACCGTCACAGGCTTCAGCAACAGCGAGGAAAAGGCCTCGCAGCTCGTCGCCGTGGTGCCTTTCCTGGTGCAGGACATGCTGGTCGAGAACGGCGGCCGCTACAGCTGCGCGCTCGACTTTCAGCCGCACGTGGTGACCGACGGCCACCTCATCACCGGCCAGAACCCCGCGTCGTCGGCGCCCGCCGCGAAGGCGCTGCTGGCGCGCATGCAAGGCAACTGAATCCTGAAAGAGACGAACACCATGGCTTACCTCAGCACCAATCCCTTCAATGGCGATGTCCTGCAAGGCTTTAACGAGATCAGCGACGCTGTGCTCGACCAGAAGCTGCACGCCGCCCACCAGTGTTTCACCCAGCAGTGGCGAGACACCAGCTTCGACCAACGCCGCACCGTGCTGGCCCGTGCCGCCGCGCTGATGCGCGAACGTGCGTCGCACCTGGCCGAGCTCATCACCCTGGAGATGGGCAAGCTCATCGCGCAGAGCCAGGGCGAGGTGGCGCTGAGCGCCGCCATCCTGGACTACTACGCCGAAAACGCCGAGGCCTTCCTGGCGCCCGAAGTGCTGACGACGGCGCAGGGCCAGGCGGTGGTGGAAAGCAGCCCGCTCGGCGTGCTGCTGGGGGTGGAGCCCTGGAACTATCCCTACTACCAGATCGCGCGCTTCGCCGCACCCAACCTGATGGCCGGCAACGTGGTGATGGTCAAGCACGCCTCGAACGTGCCGCAATGCGCGCACGCCTTCGAACAGCTCATGCACGACGCCGGCCTGCCCCAGGCGGCCTACACGAACCTGTTCATCAGCACCGATCAGGTGGCCTCCCTCATCGACGACCCGCGTGTGCGCGCAGTGGCCCTGACGGGCAGCGAACGCGCCGGTGCGGTGGTGGCCGCGCGCGCTGCCCAGAACCTCAAGAAGTCGACCCTGGAGCTCGGCGGCAGCGACGCCTTCATCGTGCTCGAGGATGCCGACATGGCGCTGGCGGTGAAGCAGGCGGTGGCCGGTCGCATGGGCAACGCCGGACAGGCCTGCACGGCTTCGAAGCGTTTCATCGTCGTCGACGCGGTGGCCGATGCCTTCCTCGACAGGTTCCAGACGGCGCTCACGGCCTTCGTCCCTGGCAACCCGATGGACAAGGCCACGACCCTGGCGCCGCTGTCCAGCACCGCGGCGCTGGACACCCTGCTCAGGCAGGTGGACGAAGCCGTGGCCCACGGCGCACGTGTGCTGATGGGCGGGCAGGGCGTGGCGGGTCTGCCCGGCGCCTTCATGCAACCCACGGTGTTGACCGACATCGACGCGGCGAACCCGGCCTACACGCAGGAGTTCTTCGGCCCGGTGGCGCTGTTCTTCAGGGTCGCGGACGAAGCCGCTGCCGTGAAGCTGGCCAACGACTCGCCTTTCGGCCTGGGTGGCTCGGTCTTCACGCAGGACATCGAACGCGGCCGGCGCGTCGCCCGCGCTGTCGACACCGGCATGATGTTCGTCAACTCGGCGGCGGCCTCGTCGCCGGAGCTGCCGTTCGGCGGCGTCAAGAATTCCGGCTACGGGCGTGAACTGTCGCGCGCCGGCATCCTGGAGTTCGTCAACCGCAAGCTCATCCGGGTGGCCTGAACGCCTGCGGCGGTCTGATACTTGCTGGGCGCAGCTTGCGTTCCCAGCAAGGAGTCAGACCTTGGCGAAAGTACCCTCAGGCGTCGGTCCGAGCCACCCGCAGGTGGTGGTGCTGTTCGGTGCCACCGGCGACCTGGCACGGCGCAAGCTGCTGCCGGGCCTGTATCACCTGGCCAGCTCGGGTTTCATCCCCGACTGCCGCGTCGTCGGCGTGTCGCTCGACGACATCGACGCCGACGGCTTCAGGCGGCTGGCGCGCCAGTCGCTGGGCGACTTTTCCGACCGCCACATCGACGACGCCGACTGAGCGGCTTTCGCGCAGCGGCTCGACTACGTCAGCCTGTCGGCCGGGCCCCTGGCGCTGAAGGCGGCCGTGGATGCGGCCGAAGCCGGCTTCGACAGCGAAAGCCGGCGTCTGCACTACCTGAGCGTGCCACCGAGCGCGGCCTTGTCGGCGGTGCGCATGCTGGCCGAGGCGCAGCTGGTCGAGCGCTCGCGCATCGTCATGGAAAAGCCCTTCGGCACCGACCTGAGCAGCGCGGTGCAGCTCAACACCCGGCTGCACGAGGTGTTTGCCGAGCAGCAGATCTTCCGCATCGACCATTTCCTGGGCAAGGAGCCGGCGCAGAACATCCTCGCCTTCCGCTTCGCCAACGGCCTGTTCGAGCCGATCTGGAACCGCAACTTCATCGACCACGTGCAGATCGACGTGCCCGAGACCCTGGGCCTGGCCCAGCGCGCCACGTTCTACGAGCAGACCGGCGCCTACCGCGACATGGTCGTGACGCACCTGTTCCAGATCCTGGCCTTCATGGCCATGGAGCCGCCCACGGCGCTGGAGCCGCAGCCCATCAGCGAGGAAAAGAACAAGGTCTTCCGCAGCATGCTGCCCATCCAGCCCGGCGACGTGGTGCGCGGCCAGTACAGCGGCTACCGTGACGAACCCGGTGTGGACCCCCAGTCCGAGACCGAGACCTTCATTGCGCTGAAGTGCTTCATCGACAACTGGCGCTGGGCCGGCGTGCCCTTCTTCCTGCGCACTGGCAAGAAGCTGGCCGAGGGCCAGCGCATCATCAGCATCGCCTTTCGCGAGCCGCCCAAGAGCATGTTCCCGCCGGGTTCGGGCGTGGGTGCGCAGGGTCCCGACCATCTCACCTTCGACCTGGCCGATGCCTCGAAGATGAGCCTGTCGTTCTACGGCAAGCGGCCGGGCCCGGGCATGCGGCTGGACAAGCTGAGCCTGCAATTCGCCATGCACGACACCGGCCTGGCCGGCGAAGTGCTGGAAGCCTATGAACGCCTGATCCTGGACGCCATGCGCGGCGACCACACGCTGTTCAACACCGCCGAGGGCATCGAACGGCTGTGGCAGGTGTCGGTGCCGCTGCTGGAGGCACCACCCCCGGTGCGGCTGTACGCGCCGGGCTCGTGGGGCCCGAAGTCGGTGCACCAGCTGATCGCCCCGCACGCGTGGCGGCTGCCGTTCGAGCGAAGCTGGCGCAGCCCGAACAGCACCGGGAACTGAAGGCGTGCGCCGTTCAGGGCGCAGTGGCTTCGAGCTTGATCGACGCGTACCAGGCCGCGAGGTTCTGGATGTCGTCGTCGCTCAGCGGCTTGGCGATCACCGCCATCACCTCGTGCTTGCGTGCACCGCTCCGATAGGCGCGCAGCTGGGTGGCCAGATACATCGGCGGCTGGGCGGCCAGGTTGGGCGCGTCGGGCGCGGTGCTCAAACCCAGCGGGCCATGGCACACCGCGCACGACGCCGCCTTGGCACGGCCGGCTGCGGCGTCCTGCGCCGTGGCCGTCCCGCTCAGGCCGACGGCCAGGGCCAGCACGGCCCCGGCCGCCGCCACCTTGGCGCTGAAGGTGGCGTTCCGCATCAAGGTGCGGTGTAGGTCACGCGGTAGATGGCACCGGCGAAGTCGTCGCTGATCAGCAGCGAGCCGTCCTTCATCTGCGCCACGTCCACCGGCCGGCCACGGTACAGGCCGGTGTCCGGGTCGAGGAAGCCCGAGGCGAAGACTTCCATCTTGTCTGCCGTGCCGTCGGCCTTCATCGACACGAACTGGATTTCCGCGCCACTGGGCTTGGTGCGGTTCCAGGAGCCGTGAGCGGCCACGAAGGCGCCACCCTGGTACTTGGCCGGGAACATCTTGCCGTTGTAGAAGCTCATGCCCAACTGCGCCTGGTGCGCGGGGAACTCGACCTGGGGCTTGGTCCACTGCGCCGGGGCCTTCATGTCCTTCAGGTCAGGCGCGGCGGCGGTGCCGGCGATCTGCACGTTGTTGCCGTGGATGAAGGGGTAACCGAAGTGTTCGCCCATCTTCGACACGCGGTTCAGTTCGCCCGGCGGGATGTCGTCGCCCATGCCGTCGGTCTGGTTGTCGGTGAACCAGACGGACTTGTCCTTGGGGTTGATGTCCATGCCGACCGAGTTGCGCACGCCGCGGGCCACGACCTCGCGCTTGCCGCCGTCGAAGGCGTTGAGCTTGATCATGCCGCCGATGCCCAGCTGTTCGTACAGCGCCACCTTTTCCTTGGGCTGGACGTTGTAGGGCTGGCCCAGGGTGACGTGCAGCATGCCGCTGTCGTCGACGCGGCAGGTGCGCGCGCCGTGGTTGTAGCTTTCCTCTTCGACCGGGATCAGCTTGCCCTGGGGCACCACTTCGATGACGGCGACATCCGGGCCTTCGTAGAAGAACTCGGCCGCCGGGAAGTTCAGCACGCGGTTGTGTTCGGCCACGATGAGGAAGCCGTCACGCGTCCAGCACACGCCGTTGGGGTTGGTGAACTTCAGGCTGGGGGCGAAGGACTTCACCTCGTCGGCCACGCCGTCGCTGTTGCGGTCGGTCACGGCCCAGACCGTGGTCTTGCGGGTGCCCACGAACAGCATGTTGGTGCTGGGCGCCACGGCCATGTGGCGGGCGTCGGGCACGATCGCGAAGAGCTCGATCTTGAAGCCTGGCGGCATCTTCACGCGTTCGAGGTTCTTCTTGATGGCGTCGGCGTTGCGGCCGGTTTGCGGCACCACCGGGATGTTCAGGTCGGTGGTGGCGACCTTCATCTGCTTGAGCTTCTCGATGTTCTGCTGCGCCATGGCCGGCAGGGCCAGGCTGGCCGCCAGCACGGCGGCGGCCAGCACGGGCCGGCGCAGGGCAGCGCGGGGACGGGGGCTGGTCTGGGGTGATGTCATCGGGGTCTCCTGGTGTTGTGAACGGATCGGTCGTGCCACGGCGTCGCGTGGCTGCCACTCTCATCGCAAGTGGTGTTCCATTTGGGGAACACCCGCAGTGCGCGCGAGCCCACCCTGGGCGAAGCTCTCGACCCTTGTGCACACCCCCTGAACAGGTGTGGCGAGGCTGTCCACAAACTGAACAGCCCTGCACATGGCCCAACACCCGAGGAGATGTCCCATGGCCCTGGCCCACGCTCATGCACTGCACGCCCGCGGCAGCACGCTGCCCCCCGAAGGCCTGCCCGGGAGCGTGGTGCTGGACAGCTGGAGCCGCTGCGTGCAGGCCGGCCTGGACCCCCATGCCCTGTTGTCGGTGCCGGTGGTCGAAGCCCACGACCTGAGGCAGCGGCGGCAGCGCAGCGAGGTCGTGCGTCAGCTGGCGCAGGCCGAGCTCGAGACCCTGTCGCGGCAGATTGCCGGGTCGAACTTCCTGCTGGCCTTCGCCGACCGCGACGGCATCATCCTGGACCTGTACGCCGACAACCGGTTCTCCATGTCGGACCGGGGCGCCGGCATCGTGGCCGGCAGTTGCTGGGCCGAAAACCTGTCGGGCACGAACGGCCTGGGCACGGCGCTGGCCACGGGCGCGCCCGTGGCCGTGACCGGGATGGAACACTACTTCCTGTCGCTGGGCAACGTGTCGTGCACCGCCGCGCCGGTGCGTGATGCGCGCGGCGACATCGTCGGCGTGCTCGACGCGTCGAGCTACTTCGAATCGCGCCAGCGCCACACCCACGCGCTGGTGCAGATGGCCGCCACGCACATCGAGAACGGCCTGCTGCTGCACCAGATGCGCCAGCACTGGGTGCTGGCCATCCATCCCCGGCCGGAATTCCTGGGCACGCTCAGCGCCGGCCTGCTGGCGTTCGACGAAGCCGGCCGGCTGGTGGCGCTGAACGCACGCGCCGGCCAGCTGCTGCTGGGCCTGGACGCTGCCCCGGGCACCGCCTTCGAGGCGCTGTTCGGCGAGCGCTTCGACCGTGTG
>JANOBX010000043.1:0-93382 GCA_031411875.1 Burkholderiales bacterium | reverse complement strand
GCCTCGCAACGCAGGCCATGCTGTGGCATGCCGGCGTGCAAACGGTGCTGCCGCCGGGCTACCTGTGCTGCGGCTATCCGCAGCGCGGCTCGGGCCAGTTCGACAAGGCCGACAAGATCATCACCGACAACCGGGTGCTGTTCCACCGCGTGGCCAACACGCTGAACTATCTCGACATCAAGACCGTGGTGGTGTCGTGCGGCACCTGCTACGACCAGCTGCAGGGCTACGGCTTCGAGGAGATCTTCCCCGACTGCCGCATCATCGACATCCACGAATTCCTGCTGGAAAAGGGCATCACGCTGCAAGGCAACCAGGCAGGCTACCTGTACCACGACCCCTGCCACAGCCCGATGAAGCTGCAGGACCCGATGAAGACCGTGAAGGCCCTGGTCGGCGACAAGGTCCTGAAGAACGATCGCTGCTGCGGCGAGAGCGGCACGCTGGGCGTCACCCGGCCCGACATCAGCACGCAGGTGCGCTTTCGCAAGGAAGAAGAGCTGCAGAAGGGCGAGATGGCGCTGCGCACGCTCATGGCGGCCCAGCCGGGCCTGAGCGCGGCCGCCCAGGCCAACGTCAAGATCCTGACCAGCTGCCCCAGCTGCCTGCAGGGGTTGAAGCGCTATGAAGGCGACATGAACAGCGGCCTGCTCGAAGCCGACTACATCGTCGTCGAGATGGCGCGGCAGTTGCTCGGCCCGACGTGGCTCGAGGATTACGTGGGCAGGGCCAATGCCGGGGGCATAGAGCGGGTGCTGGTGTAGCCCCCTGGCGACGCGGTTCGCCCCAACGCCAACAAGGCTGCGGGGCCCGACTTCAGGATTGCACAAACCCGGCGCTACACTGCCACGTCGAAGTCGTCAGCAGCGCAGTCAACAGGGAAGCGACAGCACCATGGCCAGTCCCAAGACCCCGGTTGCCGCGCCCACCGCGCTGACCGTGCACCAGTCGTCCCGCGTGCTTGAAATCGCCTTCGACGACGGCGCCAGCTTCCGCATTCCATTCGAACTGATGCGCGTGTATTCGCCATCGGCTGAAGTGCAGGGCCATGGCCCCGGGCAGGAAGTGCTGCAGACTGGCAAGCGCGAGGTCGGCATCACGGACATCCAGGCCGTGGGCCACTATGCGGTCCAGCCCCGCTTTTCCGACGGCCATGATTCGGGCATCTTTTCCTGGCCTTACCTGTACCACCTGGGTGCCGACCAGGAAGAGCTCTGGCAGCGCTACGAATCGCGCCTGGCGGCGGCCGGCGCCAGCCGCGACCAGGCCATGCCGGCCAAGGCGGCCAGCGCCTGCGGCAGCCATTCGCACTGAACCCCGCCATGGCGCAAACGCATTTCGGTTACCAGACGGTCGACGACGCCGAAAAAGCCGCCCGGGTGCGCGGCGTCTTCGATTCCGTGGCGCCCAGCTACGACCTGATGAACGACGTGCTTTCAGGCGGCCTGCACCGCGCCTGGAAGTCCTACACGGTGGCCGTGGCCAATGTCCAGCCCGGCGACCGCGTGCTCGACATCGCCGGAGGCACCGGCGACCTCGCCCGCGCCTTTGCGTCCAGGGTCGGTGACAGCGGGCGCGTGGTGCTGACCGACATCAACGAAGCCATGCTGCGAACGGGGCGCGACCGGCTGCTCGACGAAGGGCGTGTCCTGCCCACCGCAGCCTGCGACGCCGAGCACCTGCCCTTTGCCGACGCCAGCTTCGACCTGGCCAGCGTGGCCTTCGGCCTGCGCAACATGACGCACAAGGAAGCGGCGCTGAAAGAGATGGCCCGCGTGCTGCGGCCAGGCGGGCGCCTGCTGGTGCTGGAGTTTTCGCAGCCGGCCGAGCCGTTGCGCAAGGCCTACGACGTCTATTCCTTCAAGCTCATGCCCATGCTCGGCAAGCTCATCGCGGGCGACGGTGAAAGCTACCGCTACCTGGCCGAGAGCATCCGCATGCACCCCGACCAGGCCACGCTGAAAGCCATGATGAAGGACGCCGGATTCGGCCATGTCGACGTGCACAACCTGGCGGCGGGCATCGTTGCGCTGCACGTGGGGGTCAAGTGCTGAACCGGCTGCGCCACCAGGTCGGCAAGCGGCTGTCGCATGGGCTGTCAGGCATTCGCGCCCGCCGCGCCGGGGCCGGCAAGTCGTATCGGCAGCAGGAGATCGAGGAGCTGCTGCACGTGGCCCGGCTCAGCTTCGTGCAATTGCAGGCCGCCTGGGACCGGGCCGACATCGGCGCCTTGGGCCATCTGGCCACGGCGCCGCTGATGGAAGAGCTGCGCCTGCAGCTCGCCGAGCGCGGCCCGGCACCCAATCACACCGAGGTGCTGAGCCTCGAAGCGCGCCTGCTCAGCCTGGAAGAACTGCACGAAGCGTTTGTCGCCAGCGTGGAATTCAGCGGGCTCATCCGCGAGCACATGGACGCCGGCGCAGCGCCCTTTCGCGAGCTGTGGCTTCTGGCCAAGCTGAAGACCGCCGGCCAGGGCTGGCGGCTGGCTCGCGTGCAGTCCCTGTCCTGAGACACCCCGGGCCGGCGGGGCCGGGGCGTCTTGTCACGGACGGACTTTATGCTTGTCTTAAGGGGGGTGGCTGGAGTGTGCGTTTTTGCCAGCGAGACACCCGCACCCAGGGGCGGCGCGGCCCCCGTAGTGCAAAAAAGCTAGGGTTACACTCAATATTCAAGCCGACGAGGAACTGCGCAGCTTGCACAGCCTCGCAGTTCGCGGCGAAGGCGAACATCACGGCGAGCCTGTCATTCCGGCCAAACACGAAGTTGCAAGGACCTTGCAGATGAATCTGAAGATGCCCGACATCCGCGCCCGCCGCTGGATTCCCCTCACCGCTCTGGCTGCAGCGCTGCTGCTGGCCGGCTGCGGTAACAAGAAGGAAGAGAAAGCCGCCAGCCAGACGGCGGTGAAGGTGAACAAGGACGAGATCACGGTCCACCAGATCAACTTCGTGCTGCAGCAGCAGCGCGGCCTGAAGCCGGAGCAGACCGACGCCGCCAGCCGCCAGATCCTCGAACGCCTGATCGACCAGCAGGTGGCCCTTCAGAAGGCCGAAGACCAGAAGATCGACCGAGACCCGCGTGTGGTTCAGGCCGTGGAAGCGGCACGGCGCGAGATCGTCGCGCGGGCCTATCTCGAGAAGGTGGGCGAGAACGCGCCCCGCCCCAGCCCCGACGAGATTCGCAAGTACTACGAAGAAAAGCCGGCGCTGTTCCGCGAACGGCGCGTCTACAGCATCCAGGAAATCTCCATCGAAGCCCGGCCCGAGCAGCAGGCCGAACTGCGCGACGCCCTGGCGGCGGCGAAGAACATCGACGAATTCCTGGCTTACCTGAAGGCCAAGGAATTCCGCTTCAACGGCAACCAGGCCGTGCGTGCGGCCGAGCAACTGCCGCTGAACAGCCTGGAATCGTTCGCGAAGATGAAGGACGGCCAGGCCGCCCTGGTGCCCACGGCCAACGGGGTTCAGGTCATCGTGCTGGCGGGTTCGCGCAGCCAGCCCGTCACCGAGGAACAGGCCCGCCCTGCGATCGAACAGTTCATCCTGAACGAGCGCAAGCGCAAGCTGGTCGAAGACGACGTGAAGGCGCTGCGCGCGGCGGCCAAGATCGAGTACGTGGGCAAGTTCGCGGAGGCAGCGGCATCGGCGGCAACACCGGCGGCTGGCACGTCTCCTGCTGCAGCGCCTGCAACGGTGGTTCCCGCCGCGCCGTCCGCCACCACCATGACCGCTCCCGCACCCTCTGCTGCACCCGCACCGACGCCCGCCGCACCCGCGGCCAGCGCAGGGCTGAGTCCTTCCGACATCAGCAAGGGCATGGGGCTCAAGTGATGAACCGTCGTTTCGTCCGTGTCCTCGCCTGCCTGGCGCCTTTGTGGCTGATGGCCGCGCTGCCGGCCTGGGCGCAGCAGCCTGCCGCCGCCGCGCCGAGACCCGCGCCTGTGGCCAACGAGTATCAGCTGGGCTCGGGTGATGTCGTGCGCATCTCGGTGTTCCAGAACCCCGATCTGACGCTGGAGACCCGCATCACCGAAGCCGGGCTCGTGTCCTACCCGCTGCTGGGCAGCATCCGCCTGGGTGGTCAGAGCGTCACAGCGGCCGAACGCCTCATCGCCGACGGACTGCGCAACGGCAATTTCGTGAAGAGCCCGCAGGTCACCCTGGTGGTGCTGCAGGTGCGCGGCAACCAGGCCAGCGTGCTGGGGCAGGTGAATCGGCCAGGCCGCTTCCCGCTGGAAGTGGCCGACATGCGCCTGACCGACCTGCTGGCCATGGCCGGCGGCACGGCCAACACCGGAGCCGACCTCGTGGTCGTCACTGGCACCCGCGACGGCAGGGCTTTCCGGCAGGAAGTCGACCTGCCCACGCTGTTCGCCGTGGGCGGGGCGGCCAAGGATCTGCTCATCCTGAACGGCGACACGGTCTGGGTCGATCGCCAGCCCATCGTCTACATCTACGGCGAAGTGCAGCGTCCGGGCCCCATGCGCCTGGAACGCGACATGACGCTGCTGCAGGCCCTGGCCACCGGCGGCGGCCTCACCCAGCGCGGCACGGCCAAGGGCATCGTCGTGCACCGCAAGGGCGCGGGCGGCAGGGTCGAGGTGATCACGCCGCAGATGACCGACATGATTCGCGAGGGCGATGTCGTCTTCGTCCGCGAGAGCCTGTTCTGACGGAGCGATGAGATGACTTTCGGTCAGTTTCTTTCCATTCTGAAGGCGCGCTGGTGGCTGGTGCTGCTGGTGCTGGCCACCGTGGCCGGCGCCACGCTGGTGGTGAACCTGCTGCTGCCCAAGCAGTACGAGGCCTCGGCCAGCGTGGTGCTCGACTTCAAGCCCGATCCCCTGAGCGTGGCGCTCTACGGCGGCATGGCGCCTCCGGCGCTGATGGCCACGCAGGTGGACATCATCCGCAGCGACCGTGTCGCCCAGCGCGTCGTGCGCAATCTGAAGCTCAACGAGAACCCCCAGATCCGCCAGCAGTGGCAGGAAGAAACGCAGGGCCAGGGCAGCATCGAGGCCTGGCTGGCCACCTTGTTCCAGCGCAACATGAAGGTCGAGCCTTCGCGCGAGAGCAGCGTCATCTCCATCAGCTACACCGCCGCCGACCCCCGGTTCGCCGCCGGTCTGGCCAACGCCTTCGTCCAGGCCTATGTCGACACGGTGCTGGAACTGCGGGTCGACCCGGCGCGCCAGTACTCCACCTTCTTCGACTCCCGCGCGCAGGAAGCGCGCACGGCCCTGGAAAAGGCCCAGACCCGGGTGAGCACGTTCCAGAAGGAAAACGACATCATCGCCACCGATGAGCGGCTGGACATCGAGAACGCGCGCCTGAATGAACTGTCGTCGCAGCTGACCATGCTGCAGGCCATTTCCGCCGAGTCCGGCAGCCGCCAGGCCCAGGCCCAGGGCGGCCAGGGCGATCGCATGCAGGAAGTGCTGAACAACCCCATCGTCGGCGCACTCAAGGCCGACGTGAACCGCGCCGAGGCCCGCCTGCAGGAACTGTCCACGCGCCTGGGCGACCGGCACCCGCAGGTGCTGGAAGCCCGCGCCAGTGCCCAGGAACTGCGCACCCGGCTCGACGCCGAGACCCGACGCGCCATGGGCAGCGTCACGGTGTCTAACACCATCAACCGCCAGCGCCTGGCCGACGTTCGTTCATCGCTCGACGCGCAGCGCACGAAGGTGCTGCGCATGAAGGCGGTGCGCGACGAGGGCGTGGTCCTGCTGCGCGACGTCGAGAACGCTCAGCGCGCCTACGACGCCGTGCTGCAGCGTTTCACGCAGACCAGCCTGGAAAGCCAGACCACGCAGAGCAACGTCAACATCCTGACGCAGGCCGCGCCCCCGCTGAAGCCCACCACGCCCCGCGTCGCGCTGAACACCCTGATCGCCACGGTGCTGGGCAGCCTGCTGGCTGTCGGCCTGGCCCTCGCACTCGAACTGCGCGACCGCCGCGTGCGCACCATCGACGACGTCGTGGCCACGCTGGGGCTGCCCGTGATCGGCTCGATGCCGCGCCCCGGCTCGAAGCTCAGCCTGGGCAAGCGGCCTTCCCTGATGCAGCAGCGCTTGATGGCGCCGCTGTCGGCACCTACAAAGGCGGCGTGATGGCCAAGTTCAGAGATTCCGCGATCGAGATCGTCGACCCATCGCCCACCGGCCGAGGCAGCCCGTCGGCAACGCCGCCCCTGAATGCCGGCACAGCGGCAGATGACCCGGTCATCGACCGCAGCATCGGCGACATCATCGCCGAGCTTCGCAACCTGACCGCGGAGCAGGTGGAAAAGGTGCTCAAGCACCAGCGTGACACCGGCCTGCGCTTCGGCGAGGCGGCCGTGGCGCTGGGCCTGGCCACCAAGGACGACGTGCTGTACGCGCTGGCACAGCAGTTCCACTACCCCTACGCACCCGAGGAAGACCAGCGCAAGCTCAACCGCGATCTGGTGGCGCTGAACGAACCGTTCTCGCCGCGCGCAGAAAGCTTCCGGGCACTGCGCAGCCAGCTGATGATGCGTGTCTTCACCGAAGGCACCGTGCATCCGGCCATCGCCGTCATCAGCCCCGAGCCGGGCGATGGCAAGACCTATTGCGCCACCAACCTGGCCGTCACGCTGGCCCAGCTGGGCGGGCGCACCCTGCTCGTCGATGCCGACATGCGTGGCCCGCGGGTGCACGAGATCTTCAACATCAAGAACAGCGCCGGCCTGTCGGGCATCCTCTCGGGCCGGGCCGACAAGCAGGTCATCCAGCAGGTGGCGGGCATTCCCAGCCTGTTCGTGCTGCCGGTGGGCACGACGCCACCGAACCCCCTGGAACTCGTCGAACGCCCTGCGTTCGGCCTGCTCATCCGCGAACTGGTCAGCAAATTCGACCATGTGGTCGTCGACACGCCTGCCGCGGTGTTCGGTGCCGACTGCGCCGTCATTGCAGCACGCTGCGGTGCTGCCGTCGTGGTGGCTCGCAAGGACGCCTCGCGCGCCGATTCACTGCGTGAGCTCGTGGCCTCGTTGGCTGGCGCACCGGTCAAGGTGGCCGGTGTCGTCTTCAACGAGTTCTGACGTGAACCTGCGCGATAACCCGGAGGCTGCCCCGACATGTCGAGCGTGATGCCGAGCCCGGTGGGCGCAGGGCCCGACCTGAACGCCCGCATCGCCATGGGCGTGCTGCTGGCGGGCTTCCTGCTGCTGCTGGTGCCCACGGTCATGGACCTGGCGCGTCAGGTCTGGCACACCGACGAACAAGGTCACGGCCCCATCATCGGTGCCGTCAGCCTGTGGCTGATGTGGCGCAGCCGCCAGCGCGTCATCGACGCGCCCTACAAGCCTGCCAACCTGCTGGGTGGCCTGTTGTTCGTGGCCGGCATGGTGGCCTATGCGCTGGGCCGCAGCCAGCAGATCATCCAGGGCGAAGTGATCGGCATGTGGGCCGCCGGCGTTGCGCTGGTGCTGCTGCTGCGCGGCACCCAGGCCCTGCGCGTCTGGGCTTTTCCGTTCTTCTTCCTGATCTTCCTGGTGCCTCTGCCCGGCGTGCTGGTGCAGATGCTGACCATTCCGCTGAAGACCGCGGTCTCGTACGTGGCCGAGTCCATCATGCACTGGGCGGGCTATCCGGTCGGCCGCAGCGGGGTCATCCTGACCGTCGGCCAGTACCAGCTGCTGGTGGCCGACGCCTGTGCCGGCCTGAACTCGATCTTCACGCTCGAGGCGCTGGGCCTGCTGTACGCCAACCTCATGGGCTACACCAGCAAGCTGCGCAATGTTCTGCTGGCGATCCTGGTTCTGCCCATCGCCTTCGTCGCCAACATCATCCGCGTGTTGATCCTCATCCTGGTGACCTACTACTTCGGTGACGAAGCGGGACAGGGCTTCGTCCACACCTTTGCCGGCATGGTGCTCTTCGGCGTCGGCCTGGTGATGATGCTGGCCACCGACGGCATGCTTGGCCGGCTGCTCGGCCAGGACCACAAGAGCCGCAACACATCATGACGACCCAGACCACAGCCTTCCCCCCAGTCCTGCCGAAGCGCCTGCCACTGCTCAGGGTGGGCGTGCTGGTGGCCTTGATGGTGCTGGCATCGATCGCCGGCGAACTGCTTCGCCCCGACTACAGGCTCGCCGAACACAAACCGAAGATCGAACTCGCGGCCCAGGTGCCCGAAGCCTTCGGCGAATGGCGGGTCGACAACAGCATCCGCCCGGTGCTGCCCGACCCCGGGCTGCAGGCCATGCTCGACGAGCTCTATTCGCAGACGGTGGCGCGCACCTACGTGAACGCGAAGGGCGAACGCGTGATGCTGTCCATCGCCTACGGCAGCGACCAGGGCAATGAGGCCACGGCCGTGCACCGGCCGGAGTTCTGCTATTCGGCCCAGGGCTTCCGGGTGCGCGTGATGGGCAAGGAGCGTCTCGAGGTCGGGCAGACCAGCATTCCCGCTGCCCGGGTGCTGGCGCAGCTGGGCCAGCGCATCGAACCCATCACCTACTGGGTCACGCTCGACGAGATCGCCACCCTGCCGGGCGTGGGGCGCAAGTGGCAGCAGATCCGCTTCGGGCTGAGCGGCCAGATTCCCGACGGCATGCTCGTCCGTGTCTCCAGCATCTCCCCCGACACGACGGCCGCGTTCGCCCTGCAGCAGCGGTTCATCGAGCAGTTGTATGCGGCCGTACCGGAGAGTGTGCGTCGCCGGTACTTCGGATCGGCGCAGGCCCACTGAAGCCGTTTCTGGCGGACTTGCGTCGATTCTGATCCGGCGGTCGTCGAACCCATTCGCTTCAATCTTCCTGACCGACTGACCTGGCCGGTCTGGGAGGAAGTCGCACCCGCTCGTTGGCCAGCTTCATGTCGCCTATGGTGCGATCTAACGCAAGAATTGATGGTGGACAGATGATCGACGAGGCTTATCGCGACAAAGGCGACATCTACTTCGAATACGCCAGGGCCGAGATGTTGGATTTCGTGCCCGAAGCCAGCGAGTCGATTCTCGAGGTTGGCTGCGGCAGTGCCGGGTTCGCCCTGCTGCTGAAATCGCGGCGGCCCGTTCACATCACCGGCGTCGAAGCCTTTCCCGCAGCGGCAAGTCTCGCCCGTGCACGGGTCGACCGTTTGATCGAATTGCCCATCGAGAACGCACTTCCTCTGCTGCAGGGCTCGAAGTTCGACTGCATCGTGGTCAACGATGTGCTCGAGCATCTGGTCGATCCGTGGGCGGTGCTTCGCCAGCTGGGCGCCCTGCTGACCCCGACGGGTGTCGTGGTCGCTTCCTTGCCCAACGTCAGATACCTTCCGGTTTTCAAGGACTACGTGTTCCGCGGCGAGTGGAGATACCAGCAGGATGGAGTGCTGGATCGCACGCATCTGCGGTTCTTCACCCGATCGGGAATGCAGGAGCTTTTTGCGACGGCGGGCTTTCGCACAGACCGCATGGACGGGATCAACCAGACCCCCGTGTCCTGGAAGTTCGACCTGCTGAACTGGGTCTGCCGTGGGGCCCTGGGCGACACGCGGTTCAAGCAGTTTGCGTGTGTGGCGCGCTGGAATGAGCAAGCATCCTGAGCCTCGTTTCATGCACACGCAGCGGGTGGCGAGCAAGCCGTCCCGCTCTTTCACCTAGCTGGGCCTGACATGGGTCCGATGATTCGCAACTTTGCGATGGTGACCGGCAGCAGGCTGCTGGACGGCGTTGTCCGCTTCCTCACTGTGCCGCTCCTGCTCAGCCACTTCGGCCGAAGCGACTTCGGCCTGATCGCGCTGGCATTTTCGATGCAGGCGTTTCTGACGATTGCCGATTTCGGTTTGAGCGTCAATGCGGTCAAGCGAATGACCGAATTCCTGCATCAGCAGGATTACGCCGCGATCCACCGATTGACACGATCCGCCACGCTCTTCTATGGCCTGATCGGGCTTGTCAATCTGCTGGGCATGGCGGTGTTGGGCTGGTTCGGGCAAAGCTGGTTCGACCTGAACGACGAGCAGTCGCAACAGTTTCTTTTCATGATGTTGGCCTTGGGAATTTCCAGCTTCTTCACCTGGACTTTCTCGATCTACCGCCAGGTGCTTCATGCCGCTTCGCTGGTCGGCTGGGACGAGACCATCAACCTCATCGCGTCGGCGCTGACGCTGATCGCGGTGGGGGCCACCCTGCACTGGCATTTGTCGCCTGCTTCCTATTTCGTTCTGGTCATGCTGCCGCCCTTCGTGCCCCTGGTGTTGCGTCTGCGGCGGGTCAGGAACCTGATTCCGGGCTTGACGATTGGCGTGTCCCTGGACTGGCTTGCCTTCAAGCCCTTGGTGGGTACCAGCCTCTGGCTGTTTGCATTGATGTTCGCCGAACTGATGGCCAACAACTACCGCCCCATCATCCTGTCCCAGCAGTCGGGCCTGGAGAGCGTCGCCGACTTTCGGGTGATCCAGCAGATCGCCGGCTTCGCGCTCATTTTGCTTTCAGGTTGCATGAGCGTGGTCTATCCGGCCATCGCCCGCCTCGAGGCCGCCAACGACAAGAGCCGCATCGCCCTGGTTCTGGGCACTGGCAGCCGGCTTCTCCTTTGGGTCCACATGGGGTTGCTCGTGACCTTGGCGTACCTGAGTGAGACGCTCATCCGCGTCTACGTGGGTGAGGAGTTTGTCCATCTCTGGATTCCGCTGGCAGTCTGGCTCGTCACCTTGACGGCTTATCACAACTCGATCGTGACCTCGGTCGTCATGGCCCGGGGGCGACTGGCAGCGCTGACTGTCAGTGCCTGCTGCAATTCGCTGATCACCTTGATGGCCGCCTATTGGCTTGCTCCTCGATACGGGGTTCTTTCGGTGGTGTATTGCTACGCCCTGTATGTCGCCCTTCAGTTGGCGGTCATTTATTTGATCTCGATTCCGGCCTCTGGAGAGGGTTCGGGGCTGAAGCTGGTCAGAACCGTCTTCCAACGCCCCGTGCTGTGCGGGATCGGGGCGATTGCGCTGGTGACAGTGGTCAACATCGCAGCCGGGAACCCGCGTTGGGTGGGCGCCATCGGTTTTGTTTGTGTCTTCGCCGCTTTGGCGTTGACGGTGGGTGGTGCTCGGCGCGACTGGGCAGCACTGAGATCAACTCCCGGCTGAACATGCAATCGAACGCCCAGACGGATCTGCAGGAATTTGCCCGGAAAGCTCGCTTGATTGCGTTCTATCTTCCGCAATATCACCCGATTCCCGAAAACGACGAGTGGTGGGGTCCGGGCTTCACCGAATGGACCAACACGGCCAAGGCCAGGCCGCTGTTTGCCGGACACATTCAGCCCCATCTGCCCGGTGATCTCGGCTTCTACGACCTGCGCCTGGCGGAAACTCGGGCCGACCAGGCGAAGCTGGCCCGCCGTTACGGGGTCGAGGCTTTCTGCTACTACCACTATTGGTTCGGCGGGCGAAGAATACTGGAACGGCCATTCCAGGAAGTCCTGCGCAGCGGTGAGCCTGACTTCCCGTTCTGTCTTTGCTGGGCCAACGAATCCTGGTCGGGGATCTGGCATGGTCTGCCCAAGAAGCTGTTGATCGAGCAGAAGTACCTTGGCCAGGAAGAAGCCCGGGCGCATTTCGACACTTTGCTGGAGGCCTTCCGTGATCCACGCTATCTGCGCATCCATGGAAAGCCCTTGTTCGTCGTCTACAACCCAACTGGCCTGCCGGACCCGAAGGTCATGACCGCCTGGTGGCGGCAGTGGGCACAAGAGGCTGGGCTCCCCGGGCTGTATCTGGTGGGAAGCGGGGATCAAGCGTCCTTCGACCCCAAGGCGCTCGGCTTCGACGCCGCGTTCAACACCTATCTTCCGAACGTCCGCCGTGATGTGGGCTGGCAGCACCCGCGCCAGAAGTTTCTGTACCTGCTGCAGCGTGCGCGGGGGCGGCCCAGTGTCTTCGACTACGAACGGCTGATGGCGTCGATCTTCCCAGATCCTTTTCCGGCAGATCGCATCCCCGTTGCAATTCCGAACTGGGACAACACGCCACGATCCGGCATCCGTGGTCGTGTCCTGCAAGGGGCCACGCCTGGCCTGTTCAGGCAGCACCTGACACGCGCCATGCAGCTGGTGGCGAAGCGCCCGGCCGAAGAACGCATCGTCTTTCTCAAATCATGGAATGAATGGGCCGAAGGCAACTATCTCGAGCCCGATCGCGAATACGGCAGGCAGTGGCTGGAGGTCGTTGATGACGTGTCGCGTGCGCCGTGATCTCCGTGCTGTCATGAGTGCGGTCTTCGGTCCCATCTTGATGCCGAGGCTGCCCTGAAGCTGCTGGTCCTGTCTCCGCTGCTGTACCACGCTGGCTGCGGCAATGGCGGCGGCCTGGTCTGCTGGCGTCTCTTGCGTGGCCTGGCGGCTCGCCATCAGGTCTATCTCGTGAGCTTCAGCGTTCTACCCCCCGACGAAGAAGCCAAGGCGCGTCTTGCACTCGAGCCAGTCACCGAAGAACTGCACGTCATACCGCTCCGCCATCAGCCCCTGCGCCATCTGATGGGTCGCGTGGGGCAGTGGTCAGGCGGACCTCCTGCCGATGTGCTGCCCTTTTCTGACCGTCGCTTTGCCGATGTCGTCCGGGAATTGCGTGCCCGCATACGGTTCGATGCGGCGATCGTGCAGTTCCCCTACATGGCCGAGAACGTTTCGCTGTGCGCTGGCCTGCCCACCGTCATGGATGTGCAGGACGTTTGCTTCGTGTCGAGATTGCGGCAGTTTCTGGGGAAGGTCGGTGCCTGGCCCCGGCTCCGCGGCAAGGTTTCATGGCTTGCGTGGATGCGCCATGAACTCCGCTGGTATGCACGAGCCGACGCCTTGATGGCGCTGACCGACGTGGATCGCACGGCCCTGCACATGCTGCTGCCCCTGCAACGATCGTTCACCAACCCGCCCGTCATCGACGCCAGGGACCTGGTGCCCTGCCCGCCAGACGGTGTGCTGCGCGTGGGGTTTGCCGGCAGCTTCGATCACGCGCCGAACCTGGACGGCCTGAAGTGGCTGAGCGAAGAGATTGCACCGGCCCTGGCGCGCCGGTGTCCCGGCGTCGAGATCGCCGTGGCCGGGCGAGGCATCCCCGAATTGCTCATGCGCAGCCTCGACCCACGTCTGAAATGCCTGGGCTTCGTCGAGGACTACAGCGCCTTTGTCCAGTCCTGTGCCGTCTTCGTCGCGCCGCTGCGCATCGGGGGCGGGGTCAAGATCAAGGTGCTCGAGGCGCTGGCCTGTGGCCGGCCGGTGGTGGCTTCGCCGGTGGGGGCCGAAGGCATCGGCATGGCTGCCGAAGACGGCCTGACCGTGGCGACGACGGTGGAAGGCATCGCCGAGGCCTTGGCGGCGCACCTTCACGACCCGGCCGGCTCGGCACGCGCGGGTGCCCGCGGTGCGGCCCGGATCCGCAACGATTTCAGCGAGGCGGCTGCGGTCACGCGCCTGGAAGATTGCCTGGCGACGATCGTGCGGCCCGTGCCGCAGTCCAGGCCGTCCGTGGCGTCCGGAAGATCCGCCACGGTGGGAGCATTGCTGCCGTGATGCTCCGTTCCCAGGGCCCGGCGGCATCGCAACGCGGACGATCAGGCCGCCGCGGCTTCCAGATACAGCGACTGCCGTCCTTTGCGAGGTTCGCCCTCGGGCGTGGCATCGAGCGGCACACAAGGAAATTCGGCGACGCGGCTGTTGTCGAAGCGCACCCGGCGCACATCGCCGAAGCCCGCGGCGCCGACCAGGCGCGACAGCGCCTCGAAGTCGTAGAGCCAGGCATGGGTTTCACCCACTTCGGCCAGGCTCACGTTCTGTTCGCGGAAGGCCCGGGGCAACAGGCTGCACACCGCGCGGACGTAGCGCCGTTCCAGGTACCGACGAGCGCGCGCGCCCAGCGTGGGCGGCGCTGCCACCGTGGCCTCGGCGGGCGCCGGGCGATGGGGCCGCAGGTCTTCGCCGCAACGCTCGAAGATGAATGCCGCCAGGTCTGCGTCTTTCTCCTGGGCCACCTTGGCGTACAGCTCGGCGAGCTCGCCGCCCGACCGCTTGCGCACGCACTGGTCCAGGATTTCCAGCGCCAGGCAGTCGGCCAGAACCTCGGAGCCTGCGGCGCGTTGCTGCAGATAGGTTCGACACATTTCTTCGAAGTCGGGAACCACGACCCGCAGCGTTCCGCCCGGTCGCAGCACACGTCGGCATTCCGCCAGAAAGGACGCGACGCGTGGCCGCGGAATGTGCTCGACGAAATGCGAGGTGTAGACGAGATCGAACCCGCCATCTCCAAAAGGCAGGCGTCCCAGCAGATCGGCCTGCACCACGCCCCGACCGCTGGGGGTGTAGTCGAGATTGGTCCATTGGCCGTCCTGCACATAGCTGGCACCGCAAGCCAGATTGAGAAAGCGCTTGCTCGCGGAGACTTGGGTCAGCATGCATTCAGCGCTGCAGGCGCCGCCGGAGTGGTCCCTGCGTTCGAGTGTAGCCCGCAAGTTTCGGCTCTGGAACGGGTGGCCAGCGCTTGAAGATCGCCATCGTCAGCACCTACGATCTCGAAGGCGGTGCCGCACGCGCCGCCTATCGGCTGCATCAGGCCCTGTCACAGGCGGGCCACGAATCGGTGATGTTCGTGCAGCAGCGCAGCGGCGCCGACCCCAGTGTCAGCACACCGCCAGGCAACGTTCAACGCCTGTGGGGCCGGGTGCGCTGGCGCATCGACCAGCTCCCAGCGCGCCTGGCAGGTGCCTCGCGGGGTTCGTTCTCGGTGAACTGGCTGGGGGGGTCGCTGCACGACGTGTTGCAACCCTTCGCCCCCGACGTCGTTCATCTGCACTGGATCAACGCCGGCTATGTTTCGCTGGGCGAGGTGCGGCGCCTGGCGGGCGCCGTGCTCTGGACCGCGCACGACATGTGGCCGTTCACCGGCGGGTGCCATTACGACGCCGGCTGCGGCAACTTCGGCCGCAGCAGCTGCAGCCCCTGCCCGATGCAGCTGACCTGGCCCACGGCGCCCCTGGCCCGCCGCCGGCTGGCTGCCAAGAAGTCGGCAGCCGCCAGGACGGGCATGCATTTCGTCGCGCCCAGCCGCTGGATGGCGTCGGTGGCCGGTGCCAGCCCGGTCAGCGCAGGGCGTCCCGTGACCGTCATTCCCAACGCCATCGACACCGAACGCTTCAGGCCCGTCGACCGCCTTTTCGCCCGGCAGCTCTACGGCATTGCGCCCGACCGCACGGTGCTGCTGTTCGGCGGGGTGCTGTCGAATTCCGACCCGCGCAAGGGGTTCCAGCTGCTCGACGCCGCGCTGGCCCAGCTGGCAGCGGCCGGCGGGGCGGAAAGGGTCTCGCTGTGTGTCTTCGGCTCGGCCACGCGCGGTGACGCCACCATCCACGGCATCCCCGTTCGCTACGTGGGGCACCTGCACGACGAAGAGTCGCTGGTGGCCCTGTATTCGGCGGCCGACCTGTTCGTCGCCCCCAGCCTGCAGGACAACCTGCCCAACACCGTGATGGAAGCGGCCGCCTGCGGTGTGGCCACCGTGGCCTTCGACATCGGCGGCTTGCGCGATCTCGTCGAACACGGGGTCTCGGGCTGGCTGGCCCGGGCCGGCGACGCCGCCGACCTGGCGCGCCAGATCGCCGCGGCGGTGGCCGACCCGGCGTCCCTGCGTGCGGCCGGCCTCGCGGCGCGCCTGCGGGCCGAAGAACGCTTTTCCTTTCCCGTCGTGGCCGAGTCCCACCTGCGCCAGTACCAGGCCACGATCGATGCGCTGGGGGCCCGTCGCTGATGGCGCCGCTGTTCTCGATCGCCACCCCCACCTGGAACGCGCTGGCCAAGCTGCGGCGCTGTGTCGGGTCGGTGCGCGGGCAGCGGGGCGTGACGCTCGAGCATCTGGTGCAGGACGCTTGTTCGAAAGACGGAACACCCGAATGGATGGCCGGCCAGACCGGAACGGAGCAGGCCCGCTTTGCCGGCCTGAGCGAACCCGACCAGGGCATGTACGACGCCATCAACCGCGCCTGGTCGCGCGCCGGTGGTCGCTATCTGTCGTGGCTCAACGCCGACGAACAACTGCTCCCGGGTGCACTGGCCCGCGTCGCGGCCTACTTCGACGCCCACCCCGAGGTCGACGCCGTGTTCTCCGACTATCTGGTCGTCGACGACGCCGGCCGTGCCGTGGCCTTGAGGCGCGAGATCCCGCTGCGCCGCTTTTATGTCGTGAACACCTTCCTGTACGCCCAGTCCTGCACGCTCTTCTTCCGGCGTACGCTCTGGGACCGTGGGCTGCTGCGGCTGGACGACGCTTTCAGGTATGCCGCAGACAAGGACCTGGTGCTGCGCCTGATGGATGCCGGCGTGCGCTTTGCGCACCTGCCTGAGGTGCTGGCGATGTTCGGCGTGGACGGCAACAACCTCAGCAGCCACGACGGCATGAAGCGCGAAGCCGAGGCCGTGCGCCTGGCGCACGGAGCGCTGCGCTGGCAGCCACTGCGCAGCGTGGCATTTGCCGCCAGGCGGATCGAACGCCTGCTGCGCGGTGCTTACCAGGCCCAGCAACTGGATTACGACTTTGCCGTGGATGAGACGCCCAGCTTCGTGCGCTATCGCGCCACCGGCTTGGGCGGTCGCTATTCGCTTTCCGATGTCACCGGCAGCGCACACATCCTGTCTGCGGCCGCCCCGGCCCCTGTGGAGAAAGACCGATGAGCACCTTCCTGAACCGCTGGTCGAGCCGACGACCCATTCCCGCGCCCAAGCGCGGGCCGCAGGCGCGCCTGGCGACGCCGCTGGCCGCCGGCCGCAATGGGCTTCGCTTCACGGAAATACTGATCCTGGGGGTCTTGGCACTGGCGACCTTGTTCGCCCTGTCCAAGCCCATCTTCGGCATCACGCTGCATCTGAGCAGCATCAGTCACTTCCCGCTGCTCCTGCTGGGGCCGTTGCTGGTCCTGCACCTGACTGGGCGTCTGCTGAATCGAGACGCACGCGACCTGGCGTCCACCGTCAGCGCCACCTGGCCGCTGGTGGCGCTGGCGCTGTTTGCGCTGGGGGGGTCGGCCTTGGCGCGCTGGGAGTTCGGAATCGACGACACCTACCTGTCGCTGGGGGTGTATCTCCTGCTGCTGCCCTTCTACTTTGCGTCGACGCCCAATGAGTTCGAGAGAAGCCGCAGCTGGGCCGTGGTACTGATGGCCGTGTCCCTCGCCTTCTCCCTGGCAGCACTGGGCGGAGAGGTTCTGCGTGGCGGCGTCGCTGCCCTGCACGAGATCGAATACATCGTCATCGGCGGCTTCCTGCTCATGTTCTATTGGGTCCGGTCCACCGCCATGAAATGCCTGGCACTGGCCTTGCTGATTGCCGCGGCGGTGCTGAACCAGAAGCTCACGGGCTACATCATCGCGCTGCTGGCGGTGAGCCACATTACCGTGCTGGCCGGCTGGCAGCGCCTGAAGCACGAGTGGCGCGGCGCCTATGCGGTCACTGCCGTGGTCGGCGTGCTGCTGTTCGCGGCCACTGCCGTGCTGCTCTACTTCGAATTCCGCAGCGTCCTGCCCAGCGGCAACCCCGAAGTGCGCCTTCGCCAATACGAAGCCGCCTGGTACCAGTTCCTGAAGAGCCCCATCTGGGGCCATGCCTACCTCGAAGGCTCTGGTGAGGAATACGTGGAGAACTTCCGCGTGATGAACATCCCGACACACAGCGACGTGCTCGACATCCTGAAACACGGTGGCCTCATCGGACTGAGCCTATTCATCTGGGGCTATGCGAAGATCTTCCTCGTCTTGAACAAGGCCGTGGCCCTGGCCCGTGGAGATGGCGTGCTGCACCCGTACTTCGTCTGGATGCGCTTCTTCCACATCACCGCGCTCATCACCTTCTCGATCAACCCCTTGCTGGTGCGCGGCCCTTATCTGGTGGTGCTGTGGGCCAACCTCGGCATGGCCTGTGGCCTGGCCTACACCTTGATGGCGCATCACAAGCGATCCTCGGCATGAACCTTCGCCGCCGCATCGTCTGCAGCCGGGGTCTCGCGCTGGCCCTGGCGCCCGTGCCGCTGGCGGCCTGCGCCACGGGTTTGCCAACGCCCTTGCCAATGCTGCGCGCCGACGACTTCCGCGCCTCGCGCCAGCGGGGCGTGGGTTACGGACTGCTCAGCTTCGGCGACCGCTCGCCCGCCGACAACGACTCGCTGGTCGAATTGGGCGCTGGCCACGTGCGCATGTTCCTCGACGTCAGGAAGGACGAGGCGGCCTCGTCGTACGCCATCTCCCCCGCCGACCTGCAAGCGCTGCAAGCCGTGCTGCTCAGCCTGGAACGACGGGGCCTGCGCATGGTCCTGGTGGTGAGCTTCGGCCCCGATGCGCGCGACGCACTCTGGCACAGCCCCTTGCTGCTGGAAAGTGCCGTGCGGCTCTGGCGCTCGCTGGCCTTGCAGTTGAAGGGGCGCGGTGTCGTTGCCGGCTTCGACATCGTCAACGAGCCGGTTCCGCCGGGGCTGACGTTTGCGGCCCGGCAGGATCGCTGGCTCGAGCTCGCGGCGCGCATCACGACCGCGATCCGAAGTGTCGACCCCGAGCGAGTGGTCATCGTCGAGTCTGCGCCCGACGCCACCGGTGCGTCCTTCGTCAACCTCGTGCCCATCCCCTTCCGCGAGATCGTCTACAGCGTGCACTCCTACGCGCCCTTCGACTTCACGCACCAGGGCGTGGCCGCCGAGCACCGCGACGCCAAGCGCTACACCGATGCTGCGGCGGACTCGAAGTCGACCGCCCGGGAACTGGCCGAATCGCTGGCACCGGTCGAGCGCTTTGCCTCGCGTCATGACCAGCCCATCTACGTCGGCGAGTTCAGCGCACCACGCTGGGCGCCCGACGATTCGGCGGCCAGCTACATCCGGCAGTCGATCGACATCTTCGAACGCAACGGCTGGTCCTGGGCCTACCACGAGTACCGGGCCTGGCATGGCTGGGACCCCGAGATGGCCTCGTCGCAGCGTGAGCCCAGCCCGCGCAGCGCCAGCGCACCGGCGGTGCGCGTGTTGCGCCAGGCCTTGCGGCCGCGTGCCGGCCGAAGCTGATGCGCGAACGGTCGGCGCAGGGTGCACCCGTGGTCCTGTTCGTCCACGGGTCGGCCGAGATGTACGGTTCCGACAAGGTGCTGCTTTATCTGGTGGAGAACCTGCTGCACGCGGGCGAGTTCCAGGTGCTGGTGGTGCTGCACGAAAACGGACCGCTGCAGGCCGTGCTGCGCGCAGCAGGTGCCGAGGTTCACGTGGCGGCCGTGGCCAAGATCACGCGGCAGATGTTCAGGCCATCGGCGGCGCTGGCGCTGCTGCGCATGTTCCGCCAGACCGTGCGCGACTTCGATCTCATCGTGGCCGGCCGTCAGATTGCCGTCGTTCATTCCAACACGCTGGCCGTGCTGGGGGGTGCCGTCTGGGCCGCCATCCGCCGGCGGCCGCATCTGTGGCACGTGCACGAGATCATCCTGAAACCCGCCATGGTCGGGCGCGGCCTGCCCTGGCTGGCGGCCTTGCTGTCCAGGCGCGTGATCGCCAACTCGACCCCCACCCGCGAGTGGCTGCTGTCCCAGGCGCCGAGGCTCGCGAGCCGCACCGACGTGGTGTTCAACGGCCTGCCTGAATTGCCCGCGCCCAACCCTGGCGCCACACGACAGTTCCGGCAGGACCTGGGTGCAGGGGACGGCGATGTGGTGGCCACGGTGGCCGGGCGCCTGAACCACTGGAAGGGGCAGGGCCTGCTCATCGCGGCCGCCGCGCTGCTGCAGCGCGAAGGGCGGCTGGGGGCCCTGAAGTTCGCCATCGTGGGCAGTGTCTTCGCCGGCCATGAAGACCAGCTCTCGGCCTTGCAGCGCCAGGTCCGGGAAGCAGGCCTGGGCGGCGTCGTGCACTTCGTCAGTTTCGTCGACGACATCTACAGCGTCTGGCGGGGCTCGCAGATCGCGGTGGTGCCCTCGACCGAGCCCGAACCCTTCGGCATGGTCGCCATCGAAGCCATGGCCTGCGGCCTGCCGGTGCTGGCGGCGGCCCATGGCGGCCTGCTCGACATCGTCGAGCACGAGGCGACCGGCCTGCTGTTCAAGCCGCGCGACGTGGCCGAGCTGGCCGCCGCCTTGCACCGGCTGGCGAACGACGCAGCACTGCGCCAGCGGCTGGGCGCCGCCGGCGCCCGCCGGCAGGCCAGCCTGTTCTCGATCCGCGAACAGACCGAGCGCACCTCCCTGATCTACCGCGAGATGACCCAGGCATGAAGACGCTGCGCATCCTCGGCACGCGCGGTGTTCCTGCAGCACACGGTGGCTTCGAGACCTTTGCCGAGCAGCTGGCCCTGCATCTGGTGCGGACCGGCTGGCGCGTGATCGTGTATTGCCAGGAGACAGGGCAGGGCCCGGTGCAGCTGGACGAGTGGTGCGGGGTCGAGCGGGTCAGGATGGCCTGCGGCGCCGACACGCCAGCCAGCACCATCGGCTTCGACTGGAAGGCCACGCGCCATGCCGCGGCGTCGCGTGACCTCTGCCTCACGCTCGGCTACAACACCGCGGTGTTCTGTGCACTGCTGCGGCTGGCCGGTGTCACCAACGTGATCAACATGGACGGCATCGAATGGCGCCGCGCCAAGTGGGGAGCGGTGGCGAAGCTCTGGTTCTGGTTGAACGAGCGTGCCGGCTCCCTGCTCGGCAACCATCTGGTGGCCGACCACCCCGAGATCGCCAGGCATCTTCAGCGTGCCGCCCCGGCCGCCAAGATCACGATGATTCCCTACGGCGCCGAACGGCTGGCCGAGGTGGACGCCAGCCCCCTGCAGGCCTACGGCCTGCAGCCTGGCCGCTATGCCACCCTGATCGCCCGCCCGGAGCCCGAGAACTCGGTGCTCGAAGCGGTGCGCGGCTGGTCGGCCCGGCCACGCGGCCAGACCTTGGCCGTGCTGGGCGGCTATCGCCAGGACCATGCCTATCACCGTGCCGTCAGGGCTGCGGCCGGGCCCGAAGTGCAGTTCTGCGGGCCCATCTACGACAAGCCCATCCTGCGCGCCCTGCGCGCCCATTGCACGCTCTATGTGCATGGACACCAGGTCGGCGGCACCAATCCTTCGCTGGTGGAGTCGCTGGGGGCCGGCAACGCCGTCATCGCCCACGACAACGCGTTCAACCGATGGGTGGCTCAGGACGCGGCGGTCTACTTCGATGGCGCGAAGAGCTTCTCGTCACGCCTGGAGGCCGTGCTCGACAACGCTTCGCAGCTCGAGCAGATGCGCGCCGCGGCACGGCGCCGGTTCGAAGCCGAGTTCCAATGGGAACAGGTGCTGCAAGCCTATGACCGCCTGCTGACGCAGCACGTCATGCGCTAGTCGCTAGTCGCTCGTCTCTGGTCGCATCAAGTCGGGGCCATCGCGACCCGGGCTGTGCAGGCGCTGCGCTGCAACGCCTGCCGCCACCGTGCTACTTCCGGTAGGGCGAGTTCGCCCACAGGAACAGTTGCTGCTCGTTGGCCGGCACCGTGACGGGCAGCGTGACGTCCGCCCCGCTCAGGCTCTTCAGGGCGCAGTCGGCCGGCAAGCCGACGTCGCCGCAGCTGTTCACGATGCGCGCCTGGCCACGTGGCGCAATCGCGGCGGCCACCCATTCCGAGGGTCCGCTGGACAGCCACATCTCCACTTCCCGCACCGACACGGAATCGATGCTCACCGGCACGCCCTGGGTCTGGATCATGATGTTCACGCGGGCGCTGTCGGAAGACTTCGGCACGAAGAAGGCCTCGTAGTTCAGGGTCTGGCCGGCCCCCACGTCCAATGTGCTGCGGCCCTGGAAACCACGCCAGTCGTTCATCTCGTCCCAGGGGCTGCCGTTCCTGCTGATGTAGGGCCAGCCCATCGTGGCCGGCGCGTTCCCCGCCACGGCCGTCCAGCGGTACATGTGCAGCCGGTTGGCCGGCATGCTGAAGGCGGGGCTGAAGACCATGTCACCGTTCTGGCCGCTGGTCATGCGCAGACACGGTCCGTTGCATCCGGCCACGTTCGCCACAGGCGCCAAGTCATAGCCCGGCAGCTGCCAGTTCCAGTGTCGGCCCCAGCTGCCGAGGCCCGCATCGAAGTTGCCGCCAGTCACACGCTCGGGTCCCAGGGCCGCCCAGTAGCTCGCGAAGGTGACGGGTTGCTCGATGCGCGGCTCCAGCGGGTTCAGAGTCTGCCACTCCGCTGCAGTGACGTTGCGTTCGGTGACCGGCCCTCTCAGCTTCGCGTGCTCCGAATTGGCGCCATGCAACTGCACCACCCGATTGTTCTGGAACACGTTGCGGCCAGGCGCCAGGGCCGCCTCCCCCGACAGCGCATGCTCGAACCAGAACGCATGCGAAGAGAAGAAGGTCGGGGGTTGGGGGAACGCGCCCAGCGTCGTGGTGTAGGGCACGATCTCGTTGTTCCGGATGGTGTTGCCGAAAGACCAGTCGCCGTCCCTTCTGTCCATGCTCACCGAGATGGCCGCCTTCTGGGGCATCCAGATGCGGTTGTTCTCCACCGTGTTGAGCGCGCCGTTGTGCACGAAGATGCCCACGGGCATGGCGTGCAGGAAGTTGTTGCGAACGACGGTTCGCTGCGAGTGGTCGTCGAGATAGATGCCTGCGACCAGATCGTTGCCGTAGGCGGCGCTGCCCTCCGCCACCGCCTTGGCCGTGAAGACCCGGTTGCCTTCGACCGTGGCGGCCTGCTCGGGCGTGATCTCGGCGCGCGCCGTCCAGCTGTAGATGCCGCCGCAGTCCGACAGTCGCTTGCAGTAGTCGCTGACCTCGTTGCCGGCGACCACCGAGTTGCCGATGCTGCAGAACCGGATGCCGACATAGCCGCTGTTCTGCACGACGTTGTTGACGATGCGCGCGCCGGGCCCGCCGGCGATCGCCGAGTCGACCGGCCCGGTGTAGTCGGCCACGCCCGTGTCCTGGACCCGGTTGTCGCTGATTCGAGCATTTTTTACATAGCGTGCGTCCACCCCGTACTCGCCGTTGGCGGCCAGCATGCTGCCTTCGACCACCGGACCGCCCGCGCCCGGGGGCAAGGGCAGCCATTGCATGAGCCGGATGCCGGCCGAGGCGTTGTTGGTGACCTCCAGGTTGCTCAGGCGCGCTTCGGGTGCGTCGGTCATGCGCAGCCCGTCGGCCCGTGCCATGCGCAGCGCCACATCCTTGACCACCAGGCCGCGGCGAGCCCGCAGGTCCAGGGCCACGTCGCGGACGCTGCCCTCGATCTCCAGGCCGTTGACGTCGACCTGCGCATCGGCCTCCGACGGGATGAGGTAGACCTTGTTCTGCACCGTGTCGTGGAAGAACTCGCCGGGTGCGTCGAGCATCCAGAACTTGTCCCTCAGCAACCAGGCCGATTGCGCCTCGACCGCGAACTCCGGCGCGGTGTCGAAGCCGAGCGTGGCGCCTTGCAGCGACACGACCCGACGCGATTCCACGCGCCAGGCCTGGGTGCGGATCATCAGGCTGGCGCCCGCGATGTCCCGCTGGGCGAGGAAGGCGGCCTGGTCGGGCGCGATGTTGAAGCGTACGGCTTGCCCTGGCACCCCCGACTGGACCACGGGTTGCGGTTGCGTGGCGTTCGGCCACTGGGCGGTGCGCACCGCGTGGAAGCCGACGAGCAGTCGCTCGATCTTGGGGGTGCCGGCGGGCACCGAGCGCACCCACATCGGGCCGGAACGGACCCAGCCGCCCTTCAGGCTGTCTGCGCCTGTGATGACGGGCCTGGGTTCGTTGGCACAGTCTCCATACGACCGGATCTCGGTGCCGTCGGCCATGTTGCTGACACCCAGGGCCATCGATTCGCGCCACACGCTGCCGCAGCGCAGATGGATGTGCTCCCCGGCGAGCATGGGCACGCTGGCCGCCCGCGCCAGCGTGCGGAAGGGCCGGTCGAACGTGCCGGTGTAGGTGTCGGAGCCGCCCGTGGCGTGCACGTACAGACCCGGTGCCGGCGACAGCATCGAGCCGTCCGAGATGTTGCTGCCGGTGCCGATCTGGGTGGCTGCGGGCATCGGGAAGCGAAGCGCGCCCGTCAATGACAACTGTTGCTGGCCCGGCGTGACGAAGGCGCCGTCGAAAGCCGCCAGGCCATGGCCTGCATCGAAGCTCACCCCGGGGCCGGTGGGCGAGAAGACGGCGCCGTTCACGGTCAGCGACTGGACGGATAGTTGCCGCGCCACGATGCCGTTGGGGTGGGTCGCATTGGTGAAGACGACGTCGAGCATGCCGCCGTCGACGACGTTCATGACGCGGAAGACGAGGTCGGCGAACTGCGTCGAGCGAACCTCGGCAGCCGCGATCACCTGGCCGTTGTAGCGGATCTTCACGTAGGCGCCGACGTTGTCGGTGAGGTCGCTGCGCGCCCGCAGGGTGATGACCGTCGCGGTCATGGTCCGGACGAGGCTCTTGGACGTCAGAGCCTGCTGGCGGCCTTCCTGGGCGTCTGCGGACTGGGCCGCAGGGGGGGACTGGGCCTCTGCGCCCGGGGACTCGCCCCCGCCGCATCCGGCGATCAGGGCAGACAGGGCGATGCAGGCTGCACCGATGGCGGTGGGCAGCGGGCGGCGGGGCGTGGCGATGGGAAAGTTGAAGTGAGGCATGCGCGGACCACGGTTAAAGCAAAGCCCGGCGAAACGAATTCGCAAGGCAGTCTGGGTAGGAGGAAGGGTTGAAAACTTCAGCAGACCAGCACGTCCCCGCGACGGGAGGCAAGAGGTCTTCGGGGTGCCGCGGGTGTCCGAGATATCGGTGCCAGCCGGTCGGCGTGAAGTCACGCGATCGGGATACGGATCGACTTCGTTAGATTGGCGATGTAATCGCCAAGCGCCTCGATACGAGACCTAACAGATGGTCTCCGGACGTATCTTTCCGCAGGCCCTGGCGGGCCAGTTCGGGGGCTTTGCGCCCCGCGAAGGGTGGGCGGCGGGCGGTCCGGCGTGCGCGCCGGGCGCGACATTCAAGCGGCGCGGAGCAGCCTGTCGCGGGTGGCCAGGGGCGTTGCCCTGCGAACCACGTAATAGGACTTGGTCAGGCCCATGAAGCGCTCGGCCACGATGTCGTCGTCCGGGAACAAGCGCTGAACCTCCTGCCCGGTCAAGAGCTGGGTTCCCCACCAGTATTCCCGGATCGTCGCGTCGTCAGGCCGTGCCAGCAGCCGCCAAGGGCTGAGCTGGATGATGCGAAAGCCCCAGCTCCGCGGCAACCAGTGCACGAAGGGCAGCAGGAAATGGGGTTCGAACGGGAAGGACTGGGCGGGGGTCTGGCAGAACACGGCGCGCGCCACCCGCTTGATTTCACGCGCCAGCGCGGCTCTTGCCGCCGGGGGAACATGCTCGAGCACGGAATTGCAGACGAGCACGTCGTAGTGGCCGTCGGGCACCGGGATCGTGACCCCGTCGTAGATGACGACGCGGATGCCGCCTTCGGTCGTCTCCGCCATGCCCTGGGTCTCGTTGGCGCTGATGTTGTAGATCGTGATGTTGCCGCGCGGCACGTCGATCTCGAGCTTGTCCCAGAAGTGGATCGAGCCCCCCAGGTCGCAGATCCTGGCGGTGCGGATGTCGGGGAAATTCGCCAGGATGAACTGTCCGCGCCGGCGCCTGAACCGGTGGGTCAGCGGATGGATGAGACGGTGCCAAAGGTTCATGGGCGGCCCTGCATGCTGGTGGCCGCCATTCTGACGGCTGCAGTGCCCTGCTGTCAGCCCCGGATCTGGGCAGGTCTCAGCGGCCCGCTTCCTGTGCATCGCCCGCCCTGAGCAGCGGCGCACGCCTCGGGGAGGGCTTCTCGACGATGTTCAGCACGCGGTCGATGTAGGCAGGCCAGCTGAACGCCTGGACCGCTGCATGCGCCTCGGTGCAGAGCCGCGCGTAGCGGGCGCTGGTGAGCATCTGCTCGATGAGGGTGGCCAGCGTCGAGGGGTGCTCGTCTTCGCAGTACATGCCGAAGGGGATGTCGCGTCCGAAGGTGCGGACGAATTCGTCGTACGGCGTCACGATGACGGGCGTGAAGAACTGCATCGCCTCGATCATGGCGGAGAAGGCGCCCCACTTCGGCGTGGTGTTGACGATGACCCGGGCGTTCCTCATCAGCTCGTAATACGTGTTTCGCTGGTCGTCGCGGCCCTTGTCCAGGTAGCCGTGGCATTCCACGCCGGCGGGAAGCGAGCGGAAATCCTGGCGGCTCAGGCCGATGAGCGTGAGCGTGAGCGCGGGGAACGAGGGCTTCAGCAGTTCATAGGCAGCGATCAGCCGGCGTGCGCCCTCGATGTATTTCTTGCCGCCAATGAACAAGAGGTTCGAGGACGAGCACTTGGTGCGCAGCACCGCGGCCGAATCGACCGGGATCAACGCATTCACGACGTTGCCGAGATAGTGGATGTTCGGGTTGTGATACCGGGCCCGCATGTGCTCGGCCACCCGCGGGAACAGCACGAAGACGTGGTCGGCGGACTCGATCTGGAAGTCCTCGCGTGCCACCGAGCCCTGTTCGAAGCGGTCGGGACTGCGCTCCCTGAAGTGCGTGATGCAGTGGTCGTAGGTCCAGTCGGCGAACAGCACGACCGGCTTGTCCGACAGGCCTGCAGAAGAAAAGCTGAAGGTCAGGAAGATGTTGACGTCGGAATCCGGAAATCGTCGCTCGGCCTTGGCGATGCGTCGCCGGACATCCCAGTAGTGGACGATGGAACGGGTGTAGTCGAAGGTGCTCTTGCTGTGGAACAGGCGCAGGCACAACACCAGGGCTCGGTTCAGCGCCTTGGCCAGCAGCCTGGGTGCCAGGTCGACACGGTTGACCTGGACGCCCTTGTGCAGCAAGGTCTCGGTGAAGAAGTAGGGCACGTTGGACCACGTGCTCAGGGCACTCGAATCGCCGAGAGAAAACACGGTGGCCTGTCTGATGCGCGCCATGGAAGGTCTTCCCTAGGAGCTGCCGCCGCGCACGTTCGTGGAGAAGGCGTGTCCCCGGCCAGCAGTGCTTGCAATGCGATGTGGCATCTTCGCTCGCCCCCTGGCCGACCGCCTGTTGCCTGCCAGCACGCACTTCGGCCATGCGCGTGCCACTACGCTGCGTCGGAGTGAAACAGCAACTGTGGACTAGAGCTTACCCTGAGATGTGTGCCGCAGCGCACCGCTGCGCGTGACCGGAGGTAAGTGCGCCTGCGGCGTCAACGCCGGTGAGGCGAGTCCGCGCGAAGCAGGAGCCGGGCCGTCCCGGCCGGAATGTCCAGGGGCAGGGCGACGGCCGTGCCGTCGCGGTCGATGGCGCGACAGTTCTCCGGCCACTGCAGCGATGCGCAGCCGATGCGTTGCGACTGCTGGACCGGGGCGGTGACGATCCTGGCCCACTCGTCCACCTGCGCCGCTGCAACGCCCATCACCTTGCGCACCGAGACGGCGTCGACCACGGCGGTGCCCGGCGCCTCCAGCTGGAAGTGCACCCTGGCCTGCGCGGTTTCCCTGGGCACGAAGAACGCCTCGAAAGCGTTGAAGGTGCCGGCGCGCAGACTGCGCGGGGCCAGGGCCACGGCCGCGCCCGGCTCGGCCACGGCGTCCCAGGGCGAGGCATCGCGGCTGATGTAGGGCCAGGCCAGCTTCAGGCCGGCCGTGGCACCGGCCAGGCGCGTCCGGTACAGGTAGGTCGAGCCCGCCTCCAGCATGAGTCCCGGGCTGGCCAGGTAGTCGCCCGGATGCCCGGTGCTGAACTGCAGGCAGGCGCCCACGCAGCCGCCGGCGGACGTGGCTGCGACACCGAAACCCTGGCTCGCCGGCGAGCGCCAGCTTCGCCAGGTGTTCAGGCCCTGGTCCATCTCGGCGTCGGCAATGAGTTCCGGACCGAGCACGAGTTCGTAGGGCTGAAAGGTCGAGGGCTGCGATGGCGCGGGTTCGCCCCGGTTCAGCCGGCTCCATTCGTCGGCGTCCAGCACCGTCTGTCCCGCCGGCCCCAGCACGGTGGCATGAGTGGCCTGCAGACCCTGCAGGTTCAGCACCCGGTTGTCGCGGAAGACATTGCCCCGCTCCGCAAGGGCGCTTTTTCCCGTGAGCGCGTGGTACAGCCAGAAGGGCTGGCCGACACTGAAGCCAGGCGGTCCGTCGGGCCTGGCGCGGACCTGCACCAGCGGCACGATCTCGTTGCCCTGGAACAGGTTGTCCGTCATGCGGTCGGCGTCGTGGCGATCCATGGCCGCTGCGATGCCCGCCCGGCCCGGCAGCCAGACCCGGTTGTTCTCGACGGTCAGCCGCGAGGCGTTGTGCACGAAGATGCCGAACGGGTTCTGCGCCAGCAGGTTGCCGCGGACCACCACACCGTCCGATTCGTCGTCGATGTAGATGCCGGCCACCAGGTCGCTGCCGGCCGACTGGGTGCCCGTCAGGTTCGCCTCGCCGCCGCGGACCTGGTTGCCCTCGACCACCGAGCGCTGCGACGCCTGCTGGGCGTGGGGCTGCGACCAGGTGTAGATCCCGGCGCAGTCGGACAGCCTCTGGCAGTGGCCGTTGACCCGGTTGCCCGACACCCGGCTGTTGTCGCGGCTTGAAAAACGGATGCCCAGGTAGCCCGAGCCGTCGATCAGGTTGTCCTCGACCTGACCCCCCGGCCCCGTTTCGATGGCGGCGTACACCCCCTCCGTGCGGTGGCTGCCGATGCCGGTCTGCAACACACGATTGCCCGAAATGCGCGCGTTCCTGACGTAGCCCGCATCGATGCCGTAGTGGCCGTTGTCCGTGACGAGGCTGCCGCTCACTTCGACCCGCGCGTTCTGCGCCGGCTCTGGCGCCCATTGGCGCAGGCGGATGCCCGAGGAGCCGTTGTCGCTGGCCACCACGTCGCTGACTTGCAGTCCCGGCGCATCCAGGGCGTGCAGCCCGTCGGCCCGGTTCGCCACCAGCGCGACATCGCGCACCACGGTGCCGTGGCTGTTCTGGACGACCAGGCCCACGTCACGCACGCTGCCTTCGATCAAGGCGGTGTTCAGGTCCGCAGGGCTGTGCGCGGGCGCCACGAAGTACAGGCGCTGATTCTCCAGGTCGTGGAAGAACTCGCCGGCTTCGTCGAGCATCCAGAGCTTGTCGCTCAGGACATAGCCTTCGCCTGGATCCAGCTTCCAGTCGAGCGGGCGATCCAGGGCCAGCGCATCCTGGCGTGTGCCCACCACCACGCGCGATTCGATCAGCCAGGCCTGCGTGCGCAGTTGCACGGCAGCGCCGACGAGCGAGCGCGTCGACAGCGCCGAAGCGTCTTCGGAACGCACCGCGAGATGATCGGCCGCCAGGCCTGCCGAGGCCAGCGCGGTCTTGCGCGCGCTGGTGCCTTCCAGGTTCGGCCAACGCGCCGTCCGCAGCGGGCTGCCGTCGATGAAGAGCTGGCTGATCTTCGGTGTGTTGCGGGGCAGCGCGCGCGACCAGACGCCGCCCGACTGTTGCCAACCGCCGGAGAAGTCGTCGGCACCGCTGATCACGGCCTTGCGCCGCGGGCATTCGGGCCCGTACCCGGCGATCAGGCGGCCGGGTTTGAGCCATTCCTCGCGGATCGACAGCGATTCGCGGAACACCGTGCCGCAGCGCAGGAAGATGTTCCCGCTGGTCCTGGCGCTCGAGGTCGCAAGGCGGGCGATCGTGCGCCACGGGCGTTCCTGGGTGCCGGCGCTGTCGTCCGAGCCGCGTTCGGCGTCGATGTAGACCCCAGGGGTGTCGGGCAGCGGCTGCTGGGCCCGTGCGACTTCGTCGGCCGTGGGCAGCGTCAGACGCAAGGCCCCGTTGTTCGCGAGCAAGGCCCTTCCGGCCGAGACCTGGAGCCCGTCGAAGGCGGCTTCATCGTTTCCGGCATCGAAGACCGCGTTGAAGTCGGTGGGCCGCAGGACGATGCCGGCCACCGTCACCGACGCGATGCGCAGCACCCGGGTCGCCGTTCCTGCAGCTTCGTCGGCGTTGACCATGACGATGTCGAGTGCGCCGCCGCGCAGGGGCCCGGGCAGTTCGAAGACGTAGTCGGTCATGGCCGCCGAGGCCACGGCACCGGCCGCGACGACGGTGCCGTTGTAGCGAACCCGGCCTTCGACCGCGACGCCGTTGACGACCCCGCCTGCAGCGCGGATGACGACGGGCACGCGTTCACCCGCAGGCGTGCCGGTGCTGGCCAAGGCGAAGGCGAGGCCGGCGGCAGGACCGGTGCTGCCGACGCCCGGCGCGCCTGCGGCTTGCGCAGCTTGGGCGGCCTGTGAAGCCTCTGCGGCTGCAACCCCGGGGGCTTCGCCGCCGCCACACCCGGCAAGCGAGATCAAGGCGCAGGCAAGCTGGATGCGAAACGCTGCCTTGCGGCAAGCGGCCGGGCGTGGCTGAGGGGTAGGCATGGGGAGAGTCCGGCAAGGACCCGGCGGCAGGTGGCGCGAACGGCTGTCCAGCGCCTGTGCCGGGGTACAAGGGGGATATCGGCCGGCATGGGGCGCGGCTCAAGGGGCCCGATGTAACCGTCTGCGGTGCTGCCCCGGCCAGCGGGGTGTCGGGCATGGGCGCCGATCCATTCAGCCTGGTCAGCCTCGACCGGGACAAGGTCTTCACGACCGTGGCCCCCCGCCGGGTCGTGGACACACGCATCGCCGGCGGGTCCATCAACGCCGGGAGCAGCAGGAGCTTCGACAGGCAGGCCTAGGCCTGGGCAGCAAACTCCGCGTAGGCCGTGGCCAGCCCGGCCTGAAGCGTCGTGCGGGCTTTCCAGCCCGCCTGGGCCAGAAGGCCCACGTCCATCAGCTTGCGCGGCGTTCCGTCGGGCTTGCTCGTGTCGTACACGACCTGGCCTTCATAGCCCACCACACTGGCCACCAGCGCCGCCAATTCCGAGATGGTCACGTCTTCGCCGACGCCGATGTTCACCAGCGGCGGCTCGAAGCGCCCGGTTGCGCTTTCGTCGCTGCCCAGCAGGGCCTGGTAGCCGTCGTCGGGCAGGTTCATCAGGAAGACACATGCGTCGGCCATGTCGTCGCTGAACAGGAATTCGCGTCTGGGCGTGCCCGTGCCCCATACGGTGACCTGCGGCGCCGCGGCCAGCTTGGCTTCGTGGAACTTGCGCAGCAGCGCCGGAATGACGTGGCTGTGGGTGGGGTGGTAGTTGTCGCCCGGGCCGTACAGGTTGGTGGGCATCGCCGCCAGGTATTTCGTGCCGTATTGGCGGTTGTAGCTCCAGCACATCTCGACGCCGGCGATCTTGGCCAGCGCGTAGGGGCGGTTGGTGGGCTCCAGCGCGCCGGTGAGCAGGTCGCGTTCACGCATGGGCTGCGGCGCCAGCTTGGGGTAGATGCAGCTGCTGCCCAGGAACAGCAGCCGCGTGACGCCGTTCAAGTAAGCGGCGTGGATGACGTTGGTCTGGATGGCGAGGTTGTCGCGGATGAACTCGGCCGGAAAGCTGTTGTTGGCGACGATGCCGCCCACCTTGGCGGCCGCCAGGAAAACGTACTCCGGCTTCTCGGCTTCGAAGAAGGCGCGGGTGGCGCGTTCGTCGGTCAGGTCGAGCTCGGCATGGGTGCGCAGCAGCAGCTTCGTGTGGCCGGCCTGATGGAGCCGGCGCACGATGGCGCTGCCCACCAGGCCGCGGTGGCCGGCGACGTAGATGCGGGCATCGGAATTCACGCGTTCACTCGTGGTAGTCGTAGGCCTGGAAGCCGGCCAGCTTGACCAGGCTGTCGCGCTTGGCCGCGGTGTAGTCGGCCTCCACCATCTCGCGCACCAGTTCGCTGAACGGCGTGGTCGGTTCCCAGCCCAGCTTGGCCTTGGCCTTGCTCGGGTCGCCGAGAAGCGTTTCCACTTCGGTGGGCCGGAAGTAGCGCGGGTCGACCTTGACGACCACGTCGCCCGGCTTGCACTTGGCCTTGAGTTCGCCGTTCACGGGCACCACCTTGGCCACGGTGCCGATCTCGGCCTCGCCTTCACCCGTGAAGGCGATGGTGATGCCCAGTTCTGCTGCGGCGCGTTCGACGAACTGGCGCACGCTGTATTGCACGCCGGTGGCGATGACGAAGTCCTCGGCGTGGCCCTGCTGCAGCATCATCCACTGCATCTTCACGTAGTCGCGGGCATGGCCCCAGTCGCGCAGCGCGCTCAGGTTGCCCAGGTACAGGCAGTCCTGCAGGCCCAGCGCGATGCGCGCCACGGCGCGCGTGATCTTGCGCGTGACGAAGGTTTCGCCGCGCAATGGGCTCTCGTGGTTGAAGAGGATGCCGTTGCAGGCGTACATGCCGTAGGCCTCGCGGTAGTTCACCACGATCCAGTAGGCGTACATCTTGGCCACCGCGTAGGGGCTGCGCGGGTAGAACGGCGTGGTCTCCTTCTGCGGCACTTCCTGCACCAGGCCGTAGAGCTCGCTCGTGCTGGCCTGGTAGAAGCGCGTCTTCTTCGTCAGGCCCAGGATGCGGATGGCTTCCAGCAGCCGCAGGGTGCCGATGCCGTCGGCGTCGGCCGTGTACTCGGGCTGTTCGATGCTCACCGCGACGTGGCTCATCGCGCCCAGGGTGTAGACCTCGTCGGGCTGCACCTGCTGCACGATGCGGATCAGATTGGTGCTGTCGGTCAGGTCGCCATAGTGCAGCGTGAAGCGCTGGTGGTCGACGTGCGGGTCCTGGTACAGGTGGTCGATGCGGTCGGTGTTGAAGCTGCTCGCGCGGCGCTTGATGCCGTGAACGGTGTAGCCCTTGGCCAGCAGAAGCTCGGCGAGGTAGGCGCCGTCCTGTCCGGTGACGCCGGTGATGAGTGCGGTTTTGGTCATGGTGCTGCCGGCATGAGGCTGGCGTTTGCTGCTGCCGTGCGGAAGATATCACTCGCACGGGCCGCGGCCCGCTGAGGCCGCCGCCACAATTCACGCTTACCCTGTCGCACCCCCAAATTCAGGCGCCTGCACATGAAAGTTACAGTCATCGGTACCGGCTACGTCGGGCTCGTCACGGGTGCCTGCCTGTCCGAAATGGGCAACCACGTGGTCTGTCTCGACGTCGACGAGCGCAAGATCCGGCTGCTCAACGACGGCGGCATCCCCATCCATGAGCCCGGGCTGAAGGAGATCGTCCAGCGCAATGTCGCAGCCGGCCGCCTGCAGTTCACCACCGACGTGGCGGCCGCGGTGGGGCATGGCACGCTGCAGTTCATCGGCGTGGGCACGCCCCCTGAAGAAGACGGCTCTGCCGACATGCAGTACGTTGTGGCTGCGGCCGCCAACATCGGCCGCCACATGACCGACTACAAGGTCATCGTCGACAAGAGCACCGTGCCCGTGGGCACGGCCGACAGGGTGCGCGCTGCCGTCACCAGCGCCCTGAAGGCGCGCGGGCTCGAGATGGAATTCGCGGTCGTGTCCAACCCAGAATTCCTGAAGGAAGGCGCTGCCGTCGAGGACTGCATGCGGCCCGACCGCATCATCGTCGGCGCCGACGACGAACGCGCCGTGCTCCTGATGCGTGCGCTCTACACCCCCTTCATGCGCAACCACGACCGGCTGCAGCTGATGGACGTGAAGAGTGCCGAGTTCACCAAGTACGCGGCCAACGCCATGCTCGCCACGCGCATCAGCTTCATGAACGAGCTGGCGCTGCTGGCCGACGAGGTGGGCGCGGACATCGAGCAGGTGCGTCGCGGCATCGGCAGCGACCCGCGCATCGGCACGCACTTTCTCTATCCCGGCACCGGCTATGGCGGCAGCTGCTTTCCGAAGGACGTGAAGGCGCTCATCTACACCGGTCGCGAGAACGGACTCGAACTGGGCGTGCTGCAGGCCGTGGAAGCCGCCAACGAACGCCAGAAGCACGTGCTCGTGCGCAAGGTGGTGCAGCGTTTCGGTGAAGACCTGTCGGGCCACACCTTCGCGCTCTGGGGCTTGGCCTTCAAGCCCAACACCGACGACATGCGCGACGCGCCGAGCCGTGTCGTGGCCGAAGAGCTCAGCCGCCGCGGTGCCACCTTGCGCGCCTACGACCCGGTGGCGATGGAAGAAGCAGCCCGTGTCATGAAGCACCTGCCGCGCCTGAGCTTTGCCAAGAGCCAGGCCGAGGCCCTGACCGGCGCCGACGCGCTGCTCGTGGTTACGGAATGGAAGGAATTCCGCAACCCCGACTTCGACCACATCAAGGCCACGCTCAAGCAGCCGCTCATTTTCGACGGGCGCAACATCTACGACCCGGCCCTGCTGCGCACCCTGGGCGTCGAATACCACGGCATCGGCCGAGGCTTGAAGCAGACGGTCGTGGGCTGACCCCCGATAGCTGCTACATTACGTAGGTAGATTTGAGCAAGACAGTACTTGGTTTGACGGCATCCAGCCTTGCCGACCCCAGTGGGGGCGGTTGCGATGGAACCCTTGATCGGTGATTTTCTTGGCCCGCTTCTGCACTGCGTCAGCATGTGCTGCGCAGCAACCGTGAAAGGCTTCCAACATGAACGCAACAGCAACCCAGACCGGCGTCGTCAAGTGGTTTGACGATGGCAAGGGCTTCGGCTTCATCACCCCCGATGGTGGTGGCAAGGATCTCTTCGCTCACTTCAGCGAAATCCAATCGACCGGCGGCTTCCGCAGCCTGGCCGAGAACCAGAAGGTTCAATTCGAAGTGAAGCAAGGCCAGAAGGGCCCGCAAGCTTCGAACATCCGCGGCGTCTAAGACGTTTGCCGGGACCTTCGGGTCCCTCCCGAAAAACGCAGCTTCGGCTGCGTTTTTTGTTTTTGGGGTTCGGTTTGTACGATGGGGTCAGCGCGGTTCTCGGCCAAACCGGTTGGGTCCGGGCGTGCCGCGGAGAAAACCATTGACGACCAGCGCCGCCAGCCAGCCCACCACCGGCACCAGCACCACCAGCACCCACCAGCCACTGTGGTTCCGGTCGTGCCAGCGCTTGATGGACACCGCCAGCGTCGGCCACAGCAGCAGCAGGTTGACAAGGTGTTCGGCGAGTTCGGCGCGGATGCGGGCAATGCCCAGCAGGGCATGCAGCAACAGCCCCACACCCAGCGGCATCAGCACGCCCCACAGCCACCAGGTGCTGCGGGCGATGCGGCCGCGCGGGTCGAGCAGCAGGCGCCAGATCTCCGCGCCTTCGGGCGCGACCGGCCTCGTCGGGATTGGCAGACTCTCGTTCGATTCACCCATGCTGGAAGTATCACTCTCGCCAGGCCGCGCTACCCTTCCGGCATACCCCGCTTTCCGGTGTTTTCACGTCATGACCCAGACCGCGACGACCGAGCCCGACAGACCCGTCGGCCCCCCACGTGCCACAGCCCTTTGGCGGGCGCCCGGCGCATGAGCAGCCGCCACGCCGACCTGGTCGTGCTCAGTCCGCAGGGCCTGTACTGCCCCGCGGGCGACTTCCACATCGACCCCTGGCGCCCCGTGGCGCGGGCGGTGGTCACGCACGCGCATGCCGACCACGCGCGCCGCGGTCACGGCCAGTATCTGGCGACCGGCGTCAGCGCCGGCGTCCTGCGCTCGCGCCTGGGCGACATCACGCTGCAGGGCCTGGCCTATGGCGAGGTGGTCACGATCAACGGCGCCCAGGGGCAGGTGAAGGTCAGCCTGCACCCGGCCGGGCATGTGCTCGGTTCGGCCCAGGTGCGCATCGAACACGCGGGCCAGGTGTGGGTGGCTTCGGGAGACTATTACACCCGCGGCGCCGACGACGAAGCCGCCGAGCACAACGCCACCTGCACAGCCTTCGAACCCGTGCGCTGCCACACCTTCATCACCGAAAGCACCTTCGGCCTGCCCATCTACCGCTGGCGCCCGCAGGCCGAAGTGATGGCCGACATCAACGCCTGGTGGGCCGGCAACGCCGCCGCCGGCCGCGCCAGCCTCCTGCTGGGCTACAGCTTCGGCAAGGCGCAGCGGCTGCTGGCGGGGGTGGACGCGTCGATCGGCCCCATCGTCGTGCACAGCGCCGTCGAACCCCTGAACCGTGCCTATCGCGAAGCCGGCGTGCGTCTGCCCGAGACCGCCCTGGTCAGCGATGTCGCCGACACCGCCAGCCTGAAACGCGCGCTCGTAGTGGCGCCGCCGGCGGTGCTGGGCAGTGCCTGGGCGAAACGCTTCGGCGACGCCGGCGATGCCTTCGCCAGCGGTTGGATGCAGCTGCGCGGCGCGCGCCGCCGCCAGGGTCTGGACCGTGGCTTCGTGCTCAGCGACCACGCGGACTGGCCGGGCCTGCAGCGCGCGATTGCCGCCACCGGGGCCGAGCGTGTCATCGTCACCCACGGCTACGAGGCGGTGATGGTGCGCTGGTTGCAGCAGCAGGGCCTGGAGGCGGGCAGCTTCCGGACGGAATTTGGGGTCGAAGGCGGCGACACAACGGGCGAGGCCGCCGCCGAGGCGCAAGATGGGAACCTGCCAGCCACCGGAACGCCCCATGAAGATCCTCCTGCCCATTGACGGTTCACCCGCCGCCCTGGCTGCCGTGCACCACGCGCTGCAGCTGCGCCGTGCCGGGCTGCCGGTGAGTTTCGTTCTCGTCAACGTGCAGGAGCCTTCCACGCTCTACGAAGTGGTGGTGGCGCACGACACCGAGGCCCTCACCGACATCAAGCGTGGTGCCGGCGCCGACCTGCTGGGCCCGGCCGAAGCCCTGCTCGACGCCGCCGACGCCGACTACGAGAGCGAAGTCGCCGGCGGCGAGCCGGCCACGTTGCTCGTGGAACTGGTCGAGAACTACGGCCCCGACGCCGTGTTCATGGGTGCGGTCGGCATGGCCGAACCCGATGCCGATGGCCTGGGCTCGGTGGCGCTGGCCCTGCTGCAGCACAGCCCGGTGCCGGTGACGGTGGTGCGCGCCGCGGTGCCCGGTGCCGACGTGGCGACGTCCGGCATCGACATCGCGGACAGGGCCGGCGCGCGCTAGCCTGCAGGGCGGCGCCGGCGCGGGCATCATCGCCCGATGCGCCTGTTTGCCACCCTCTACGACCAGCTCGACGCCAGCACCGCCACCAGCGCCAAGCTGGCGGCGCTGCGGCGCTACTACGCCGCTGCACCCGCGGCAGACGCCGCCTGGGCCACCTATTTCCTGGCCGGCGGCAAGCCGCGCCAGGTGGTGCCCACCGCCGTGCTGCGCGAATTGGCCTGCCGGCGCGCCGGCATCGACGACTGGCTCTTCGACGAGTGCTACCAGGCCGTCGGTGACCTGGCCGAGACCATCGCCCACGTGCTGCCGGCCGGCAGCTCGGGCAGCGAGCACGGCCTGGCGGTCTGGGTCGAAGAACGCCTGCTGCCATTGCGCGGGCTGCCGGCCGAGGAACAGGCCGCGCGTGTGCTGGCCGCCTGGGACGAGCTCGACGCCAGCGGACGCTTCCTGCTCGTGAAATTGATCGGCGGCGGCTTTCGCGTCGGCGTCAGCAAGCTGCTGGTGCAGCGCGCACTGGCCGAACACGCCGGCCTGGACGCCAAGCTCGTGGCCCAGCGCATGATGGGCTACACCGACGCCCGGTCGATGCCCGGCGCCGCGCGATTCGAAGCGCTGCTGTCGCATGAAGCCTCGCCGTTGCAGGACGCGGGCCAGCCCTACCCGTTCTTCCTGGCGCATGCCTTTCAGCTGCCGCAGGCGGAGTTCGACGCCGCCATCGGCCCGGTCGACGGCTGGCAGGTGGAATGGAAGTACGACGGCATCCGCGCGCAGCTGGTCAAGCGGGCCGGGCAGGTGTGGATCTGGTCGCGCGGCGAGGAACTCGTGACCGAGCGCTTCCCCGAAGTGGCCGCCCGCGCCCAGGCGCTGCCCGACGGCAGCGTGCTCGACGGCGAACTGCTGGTCTGGCCCGAAGGCGCGCCGCAGCCCGCGACCTTCGCGCTGCTGCAGCAGCGCATCAACCGCAAGACCCTGGGCAAGAAGCTGCTCGCCGACGCGCCCGTGCAGTTCCTGGCCTACGACCTGCTGGAAGCCGGTGGCGTGGACCTGCGCAGCCAGCCGCAGCATCTGCGCCGGGCGGCGCTGGAGGCGCTGCTGGACGGGCAGCGCCTGCAGGTCGCACCCGTGGTGCAGGCCGCCGACTGGCCCGCGCTGGCGGCCCTGCGCGCCGGTTCGCGCGAACGCGGTGTCGAAGGCTTCATGCTGAAGCAGCGCAACGCCGGCTACGGCAGCGGCCGCACCAAGCAGGACGGGACGTGGTGGAAGTGGAAGGTCGACCCGCTCAGCGTCGACGCCGTGCTCATCTACGCCCAGGCCGGGCATGGCCGCCGCGCCAGCGTGTACACCGACTACACCTTCGCGGTGTGGAGCCGGCCGCCGGCCCATGCCGAAGAAGCGCAGGCCGTGGTCGAGGCCATCGCCGCGCGCCGGCCGGCGGTGGAAGGAGCCTTGCAGCTGCTGCCCTTCGCCAAGGCCTACTCGGGCCTGACGGACGAGGAATTCAAGGCTGTGGACCGCGTCATCCGCGCCACCACTTTGGAAAAGTTCGGCCCGGTGCGCAGCGTGCGGCCCAGCCTGGTGTTCGAGATCGGGTTCGAGGGCATCCAGGCCAGCCCGCGCCACAAGAGCGGCATCGCCGTGCGCTTCCCGCGCATGTTGCGCCCGCGGCCCGACAAGCCGCTGCACGAGGCCGACAGCCTGGGCAGCCTGCGCGCCCTGCTGTCGGCTGGCGGGCCTCAGGCCACGCTGTAGCGCACGTTGTAGCGGCCGCCGTCGCCGATGAGCGTGGCCACCGCCTGGTCGCCGCTGTTGCCGTTGAGCTTGACGGCCTTGACGCCGACGATGTCGTCGCTGGCGCCGGCAGCGGTGAAGAGGCTCACCTGCACCAGGTTGCGGAACACCTGCGCCATGCCGTTGGTGATGATGGGCTTGACGACGTTGGCGCCGGTGGCGCGGTACTGGTTCAGGCGACTGGCCAGGGCCGCCTGCATGCCTTCGATCTCGGCGCTGCCGATGTCCAGGCCTTCGTCCTCCTCGACCATCGCGCACAGCACGATCGTCCGCGCGGGCTTGAAGTCGAAGCCGTCGGCGACGGTGGCGTTGACGGTCCAGATCTCCCCCTGATCGACCTCGTTGTGCCAGTTGCCCTGGCGGGTCATCTTCATTTCGGTCTTGCCGTTGATGATGTCGCCGACGAAGGTGATGAAGTACGGACTGTCGGCGCCGACCTCGTCGGTTTCGGTGACGCATTGAAAGCGCTTCAGAATCAGCTTGCTCATGATCTAGCTCCAAGAAGAGTTCAGGGTTGAGGTGAGGTTGCGTGGGTGCTTGTGTGCCCACGAAGACAAGCATCGAAGCACCGCGCCCACGGATGGCCCACACATGACACCCCTTGAAGAAGGACCCGACCCGGCCAGCCCTGCTGCCGCCCACGCCTGGCTGGCCAGCCATGGCGTGGCCTGCTGGCAGCAGGCCGACGGCGCGGCGCTGACGGCGGCCTGCTCGGCGGTGCCCGACGCCGAGCTGGCGGTCTGGCCCGACGTCGCCCGCTGGCGCGCCCTGGCCGCCCTGCTTGCCGACGGCGCCGACGCCCTGCCATGCCTGGAGCTGGCCCATGCTGGCCACCGGGCGGCCGGCGCGCTTGCGGCGGCGCGGCTGGACGCGCACATCGCGATGGCCTTGTGCCTGGTCGACATCGGCGCTATGGAGGGCGTCACGGCCTGGGTAGAGCGGTCCCAGGAAGGGGCGATGGCCACCGCCGATCACGCCGATCCTGGCGATGCCGCTCCGGCCGCTCCCGGCGACGCCTTCGCGGCGCTCTGGCTGGCCCTGGGCGAAGCGGCCCGTGCCGTGTTGTCACCCGAGCATGGCCAGGGCGCTGGCTTGGCCCTGGCCCGGCTGCACCAGACCTTGGCGCCGCTGGGCCCCGGCCTGCCGGCGCACGAGCGCCTGCTCGTGGCCCAGGTGCTGGTGAACGCCCATTTCGCGCGCCAGCAGTTCGAGCAGTTCGACCGCCTCCAGGCGGCTGTGGAAGCCCCGGCCACCTTTGCCGCGGCCCCGCCCCTGATGCGGGCACGCTGGCATCACACCCTGGGCTTCGCCTGCTACCAGGTGGGCCGCTGGGACGTGGCCGAAGCCGCCTGGCAGCAGGCCCTGGAACTGGCCCGGTCGCACGGCCTGGCCCATCAGGGCCTCATGGCCAGCCTGGCGATGCTGCGGCTGCTGCTGGACCGCCAACGCCTGGCCGACGCTGCGGCACTGGAGGCCGCCATCGACCCGCGCTGGGGCGCCGGGCGCCCGATGCAGCTGATGTGGCTGCAGCAGATGCGCGCCCGCCTGGCCCTGTTGCGACATCAGCCCGCACGCGCCCAAGCCACCCTGGCCGAAGCCCTGGCGCTGGCCGACCGGGCCGGCTTGAGCCCGGCCGAACGCGGCGCCTTGCACACCGATCAGGTCCAGGTGCTGCTGGCCCTGGGCCACGACGAAGAAGCCCGGGCGTTGCTCGACCGGTGTCGGGCGGTGGGACCCGACAGCGGCGCCAGCCCGTTGCCGCAGCGGGACGTCGCAGTCTTCCAGTGTCTGCACGGCCTGCTGCTCGCCCTGGCACGGCAGGGTGACGATGAAGCGGCCGCGCGCCAGGCCTTGCAGACAGCCTTGCGCCAGGCTCAGGTGCTGCGCTATACGATGTTCTTTCGCCTGCTCCCGGCGCGTGCCGCAGCGGTCTGTGCCCTGGCATTGCGCTGGGGGGTCGAGCCGGCCTTCGCTGTCGAAGTGGTGCGGGAGCGCCAGCTGCCCGCGCCGGTGGGCGCCGGCCCGGCCTGGCCCTGGCGGCTGTGGTTTCGCCTGCTCGGCGGTTTCGAACTGCAGCTGGGGGGCAAGGCCCTGCCGCGCCAGGCCAAGCCCCAGGCCAAGCCGCTGGAGCTGCTGCGCTATCTGGCCTGCATGCCCGAGTTGCAGGCGCCGATGCGTCAGGTGGCCGACGCGCTCTGGCCGGCCAGCGACGGTGCCGCCGCGCACAAGAACCTGGAGATGACCGTACAGCGCAGCCGTCGGCTGCTGGGCGACGACGGCTTGCTGCTGGTGCAGGACGGGCTGGTCGGCCTGGACGGCCTGCGCAGCAGCAGCGACCTCCAGCAACGTGGCCAGGCCAGCCGCGCGCTGCAGGCCCTGGCCATGCAGCCGGGGGCGGATGCGCAGGCCGACCTGCGGCGGGCGAGGACGCTGCTGCAGGCCTTGCTGGCCAGCGCCCGCGATCCGGCGGCCGTGCTGCTGCCCGGGGCGCCCGATGCGCCCTGGCTGCTGGCGCGCCGGCAGGAGGCCGCGGCCGACCTGCAACGCGCCCTGCGCGCCGGGCAGGCCGTGCTGGCGCGCCGGACCGAACTGGACCGAAGCGACAGCCCCGCAGCGGGCCCGGGCCCGGCCGAATGTGCAGCCTTCAGGGTGGCCCTGGAGGCCTTGCAAGGCCAGGCTTCATAGCCGCGTGGCAGCGTCTGCGCGGTCGCCAGCCGCCCTTGTGTCGCGCTCTGTGCTCGTGTCGCGCGTCGCGAGTCGCGAGTCGCGAGTCGCGAGTCGGCCTCAGCGTGTCACGGCCACGGTCACCTGTCCGGCCTTCACACCTTCCTTGGCCAGTGCGGTCTGCAAGGCCTGCTGGCGCGCTGCCGCCTGCCTGGCTGCGGCCGCACCCGCCAGGCCGCTGTCCGCCCCCACGCGCAGGGTGAGGGTGGCACCGGCCGGCAGGCGCTTGATTTCAGCGGCCAGTTCCTTCACGGTCCTGGCGCTGGCTGGCGCCAGGCCATCGGCGTTGAATGCCAGCCGCGTGGCCATGCGGGACAGGTCTTCGGGCACGCCGGCGGCGTTGACGACGCTGTCGGCCATGGCGCAGCTGGGCGGGCAGGTGGCCTGGGCAGCCTGGGGTGCCAGGCTGGTCACGACCACGGCCAGGGCCAGCAGGCAGGTCATCGGAGAGGGGTGGCGCAGCGGCATGGCGGGGCTCCTTATCGCGGCCCGATGCGGGCCGGCGAGCGCACTGTGGCACGTCCTGGGCGGGCTGGCACTCCCCAGGTCTGCACCCCGCGGAACGGGCACGCAGGCAGCACCGAAGTCATGGGCCTGTCACGGAAGCCGGGCATGGTCAACATGGCCCGAATGCTGCCCTTGAAGCCATGAACTCCACCGACCTGAGCCCTGAAGACCACGCCCGCCTGCTGCAGCGCATCGAGGCCGAGCTGCTCGACGGCTTCGACGAGGAACTCGAACTCGAGATCGAAGACCGGGACCCCGGCACCGCCGCCGCACAAAGCGACCGCCGCACCTATTTCCGCGAGCTCTTCAGGCTGCAGGGCGAACTGGTGAAGCTGCAGGACTGGGTGGCCGCCACCGGCCACAAGGTGGTGATCCTGTTCGAAGGCCGCGACGCTGCGGGCAAGGGCGGCGTCATCAAGCGCATCACCCAGCGCCTGAACCCGCGCGTGGCGCGCGTGGTGGCCCTGCCGGCACCGAACAGCCGCGAAAAAACGCAGTGGTACTTCCAGCGCTATGTCAGCCACCTGCCGGCGGCCGGCGAAATGGTGCTGTTCGACCGCAGCTGGTACAACCGCGCCGGCGTCGAACGCGTGATGGGCTTCTGCAGCGAAGCCGAGGTCGAAGAGTTCTTCCGCAGCGTGCCCGAATTCGAACGCATGCTCGTGCGCAGCGGCGTGCAGCTGCTGAAGTACTGGTTCAGCATCACCGACGACGAACAGCACCTGCGCTTCCTGGGCCGCATCAACGACCCGCTGAAGCAGTGGAAGCTGAGCCCCATGGACCTGGAAAGCCGGCGCCGCTGGGAGGACTACACCCGCGCCAAGGAAGCCATGCTGGAACGCACCCACATCGCCGAGGCGCCCTGGTGGGTGGTGCAGGCCGTGGACAAGAAGCGCGCGCGGCTGAACTGCATCCACCACCTGCTGCAGCAGATGCCTTACACCGAGGTGGAGCGTCCGGGCATCGACCTGCCGGCGCGTGTTCGAAACCCCGACTACACCCGCCACCCCGTGCCGGCCGAGCGGATCGTGCCCGAGGTCTACTGAGCACCTGCACGCCGGCCGCCGTCCAGCAGCGGCCGCAGGAAGCCACCCGGCTCACCCTGCAGGCCATGGAACGCCTGCCCGCCGACGACCGCGATGAAGTGGCCCAGGCCTTTGTACAAGCCCACAGCGACGCCGAACTCCGGGCCCTGGCGCAGACCGCGGCAGGCAAGGGTGCGCTGGTGCTGGCGGCCAACGAACTGGGGCAGGGCAGCGTCTACCGCGACGAGGCACGCGACGCAGCGCGCATCGGTCAGGCCCTGGGTGTCGACCTTCAGATCCAGGCCAATGCCGGCTGGGCGGCGGTGTCCGGCTGGATCCATCCCGTGTTGGACCTGGCGGGCTTCATTCCCGGCCTGGGGGCCATCCCCGACCTCATCAACGCCGGCCTGTACGCCGCTGAGGGGCGCCGGCGCGGTGCCGGCCCCTGGCGCGATGCCCGACGGCCTGTCGTATCGCGTCGACCTGCCGCAGCACCTGGCGGGCCCGCATGGCTTCGAGGGCCAAGCCCTGCACGGCACGCACAACCTGGACAACGCCCTCCGACAACTCAAGGAAAAGGGCTTTGACTACCGCCTGGAAGAAACCGGCACGCCTGGCATCAAGGAGCTGATCCATGAATGCCCAATGCCGACGGAACGGTCAAGGCGTTCCGGAAAACGGTGTACGACCCAGCGGTCTTCAGCGATGCCAAGATGCTGGAACTGGCGCAGGCGGCCGGGCAGCGCGGCTTCGAAGCTTTCGTCAAGAACCCTGACTGGAACGGCGTCTTTGTTTTCGTCGAAGGCGGTGTCAACATGCGGGTCTACATCAACAAGACCGCCGATGGCGTGGCCTTTGTCGGCAACGTGCACCCGATCAAATAGCCGGATACAGCCATGGACTACCTGCATGCCGCCTTTGGCCCCTTCGAACCGCAGCGCGACACCCAGGCCGCGCTGAAGTTCGCGCTGAACATCGCGCTGATGGACGGCCGTCTCGACGAACTGGCCCTGCTGCTGCTGCCCGGCAGCCGCATCGGCGGCGTCGGCGGTGAACCCGGCTGGGAAATCGACCGCGAAGACAGCCTGGCCTTGCATTTCGTGGCCCGCGTCGACAGCGAAGCCTTTGCCCTGGCCCACCCGGAATGCCGCAGCGACCGGGCCGGCCTGTGGGCGCTGTTGCGTCCGATGCTGGCGGTCTACGCGGCCGAGCAGCCGCACGACCAGGCGCGCACCGAACGCCTGCTGGACCAGGCCGCGCTGGCGGCCTGATCTTCACAGCCCCTGTTGGCCGGCCAGGCGCCGCTGCAGGTGCGCCCGCACCCGCGGGTCCTCCGTCAGGCCGATGGCGCGTTGCCAGCCCAGTGCCGCTGCCGCGTCGTCCCCGGCCAGACCTAGCAGATGGGCCAGTGCCACCCAGTAAGGCTGATGCTGGGCCAGCAGGCTGGCATCGTCCAGCGTCTGCAGGGCGGCCAGGCCGCCGGCCACATCGCCCGCCTCGGCGAGGGCCACCGCGCGGCCGATGCGTGCGCCGGTGCTCGGGTGGTGCAGCACCAGCGCGTCGTACATCCGGGCGATCGCCGCCCACGGGGTGGCACCACCGTGCCGCCGCTGGCAATGCGCCGACTGAATGGCCGCTTCCAGCTGGAACACCCCGGGCTGGCGCAGCCGCGCCGCAGCCCACAGGCACTGTTCGGCTTCGTCCAGCAGCGCGTGCTGCCAAAGTCTGGTGTCCTGCTGCGTCAGGGGCACGAACCGCCCGGCCTCGTCGAACTGCGCCGGTCGACGCGCCTGGCAATACAGCATCAGCGCCAGCAGGCCCAGGGCCTCGGCGCTGTCGCCTTGTTCCGACGCCACCAGCCGCGCCAGAAACAGCGCTTCTTCCGCCAGGCCTGACATCGCCGGCGGCAGCGCTTCAGGCGTGCCCTGGCGCGCCGTGTGCGTGGCCAGCGTGAAGGCGCCGTACAGCGCTTCCAGCACCGCGGCCACGCGGGCCGGGCGCTCGCGGGCCTCGGGCTTTTCGAAGCGCAGGCCGGCGTCGCGGATCTTGGCCTTGGCGCGCACCAGCCGCTGCGCCATCGCCGCCGGCGACACCAGAAAAGCTTCGGCGATGGTCGCCGCGTCCAGGCCCAGCACGGCCTGCAGCATCAGCGGCGCGTGCACGGCCGGCGCCAGCGCCGGGTGGGCGCAGACGAACAGCAGCGCCAGGCGCTCGTCGGGCAGGTCGGGGCCGGCATCGGGCGCCGGCAGACTGGGTTCTTCTTCCAGCAGGGTCGTGACACGTGGGTCCAGTTCCACGCGGCGGTGGCGCGCGGCCTGCAGCAGCTGGCGCTGTGCGGCCCGCATCAGCCAGGCTTCGGGCGCGGCGGGCACCCCTGTACGCGGCCAGTGCTGCAGTGCGCTGGCAAAGGCTTCGGCCAGGGCGTCCTCGGCGGCGGCCAGGTCGCGCCAGCGGCAGGCCAGCAGCGCCACCAGGCGGCCGTAGCTCTGGCAAGCAGCGGCTGCCGCGGCGCCCGGAGCGCCCGGTTCGGTCACGTGCCGTGGCCTTCGTCCGGCATGTCCAGCACCGGGCGCACCTCGGTCGTGCCGGTGGCGGTGTTCGGCGCCCGCGCCGCCCATTCCAGCGCCGCGTCCAGGTGCGGCACGTCGATGATGAAGTACCCACCCAGGTGTTCCCGGGTCTCGGGGAAGGGGCCGTCCTGCACCTGGCGCTGGCCGTTGCGCACCCGCACGTGGGTGGCGGTATGCGGCGGCTGCAGGCCGTTGCCGGACTTGACGATGCCGGCGCCGAACATCGCTCCGACGTAGGCGTTCCACGCGGCCCAGTAGGCGGGGGCGGTGGCCGGGTCTTGCCCCTGGGCGACGTCGGCGGTGGTCTCGTTGAAGATCAGCATGTATTCCATGGTTTGGCTTTCACTTCCGGCGGATGGCAGGGTCGACCGGCGCACGCTACCGGCTCGCGCTGCGCCCGACAAGCCGCGCCGCTCGGCGGGCTCGACACAGTGATGCGCGAGCGCGGCATCGATCGACAGGAGGCGCAACATTTTTCTCGCAGAGGCCCTGGCATGCGCCTTGCGCCGCCTTGGTGCATGTCAACCGATCCGTCCCCCGTGGCTGCCACCGCCGCGGCCACCGCCCAGGCCGCCGAGCGCCTGACCCTGTTGCTGGAAAGCACCGGCGAAGGCATCTTCGGCATCGACCTGGAAGGCCGGTGCACCTTCGTGAACCGCGCAGCGGCGCAAATGCTGGGCTGGAGCACCGACATGGTGCTGGGCCGCAACATGCACGCGCTGATGCACCACACCCATGCAGACGGCCGCCACTACCCGGAATGTGAATGCCCCATCTTCCGGGCCTTCCGCCAGGGCCTGCCCTGCCGCATCGACGACGAAGTGCTGTGGCGCGCCGACGGCAGCTGCTTTCCGGCGGAGTACAGCAGCCACCCCGTCATCGAAGACGGCCAGGTGCGCGGTGCCGTGGCCACCTTCGTCGACATCACCGAACGCAAGCGCGCCGAAGAACTGCTGCGCAGGAGCCACGACGAACTCGAGCAGCGCGTGGCCGAACGCACGCGTGAACTGCGCGACCTGGCCAACCACATCGAAGCCGTGCGCGAGACCGAGCGCAAGCGCATTGCGCGCGAGATCCACGACGAACTGGGTTCGCTGCTGGTGGCTTTGAAGATGGACACGCACTGGCTGCACCGCCGCGTGGGGCTGGAGGCCAACAGCCAGGCCGAGCTGCAGGCCAAGTGCCAGAGCATGGGCCGGCTGATCGACACCGCGGTCGACAACGTCGGCCGCATCATCACCGACCTGCGGCCCAGCATCCTGGACCATCAGGGCCTGTGGGCGGCGCTGGAATGGCAGGCGCAGGAATTCACCGACGCTCACTCAGAAACCAGCGAACTCGACGCCACGCTGCAGTTCCACGTGGCGGCGGGCGTGCCGCCGCCCCAGGGCGGCCAGGCGATCGCCATCTTCCGCATCTTCCAGGAGATGCTGACCAACGTGGCGCGCCACGCCCGGGCACGCAGTGTGCGCATCAGCATCCACGTCGACGGCCCGCCCGATGCGGTGCTGTATGTCGACGTGCGCGACGACGGCGTGGGTGCCGCACCGGCCGCACTGGCCGACCCGCAGAGCTTCGGCGTGCTGGGCATGCGCGAACGGGCCGGGCACTTCGGCGGCCGGCTCAGCATCGACAGCGCGCCAGGGCAGGGCACGCGCGTGCGGCTGGTGATGCCGCTGTCGAACGAAGGCGAGGGGTCTACATGATCCAGGTGCTGATCTGCGACGACCACCAGATCGTCCGCCAGGGCATCAAGCTGATCCTGGCCGACGCGCCCGACATCGCACTGGCCTTCGAAGCCGCCAGCGGCCCCGACGCGGTCGCCCGCGTGCGCCAGGGCGGCATCGACGTGGTGCTGCTCGACATCGCCATGCCGCAGCGCGACGGCCTGGACGTGCTGAAGCAGCTGAAGAGCGAATTTCCCAAGCTCCCGGTGTTGATGCTGTCGACCTACCCCGACCGGCAGTACGCCGTGCGCAGCCTGAAGCTGGGCGCGGCCGGCTACCTGAACAAAAGCGCAGACAGCGAACAGATGATCGAGGCCATCCGCCGCGTCGCGCAGGGCGGCCTGTTCATCACCGCCAGCGTGGCCGAACAGCTGGCCAGCGCCGTGGGCGCCGGCGGGGGTGAGGGCAAAGGCGCCGACCGGCCGCTGCACGAACGGCTGTCGCAGCGTGAGTACCAGGTGTTCAGGCTGCTCAGCCAGGGCCGCAGCGTGGGCGAGATCGCCGATGCGCTGGCCTTGTCGTCGAACACCGTCAGCACCTACCGCGCGCGCATCCTCGAGAAGACAGGTGTCCGCAACGACGTCGAACTGGCCTTGTACGCGGTGAATCAGGGCGTGCATGGCGGTTGAGAGGCCCCGCATGGGGTTGCGCCCGCGGCCGAGACAAGGTCGGAGGCATGGACGTCGTTCTGATGGACGCCAGTACAGGCGCGGCGCCAGGCAGGTCAGTCCCCGCGCCCAGCAAATGACCCTAGACCGCCGGGCCGGCCAGCGGCAGCGCCAGCACCAGCCGTGTCCCCGCGCCCGGCCCGTGCTGCACCCGCAGGCTGCCACCATGCAGCAAGGCAATGCGCTGGGCGATGGCCAGGCCCAGGCCGCCCCCGCCGCCGCCGGGGCGGGGCAGGGGCGGTTCACGCACCGGTTGGTCGGCCGCCAGCCGGCGTACCAGTTCGGCCGGCAGACCGGGCCCGCCATCGGCCACCAGCACCTGCGCCTGCCGGCCGTCGCTGTGCAGGCTGACCTGCACCGGCTGCTTGCCCGGCGCGTGGCGCACGGCGTTGTCGATCAGGTTGCTCAGCGCGCGTTCGATCAGGTGCAGGTCACCGTCCAGCAGCACCGCGGCTGGCGCCGGGCCGCACAGCGCCACGGTGGCCTGGGGCAGGCCGGGGTCGAATTTCTGCACGGTGTCGGCCACCAGTTCGTCGAGCCGGAAGCGTTCGCGCTGCGGCAGGTCGTGGGTGGACTGCAGCGTCGCCAGTTCGAAGAGCTGCTGCGACAGCCGCCGCACCTTGTCGCTCTGCGCCAGCGCCGCGTTCAGCAGCGGCTGGCGGCGTGCCGGCGCTTCGGCCCAGCCTGGGGTGGCCAGGGCCTCCAGGTGGCCGTGCAGCGCGGTCAGCGGCGTGCGCAGGTCGTGGGCCACATTGGCCATCACCTCGCGGTGGGCGGCGTCCTGCCGGCTTCGTTCCTGGGCCTGCCCCGACACACGCTGCGCCATCGCCTCGAAGGCCTGCGCGATGGCGTCGATCTCGTGGCGCGGGATCGGGGCAGGGGCGAGGGCTGGGTTTGAGGGGTCCGGCTGCGCGCCGGCCAGGCCATAGGCGTGCAGGCGCGCGGCCAGGCGCTGCAGCGGCCGCGTCAGGTGGCGCACGAGCAGCATGCCCAGCCCCAGCGTGAGGAGTGCTGCTGCGCCCGCGGCCCAGGCTGCGCCTTGCCACAGCGGCGCCTGGGCGTCGGACTGGGCCGTGGCGGGTGCCGGCAGGACGATGTAGAGATAGCCCGGTGGCCGGGCCGGGCCGGTCTGCCCCGCGGGGCTCGGCAAGGGCGGAAACATCGCTGTGCTGAAGCTTCGCAGCGGACCGCCCATCGGGTCGGTGCCGCGCACGGGTGCCGCGGCGCCGGCCAGGAAGGCACGCACCGGCACCAGGTCCACGACGGGCGTCCGCACCATGCCGGGCTCGCCGATGTAGTGGTCGACACGGCCGTCGGCGTCGAGTAGGTAGACCTGGATGCCCGGGTTCACCGTCATCAGCATGCGCAGCAGTTCGCCGCGAGCGCTGCGGTCGGCGTCGTCGGCCGAACGCACGGCGGGCCAGTGGCCGACGATGTGCGCCGCCAGCCCGTGCGACAGGCGCTGCAGCCCCACTTCTTCCTGCTGCAGCCCGACATGGCGCACCAGCCCGGCCACGAACAGGCCGAAGGCGAGCAGCAGCGCCGCCAGGGCCGCGGTCAGACGCCTGGCGAGGCTGGCCTTCACGGCCGGGTGCCCATGCCGCTGCTGGGCGGTGTGCCCAGCGGATCGAAGCGGTAGCCCACGCCCCACACGGTCTGGATGAAGCGCGCCGCCTGCGCGTCGGCCTCGATCTTCTGGCGCAGCCGGTTGATGTGCGAATTGACGGTGTGCTCGAAGCCATCGAAGCCCGCGCCCCAGACCTGCTCCAGCAGCGCGGCGCGGCTGAACACCTGCTGCGGATGGCGCAGCAGGAAGTGCAACAGGTCGAATTCGCGCAAGGTCAGGCCGACCGCGGTGCTGCCGTGCGCGAGCACCCGGCGCAGCGGGTCCAGCTGCCACTGCCGGGCCAGGCCGAAGTGCAGCGGTGCAGCGGCTGCGGCGGGCCCGCGCTCGGCACGGCGCAGCAGGGCGCGCACGCGCGCCACCAGTTCGGCCATCGAGAAGGGTTTGGCCAGGTAGTCGTCGGCGCCGAGCTCCAGCCCGAGCACGCGGTGGGTCTCGGCAGCACGTGCGCTCAGCATGATGATCGGCAGCGCCGGCTGCTGCCTGCGCGCGTGGCGGCAGACGTCCAGGCCGTCGGCGCCGGGCAGCATGCCGTCCAGCAGCAGCAGCGCGAAGCTGTCGCGGTTCAGCGCGGCCATGGCCTGCAGCCCGTCGGTCTCGCGCTGCAGGCTGTAGCCCGCCTGCTGCAGGTGCAGGGCCACGACGTCGGCCACGGCGTCGTCGTCTTCCACCAGCAGTAGGGGCTGTTTCATCAGTTCATCGAAGCGGATGCCAGAGACCTGCGTCGTGCCATGAAGCCCAGACCTGACAAGCCGGCTGCAAAAAGTGCCCAGGTGCCGGGTTCTGGCACGGCGGCCACGGCGAAGCTGATGCGATAGACCTCGCTGCCCGCCGTCAAGCCGCTGTTGAAGACATAGCCGGCACCGGTGCTCAGGCCGTTGAAGCCGGCCAGTTCGGCGAAGTTGAAGGCCACCACCGAGTTCTGGTTGGCACGCAGGCCGTTGTTGCCGACGAAGGCGGCAGCCGCCGGGTCGAAGACTTCGGAGCCGGCGTCCCAGATGTCGGTGGCGCGCTGGGTGATGCTGGTGATGAGCAGGTTGCCGGCGGCGTCGAACAGGCGGTGCGCCATCGGGTTGTCGTTGCCGATGAAGAAGTCGTTGCTGGGCACGACCATGGCGCCGAAGGTGAAGAAGGGGTTCAGAATGGAGTCGACGGTGAAGCTCATGCTGGCACTGCCGCCTGGGGTCAGAAGCCCACCCACCGTGCCCAGCGTGGCACCGGAGTCGGCAGCCATGAAGGCCGGGAACCAGGCGTTGCCGCTGCCGCCTTCGGCCACGCTGATGATCGGCGCCGTGGCCACCTGGCCGAGGTTGAAGGCGTCGTAGCTGCCCTTGTTGAAGCCCACGCGCAGCGGTGCGAAGGCCACGCCGTTGGCCGCGGCCAGGTTCTGGACCGTGACCGTGACGATCTGTTGCTGGGCCTGGGCCCATTGCGGCAGGGCCAAGGCGGCGCAGGCCAGCGCCAAGGCGCTGATGCGGTGAAGACGGATTGAAGTCGGGTGCATGGTGTGAAGCTCCTGGGTGGATGGTGGTGCCGTCGGCCGCCGGGCAAGCGCGCCCACGTCATCGACAGCCGGACCTTAGGCAGGCGCCATCACAGGCCTATCACCCAGGTTTCACGGCGCGGTGATCAATGCAGCAGACCGCTACAGCCCTACGGCCCGGTGAAGAGGGCAAAGCACCTAAGGTCCAGGTTCCGTATATCGCAACCAAGGAATCTCACATGCATGACATCATCGACACCGCCGTTGCCGCTGGCACCTTCAAGACCCTGGCCGCTGCCGTCACCGCGGCCGGTCTGGTCGACACGCTGAAGGGCACCGGTCCCTTCACCGTCTTCGCGCCCAGCGACGAGGCCTTCGCCAAGCTGCCGGCCGGCACCGTGGACAGCCTGCTGAAGGACATCCCGAAGCTCAAGGCCATCCTGACCTACCACGTGGTGGCCGGCAAGGTCATGGCCGCAGACGTGATGAAGATGGATGGCCAGACCGCCACCACCGTCAACGGCGCTGGCCTGAAAATCAGCACCACGGGTGGCGTGAAGCTGAATTCTGAGATCAACGTCGTGAAGACCGACATCGCCTGCACCAACGGCGTGATCCACGTCATCGACTCGGTGCTGCTGCCTTCGGCCTGAGTTCAGATGCTGCCTAGGCAGCGCTAATGATGGGCAGCCCGCCGGCCTCGAGCCGGCGGGCTTTTTTCATGGTGGTGTATCTACGTCGGCGTCCGTGCCTGGCGGGCCACCAGCCGCGCCACCAGCAGGCCCTTGTCGTCCAGTCGCTGCAGGCACAGCGCGTCGGCGTCGTCCTGGGTCGTTTGCCAGCCGGCCGTGCCGGTGTTTCCGGGGCCAGGGGACGCTGCGCCGGTCAACGTGATCGGCATCGCGCTGGTCTTCACGCGCAGCACGGGGTCGCTGCCCTTCGAATGGGGAGCGGGAAGGCCCAGGATGGCCGCCGCGATGCCGCGCGCCTGCCCGGCGATGGGTTCGATGTAGCGGCTGGCGCGGCCGTTCACCGCCACGCAGTCGCCCAGGGCGTAGATGCCGGGCACGCTGGTGGCGTCTGTCAAGGCGTCGACCGCGATGCCGCCTGCAGCGCTGTCGAAGGCCAGACCGGCGCTGCGCGCCAGACGCGTGGGTGTGCGCAGGCCGGTGGCGGCGATGACCTGGTCGGCGTCGACGCTTCGACCATCGGACAGCTGCAGGCGCCAGCGTGCGCCTTCGCCGGCAGACATTGCCACCACCTGCACGCCACCCCTGAAGTCGATGGGCAAGTCTTGCCAGGCCTGCAGCAGTCGTTGGCCGGCTGCGGCCGGCAGCTGCGCGGCCAGCGGCAGCGGCTGGGTGTCGAGCAGGGTGATGCCATGCCCGGCCAGCGCGAGGTCGTTGGCGAGTTCGCAGCCCACCAGACCGGCACCGACGATGGCCAGGCGTTGCGGCCCGCCTTGCAGCGCCGCGCGCAGCTTCTGATAAGTCGCCAGGTCGTTGATGCGCCAGACCTGCTGCGCCGACAGCACGGGCGGCAACACCGATTCGGCGCCATGGGCCAGCACGAGATGGCTGTAGCGCAGGCTGCCACGCGTGGTGCGCAAGCGGCGTGCGCGCGGCTCGATGGCCACGGCCTGCGTGCCACAGCGCAGCCGCACGTGCAGCCGGGCGGCGGCCTGGGCGGCGCTTTCGCGGGCCATGGCCTCGGGGGCCAGGCCGCGGGCCACGGCCACCGAGATCATGGGCTTGTCGTAGACGTCGCCGTTGCAGGCACTGAGCACGGTGATGGGCAGCTGCGCGTCGGCCTCGCGCAGGGCTTGCGCGACGGCCCAGCCGGCGCGCCCGGCGCCGACGATGAGCACGCCTTCGCCCGCCCGTCGCGCGCCGTGTGCGCCGCGCACGGCAGGCTGCGGCCGGCGCAGGCTGCGTGCCACCACGGGTTCGGGCACGTAGGGCTCGAAGTCGGCCTTGCCCACGCCGCAAATCGGGCAGGCCCAGTCGTCGGGGATGTCGTCGAAGCGGGTGCCGGCGGCCAGGCCACTGTCGGCGTCGCCGCGGGCTTCGTCGTAGATCAGGCCACAGACGTGGCAGATGTACTTGCGGAACGCTGCCATGCCCTCCGGCAAGGCACTCACGCGGGCAGCTCCGGCGCGGACAGACGCGCGATCTCCTTGCGCAGGTGCTTGATGGCCGGGCTGACGATGGCCACGAAATGTGATTCGCGCACCCGGCGCTGCACCTCGCTGCTGAGCAGGTAGCCCCGCGCACCGGCGTGCAGCAGGGCCGACTGCGCCGCCCGCAATGCCAGTTCACTGGCGTGGGCGCGCGCGTCGAGCACGTCGATGAAGTAGTCCTTTTCCTGCGCGAAGGGTGTCAGACTCAGGGTCTCGATGCGTTCCCACAGCGCGTCCAGCTCGGCCTGCAGTTCGTCGGGCCGGTCTTCCAGGAACTGGTTGACGTGGCCGAGTGCCGGTTCCACCGCCCACATCGAGTCGATGGCGCCCTGCGTCACGCCCAGGCCGAAGCCGGTCTGCAGCAGGATGAAGCCGGCGCGGATGCGCGCGATCCAGGGCTTGGCCGGGTCGGCGATGATCTCGTCGGCACCGATGAAGTGGTCGGTCAGGCGCAGCGCCCAGGTGTTCGTGCCCTCCATCGCCGAAAAGCTGGGGCAGTTGCGCAGCTCGACGCCGGGGGCATTGCAGCGCAGCAGGAACATCACCTCGCGCGGCTTCCCTTCGGGCAGTCCATCGACGCCTGCCAGCACGCCGGCGTAGTGGTCGGCGCCCAGGTTGCTGACCCAGGGCAGGGTGCCGTTGACGCGGTAGCCGCCTTCGCAGGGGGTGGCCTTCAGCAGCAAGGGTTCGATGCCGGCGTAGGCCTTCATCGGGTTGCTCATGCCGGTGGCGCCCAGTTGCACGCCACTGATGTGGCGCTGCAGGAAGTCGCCGGTCAGCGCCGGGTTGCCCGACTGCTGCAGATACAGCCCGCAGACCTGCTGGCACCACACCATGAAGCCGGTGGCCCCGCACACGCGCGAGACCTCGGCCATGGCGCGGATGGCGGTGGCGAAGTCGCCGGGCGCAGCACCCGGGCCGATGTGCGCGCGGTAGGCGCCGGCTGCGCCCAGCGCGTGCATCAGCTCGCGGGGGTAGGTGCCGCGGTCGGTGGCGTCGGTGGCGTCGCGCAGCGGGCCATCGGCCAGCGTGCGCACGGCGTCCAGCAGGGCCGCCACCGGGTCGGCGGCAGCGGGCGAGGGGCGTTCTTCCAGGACTGCGCTCATGTGAGGGTGCTCTGTGCTTGGCTGTGCTGTGCTGCGGCTCAGGCCATGTCCACCGACATGGCGATCGGATTGCGCATGGAATTGGCCACGGGCGAATAGAAGTTGGCGTGCTTGACGATGTCGGCCAGCACTTCCGGCGTGGCGTCGCCTTCCACGGCCACCTTCACGCGGATGGCCTGGAAACCCATCTGCGGCGGCAACATCTCGGCCCCGCCCGCACCCCAGGCGGCGGGGTTGCCGATGTCGCCTTCCAGGAACAGTTCCAGCTTCGTCAGCTGCACCTGCTTCCAGGTGGCCACGGCCGTGATGCCCACCGCCAGGCAGCCGCCGAGCGCCGACAACACGATCTCGCCCGGCGCCGGCGCGGTGTCTTCACCGAACAGGTGCGGCGGCTCGTCGACCACCACCGGGGCGTGGTGGCCGACGTAGCTGAGCGACCGGTACTGCCCTTCCATCACCGTCTTGACCTTGTTGGTGCCGCGGCGCGCGGGGTTCTCGCGGCCGGCGGCGGCGAACTTCATCAGGCCGTCTCGGTCGATGGGGCGCAGATAAGCTTTGACGGTGGTGGGTTCGATCACGGCGGACATGTTTGTCTCCTCGGGGTTCAGCGAATTTGTTGTGGATGTGCGGGGTTTGCGTTCAGGCGGCCACGGCCAGCTTGGGTGCCCGTGTCACGACGGGCGGCGCGGTCTCGATGGGCAGGGCCGGGTCGCGCGACCATTCGTTCCAGCTGCCGAAGTACATGCGCACGTCGGTGAAGCCGGCCTGCTTCAGCGCCAGGAAGGTGTTGGACGCGCGTGCGCCCTTGAAGCAGTACAGGTAGACGGTGTCGGTGGGCGCGATGCCGGCCGTGGCGCATTCCGCCTGCACTTCCAGCGGGCTCTTGATCTGCGGGCCCATCGGGCTGGGCTTCATGAAGCGATACCACTCGATCCACTTCGCACCCGGCAGGCGGCCCTTGCGCGGTGCGAAGTCCTTGCCGTAGGGCGAGGAGCTTTCGCCGGTCCATTCGTCGATGTCGCGCACGTCGAGCAGCACGACGTCCGAACCCAGTGCCGACAGCATCTGCTCCTTGGTCAGCATCACGTCCATCGTGGGGCCGGCGGGGAAGCTGGCGGGCACGGGCGTCACGGTGTCGGTGCTGGTGGGCAGGCCGGCGCCCTTCCAGGCCGAATAGCCGCCGTTCAGCACGCGCACCTTGGGGTAGCCCAGCCAGGTCAGCAGGTAGTAGCCGCGGCAGCTCTGGCCATAGCCGCTGTTCAGTGCGTCTTCATAGAACACCGCGGTTTCCTTGCCGCTCAGGCCGGCGGCGCCGAAGGCTTCGGCGAAGGTGGCCTTCAGTGCTTCCAGGCCTTCGGCGGTGGACGTGGCGAGGTAGGTGAAGATCTCGCGCATGTTGATCGCCCCCGGCACATGGCCGGCCGCGTAGGTGTCGGCGTCGCGTGTGTCGATCACGACGGTGGGTTCTGCGGCCATCAGGGCCTGCAGTTCGACGGGGGAGACAAGGGTCGGTGACGGGCTCATGCGGGGGCTCCTGGCGTGTTGGGAACGGGGTGGTGGTGACGGCGTGGACGGTGTTGCATCGCAACGCGCGTGCCACGATGGTTCTCCTGCGCTCAGTCGCCATCCAGCTTCCTATGAGAACGCGGGAGCAGCCGCCTTCCGCTGCACCTGTCGAAGGGACCCGGGACCGGACCATCGAGGGGACAAAGGTCGACAATTTGTCGACACATGTCGACAAACTTCCAGTCGGACCCTTTCGCTGGTCGGGGGCAGGCCCCTGAGACAGCTGATTGGTCCGCCACCATTTCGTCGTGCCCCCTGGGGGGCAAGCACGGTGGTTGCAAAGGTGGGCTGGGGCTGGCTGGCGCGTGAGGAAGTCACCGAACTGGCAAGAGGTGAACATGCCCGCCCGAGCTGGCTCGCGCACGGTGTCGGTACGGGTGCCGGGAACGAGGAAGGCCGCGGAACACCAGCTCCACTGATCGCCACCAGGCGATCGGACAAGTTAGGGATAGCTCGGGAACGAGTCCGGCGGGACTATCCAGCAGTGCCTAGCAGCCCAGAGTCGCGGTGCGCGAGCAGCGCCGCGGCTGACTCGCCGGCACACCGGGAGGTGGACATGAAGCTTCGATGTTCCCTGGTAGTGGCTTGCATACTTGTGCTGGCTGTAAACGCTGCGTCTGCAGGCTCCGCGAGCGCAACTCTGACTGGCCTGCATTTCCAGGTCTTCGACCTCGCACCAAATGATGGCATCGTGGCGTCGGTGAGTTTCCCATCGTTGGGGGCGCTGTCTGAGGTGGGCATCGTGCGGGCCAAAAATGCCGAGCAAGATGTGAGCAATTCTTTGTACGGGCCGGCGCAGTCTTCGTTCAGCGTGCAGGTGGCCGTCACGAACGCCAACGGCACTGTCACGCTGACCGCCGGAGACATTTTCTCGCTGCCGTCCGCTCCGACGGCGACGGCCTACGCGTACGCCTTCGGTGACGAAGCGCTGACCCAGACCTACCTGACGGCGCTGCATATGGGCTTCACGCTGAGCGCCAACTCCTTGCTCGTGGTGACGGCGAATCTGCAGACTTCGACTTCCGGACATCTGGGAGAAGCGGTCAAGGCATCCAGCTTGCTGCAGCTGTCATGGGGAGGCCTGTACCCGGAAGTGACGCCAAGCTCGTCGGTGAGTCTTTCGACCAGTGAAATCGACCCGAAGTACGGTCCCCTTTGGGGACTCCACGCAGTGCAGGGCCAGGCCAACTTCGCCAATCTCAGCGATGCGCCGGCGGACGGGTTTGTGCTGGCGGCCGTTGCAGCGAGCGTCATCTCAGCGCCGGTGCCCGAACCCCCGAATTCACTCCTGTTCGGGGTTGGATGCCTGGCGGCAGCGCTCCGCGGGTGTCGGCGTCGGAAGTAGAAGGTCGTTACTCAGAAATTCCGGCTCTCGCAGTCGAAAACTTCGAGTGCACTTGTCATGAATTGTTCGTCGGCTTCAACGAATCCAAGTGCGCGAGCACGTGCAAGGTCATCACGCCTGATGTCTATCAACACAGTCACCGGAACATTGATTCCTATGGCTTCCACAGATCGTCTGCCGAAAATCCCACACTGAGTCTTCAGTGGCTCAATGCCCTCCTGATGCAATCCCTCCGCATACCTTTTCCCGTCTCCGGGCGACGGGATGGCTCCGAAAAAGCTTGGGAACATTGCTTTTGCGACCGTTGTGGTTCGCTCGTCGTCATCGCCGCCGCCACACCCGGTCAGAGCGATCGCACAGCAAGAGAGAAACGCAGCGCAAAATGCCGCACGAAACTTTGATCTTGTGTCCACCCTGGTTGCCTCTTCTCGCTGCTTCGCCGAGAGGATAAGGTGACCGCAATCCAGTTTGCCGATGCGCCGGCAGGGTGTTTGAGCGCAGTGAGCGCAGCGAACGTCGCGAGTTCCGCGAGTTTGTGGATTGCTCGGGGGCCAAGCGTGTACGAAACACCCACTCGAAACGTTCACGCACACAGCCCGATCAAGCCTTCGGTAGGCTCATCTTCTGCAGCCGATAGCTGAACTGCCGCACCGTCATCCCCAGCGCCTGCGCCGCGCGGGACTGGTTGCCGCCGTAGCGGGCCAAGGCCTCCTGCAGTTGTCCCGCAGGGTGTGAATCGGCGCGGCGGTAGTCGCGAACCATCAGGTTGTCGACGGGCGCAGGCCGCGATGTCTGTGACGAGAACGAGGTGCCGATTTGCCCCTGCAGCATCGGCTCCAGCGCCTGCGCGCTGACGGCCGAAATGTCCGACAGCAGCACGACACGCTCGATCATGTTCGCCAGTTCGCGGATGTTGCCCGGCCAGGCATGCTGGGCCAGCCGCGCCAGGGCCTCGTGGCTGAAGTGCACGTTGCGCTGGTGGGCCTGGTTGGCGCGGTTCAGGAAGTGCAGGGCGAGCAGCGGGATGTCTTCCGGCCTCTCGCGCAGCGAGGGCAGGCGGATGGGAATGACGTAGAGCCGGTAGAACAGGTCGCGCCTGAACGTGCCGAGCGCGGCTTCCTGTTCCAGGTCGCGGTGGGTGGCGGCCACCAGCCGCACGTCCACCTTTTTCTCGCGCTTGCCGCCCAGCCGGAGGATGGTGCCTTCCTGCAGCGTGCGCAGCAGCTTGGTCTGCAGCGGCAGCGGCAGCTCGCCGATCTCGTCCAGGAAGATGGTGCCGCCGTCGGCCAGCTCGAACCAGCCCGCACGTTCGCCCTGGGCGCCGGTGTAGGCGCCGCGTTCGTGGCCGAACAGCTCGCTTTCGAACAGCGCTTCTGGAATGGCGGCGCAGTTCACCTTGATGAAGGGCTCGTCGCGGCGCGGGCTTGACAGGTGCAGCGCGCGCGCGAAGAGTTCCTTGCCCGTGCCCGACTCGCCCAGCAGCAGCACGCTGGCGCTGGCCGACGACACACGCTCGAGTTCGCCCAAAGCACGCAGCAGCGGTGCCGAGGTGCCGACGATGCCGTAGCGCGCGGCCGCACTCTCCAGGGCGCGGGTGAGCTGGTCGTTGCGCTCGCGCAGCCCGGCCGTGGTGGCGGCCACGGTGCGCTGCAGCTGCAGCAGCTGCCCGGCCAGCGTGGCCAGGATGCGCAGGATGCCCACGTCGTCGCTCAGCTGGCGGTGCCGGCTGCGGATGCGGTGGCAGGCCAGCACGCCCACGGTCCGGCGCTCGACCTCGATCGGCAGCGCGATGAAAGCCACGGTTTCCGGCGGCAGGCGCGAGCGCGGCACCACGCGGAACAGGAACACCGGTTCGGCGTCGACGTCCTGCACGATGGCCGGCTGCCCGGTGGCCAGCACTCGCCCGGTGACGCCTTCGCCGCGGGCATAGACGCCGCGCGCGGCCTCGTCTTTCGTCAGGCCGTACGCGTGGTGGATGCGCGCGCTGCCATCGGCCGCGGGATCGCTGGGTCGGTCGGCCAGCACGATGCGGCCGCGGTTCAGGCCGAGCAGCTCGCTCATCAGGTGCAGCATCTCGCGCAGCACCACCTCGGGTGCCAGGCTGCGGCCCACGCCGCGCATCACCTGGGTCAGCAGCAGCAGTTCCTGCGCCCGCCATTCGGTGGCGCCGGGTTCCTGGGCGGGGGCGGTGTTCGGCATGGGGGAACCGGATTGCAAGAAGCCCGCCCGCCTGCGCGCTGTAGGGCTTGCACTACAAGGGTTCACACCGGGCCCGACGCTGGATTGAAACGCACCGCGATGGCGCGCACGGAACCTGCTTCCTACAGTTCACCCAGTCCTGAAGGAGTCTTTCCGATGAGCCAGCCCGACCGCCAACTCACCGCCCCGGCGGCCTACGACCCCTACGACGCCGACCGCCCGCTGATGCTGAAGTGCGGCTGCGGCGCCGACCACGCGCCGCAGGACCATGCCGCAGACATGGCAAGCCTGGCCCCCGACGCCGAGGGCCTGGGCCGCCAGTTCATGGAAGCCAGCCTGATCAAGGCGCTGTTCCCGAACGAGAGCCTGCGCCGCAGTTTCCTGAAGGCCGTGGGCCGGCGCACGGCCATGGCCGCGATGGCCAGCGTTCTGCCCATCGCCAGCCTGCAGGCCATGGCGCAGGAGAAGAAGTCGCTGGAGAAGAAGGACCTGAAGATCGGCTTCATTCCCATCACCTGCGCCAGCCCGCTGATCATGGCCGACCCGCTGGGCTTCTATCGCCAGCAAGGCTTGAGCGTGCAGCTGATGAAGACGGCCGGCTGGGCGCTGATCCGCGACAAGATCATGAACCGGGAGTACGACGCCACGCACTTTCTCAGCCCCATGCCCATCGCCATCAGCATGGGCCTGGGCAGCCAGGCCATGCCGATGAACGTGGCCACCATCCAGAACATCAACGGCCAGGCCATCGTGCTGGCCAACAAGCACAAGAACAACCGCGACCCGAAGAACTGGAAGGGCTTCAAGTTCGCCATCCCCTTCGACTACAGCATCCACAACTTCCTGCTGCGTTACTACCTGGCCGAGTTCGGCATCAACCCGGACACCGACGTTCAGCTGCGGGTGACCCCGCCACCTGAAATGGTGGCCAACCTGCGCGCCGGCAACATCGACGGCTTTCTCGGCCCCGACCCCTTCAACCAGCGCGCGGTGTTCGAGGAACTGGGCTTCATCCACATCCTCAGCCGCGAGATCTGGGACGGCCACCCCTGCTGTGCCTTCGGTGTGCAGGAAGCCTTCATCAAGGAGAACCCCAACACCTTCGCCGCGTTGTTCCGCAGCGTGCTCACGGCCGCCGACATGGCGCGCAAGCCCAACAACCGCGAGCTCATCGCCAAGGTGATCGCCCCGGCGCAATACCTGAACCAGCCCGAAGCCGTGCTGCAGCAGGTGCTGACCGGCCGCTTCGCCGACGGCCTGGGCAACGTGCGCAACGTGCCCGAGCGCGCCGACTTCGATCCGGTGCCCTGGCAGAGCATGGCGGTGTGGATGCTCACGCAGATGCAGCGCTGGGGCTACGTCAAGGGCGACGTGAATTACCGCCAGATCGCCGAGAAGGTGTTCCTGCTGACCGACGCCAAGAAGTACATGAAGGAACTCGGCCAGCCGGTGCCCGATGGCGCCTACAAGAAGTTCAAGGTGATGGGCAAGGAATTCGACCCGGCCAAGCCGGCGGATTACGTCAAGAGCTTTGCCATCAGCAAGACCGCCTGAGCACCGGAGCGATGAACGCCGCCACCCTGAACGCGCGGGCCACCGCGCGCCGCGAATCACTGAAAGCCACGCTGCTGTCGGTGCTGCTGCTGCTGCTGTTCCTGGGCGTGTGGCATCTGGCCACCAGCACACCGGCGGTGGCACCCGCAGCCCCGGCAGCGGCCATGACACCCGAGCAGATCGAGTACGCCAAGCTCATGGGCAAGGACCCGGCGGGCATGGCGGACGCCTCTGCCGTGGGCAAGAGCGGATTCCCCACCCTGGCGCAGATGGGCAGCGCGGCGGTGCATCACCTCAGCGACCCCTTCTACGACAACGGCCCGAACGACAAGGGCCTGGGTCTGCAGCTGGGGCATTCGCTGGCCCGCGTGGGCCTGGGCTACCTGCTGGCGGCCCTGGTGGCCATCCCGCTGGGCTTCGTCATCGGCATGAGCCCGCTGATGTATCGCGCGCTCGACCCGTTCATCCAGGTGCTCAAGCCGATCTCGCCGCTGGCCTGGATGCCGCTGGCGCTGTACATCATCAAGGACAGCGCCATCAGCGGCATCTTCGTCATCTTCATCTGCAGCATCTGGCCGATGTTGCTGAACACCGCCTTCGGCGTGGCCAGCGTGCGCAAGGAATGGCTGAACGTGGCGCGAACGCTCGAGGTGAGCCCGCTGCGCAAGGCCTTCGAGGTCATCCTTCCCGCGGCGGCACCCACCATCCTCACGGGCATGCGCATCAGCATGGGCATTGCCTGGCTGGTCATCGTCGCCGCCGAGATGCTGGTGGGCGGCACCGGCATCGGCTACTTCGTCTGGAACGAGTGGAACAACCTCAGCCTGCCGAACGTCATCTTCGCCATCCTCGTCATCGGTGTCGTGGGCATGCTGCTCGACATGATGTTTGCGCGTCTGCAGAAGGCGGTGACCTATGTCGACTGAAGCCACCCCATTCCTGAAGGTGGAAGGCCTGGGCAAGGCCTTCCCGGGTTCGCCCGAGCCGGTGTTCGACGCTGTCAACTTCGGCATCCACCAGGGCGAGTTCGTCTGCATCATCGGCCACAGCGGCTGCGGCAAGACCACCATCCTGAACGTGCTGGCCGGGCTGGAAAGCGCCACCATGGGCCATGTGTTCATGGACAACCGCGAGGTCGCCGGCCCCAGCCTCGACCGCGGCGTGGTGTTCCAGGGCCATGCGCTGATGCCCTGGCTGACGGTGCGCAAGAACATCGCTTTTGCGGTGCGCAGCAGGTGGCCCGACTGGAGCCGGGCGCAGGTGAACGAGCACGTCGAGAAGTACGTCGCCCTGGTCGGCCTGGCCTCGGCCATCGACAAGAAGCCCAGCGCCTTGAGCGGCGGCATGAAGCAGCGCGTGGGCATCGCCCGGGCGTTTGCCATCCAGCCGCGCATGCTGCTGCTCGACGAGCCTTTTGGTGCACTCGACGCACTGACCCGGGGCACGATCCAGGACGAGCTGCTGCGCATCTGTTCGGAAACGCACCAGACCGTGTTCATGATCACGCACGATGTGGACGAAGCCATCCTGCTGGCCGACCGCATGCTGCTGATGAGCAACGGCCCGCAGGCCCGCGTGGCCGAGATCGTGAAGAACACGATGCCGCGCGACCGCACCCGCGCCACCCTGCATCACGACCCGCAGTACTACCGCATCCGCAACCACCTGGTCGACTTCCTGGTGGCCCGCAGCAAGGACTTGTCGCACGGCCGCGCGCCGGCGCAGCCCCCGGTCGTCACGCCGGGGATGGACCCTGAACCCGAACCCCCGTCCCGACCCAGCCCCGTGGTCGAACCCATTCCCCTGAGGAGAATTGCATGAGCCGCATCGACGTCACCGAAAAGATCATCACCGCCAAGGTCAGCAAGGGCATCAAGTGGTCCGACGTGGCCCAGCAGGTGGGCCTGAGCAAGGAATGGGTCACCGCCGCCTGCATGGGCCAGATGACCCTGACCGAGCAGCAGGCCAGCGTGGTCGGCGAAATCTTCGGCCTGACCAGCGAGGAAAAGAAGTGGCTGATGGTCGTGCCCTACAAGGGCAGCCTGCCCACCAGCGTGCCCACCGACCCGCTGATTTACCGGTTCTATGAACTGGTCAGCGTCTACGGCACGACCTTCAAGGAACTGATCCACGAAGAGTTCGGCGACGGGATCATGTCGGCCATCGACTTCAGGATGGACTTGCAGCGCGAGCCGAATGCCGCGGGCGACCGCGTGGCCATCACCATGAGCGGCAAGTTCCTGCCCTACAAGACCTACTGACGCCTGGAACGCACTTGGACAGCAAGCCACCGCTGCCGCCCTTCACCGAGGACGCGGCGCGCCAGAAGGTGCGGATGGCCGAAGACGCCTGGAATTCGCGCGACCCCGACCGCGTGGTGCAGGTCTACACGGCCGACACGCGCTGGCGCAACCGGGCCGAGTTTCCGGTCGGACGCGAGCAGGTGCACGCTTTCCTGGTGCGCAAATGGGCGCGTGAACTCGACTACCGGCTGATCAAGGAACTGTGGGCCTGCGCGGGCTCGCGCATCGCCGTGCGCTTCGTCTACGAGTGGCACGACGAGGCCGGCCACTGGTTCCGCAGCCACGGCAACGAGAACTGGCAGTTCAACGCCCAGGGCCTGATGGAACAGCGCCACGCCAGCATCAACGACCAGCCCATCGCCAAGACCGAGCGGCGCTTTCACTGGCCGCTGGGCCGCCGGCCCGACGACCACCCCGGCCTGAGCGAACTCGGGCTTTGACCGCATTCCCACCGAACCCACCCGCCTTCACCCACAGTTCCTGGAGACGACATGAGCACTTCACGCTTCGCCGGCCAACGCCGCACCGCCCTGAAAGCCGGCCTGGCCGGCGCACTGGCGGCACCCGCCCTGGCCCAGGCCCAGCAGACCTACCGCTGGCGCATGACCACCACCTGGCCCGCGGGCCTGCCGTTCTACCAGGTGGGGCCGGGCAGCGCCCAGGCCTTCGCCGAGCGCTGCGACAAGATGTCCGGCGGGCGTATCAAGATCCAGGTCTTCGCAGCCGGAGAACTGCTGCCGGCCTTCGAAGGTTTTGACGCGGTGTCCAGCGGCACGGTCGAACTCAACCACGGCGTGTCTTACTTCTGGTCGGGCAAGACCTTCGCCGCCCAGTACTTCGCCACCGTGCCATTCGGCATGAGCTTCCTAGGCCACTACGCCTGGCTGCAGTTCGGCGGCGGCAACCAGCTCTGGGAAGAGGTCTACAAGCCGCTGAACGTCATGCCTTTTGCAGCCGGTTGCTCGGGCGTGCAGATGACGGGCTGGTTCAAGAAGGAGATCAAGAGCCTGGCCGACCTGAAGGGCCTGAAGATGCGCATCCCCGGCCTGGCCGGCCGCATCTATGCGGCGCAGGGCGTGGAAGTGCGGCAGCTGCCCGGCGGTGAGATTTTCCCGGCGCTGGAGCGTGGCGTCATCGACGCGGCCGAATTCGTCGGCCCCTTCCTCGACGCCCGCCTGGGCCTGCAGAACGCCGCCAAGAACTACTACGGCAGCGGCTGGCACGAGCCCAGCACGGTGTCGGAAATCGTGATGCAGCGCAAGATCTGGGACGCCTTGCCGGCCGACCTGAAGGAAGTGGTGCGCGCCGCGGCCGACGCCACCAACCAGGAGGGCCTGTTCCTGCTGGAAGCGCGCAATGCCGACGCGCTGGACCAGCTGGTCAACCGCGACAAGGTGGTGGTGCGTACCCTGCCCGAGGACGTGGTGACGGCGCTGCGCAAGACCACGGCCGACGTGCTGAACGAAGCCGCCGCGAAGGACGCGATGACGAAGAAGGTGCACGACTCCTTCTTCACCTTCAAGAAGAAGCACGACCGCTGGTCCGAGATCAGCGAGGAAACCTTCCTGTCGCGTTCGCGCGGTTGAGCCGGGATGTTGCGTCTGGCAGATGCTGCCGATGCGGTGATCCACCGCATCGGCCGGTGGACCTCATGGCTGACCCTGGCGATGGTGTTGCTGATCAGCGGCAACACCCTGGGCCGCTACTTCTTCAACGCCAGCACGGTGTGGCTGCAGGAACTGGAATGGCACCTGCTGGCCGTGGTGGCACTGTGGGGCATCTCCAGCATGCAGCTCAGCGGTTCGCAGGTGCGCGTGGACCTGTTCTATCAACACTACAGCGAACGCACCAAGCTGTGGATCGAGTTCCTGACGGCCTTGCTGGTGATGCTTCCCTTTTCGTTGTTCGTGTGCTGGCTGGGCTGGAAGTTCACGGCGCATTCCTTCTCGATGTCCGAAATCTCGCCTGACCCAGGCGGCATGCCCTGGCGCTGGGCCATCAAGTCGCTGGTGGTGTCGGGCTATGCCCTGCTGGCCGTCGTGGCCGTGACCACCGTGGTGCGCACCGGTGCACGCCTGGCCGGCGCAGCGGCGCCCGTCGCGGCGAAGGAAGACCATGGGCACTGAATACCTGGCCCTGGCCATGCTGGTGGCCTTCGTCGTGGTGCTGCTCATCGGCGTGCCGGTGGCCTACGCGGCAGCGGTCACCGGCATCGTCTTCGGCTTCATCGGCTTCGGCGACAGCCTGTTCAACCTGCTGCCCGCGCGCATCTACGGCGTGGCCACCGACCAGTCGCTGCTGGCCCTGCCGATGTTCGTGTTCATGGGCGTGATGCTGGAGAAGTCGCGCCTGGGCCAGGACATGCTGGAGGTCATCGGCCACATCGCCGGCCGCGTGCCCGGCGGCATGGGCGTGGGCATCGTCATCTTCGGCGTCATCATGGGGGCCACCACCGGCATTGTCGGGGCCACCATCGTGCTGCTGGGCGTGATCGCCCTGCCCACGCTGCTGAAGTACAAGTACGACCACGGCCTGGCCGCGGGCACCATCTGCGCCAGCGGCACGCTGGGCCAGATCATCCCGCCCAGCCTGGTGCTGCTGCTGCTGGCCGAGATCATGAACGAATCGGTGGGTACGCTGTTCGCGGCCGCGCTGATGCCCGGCCTGATGCTGGGCGGCATGTACATCGTCTACATCCTCGTTTACGCCTGGCGCCACCCCGAAAAGGCGCCGCCCATTCCGGCTTCCGAGCGCGACGCCTTGTCGCGCGGGCAGCTCCTGGTCCGGCTGGTGAAGGGCGTGGCACCGGCGCTGCTGCTGGTGTGCGCGGTGCTGGGCTCGATCATGGGCGGGGTGGCCGCGCCCACCGAAGCGGCGGCCATTGGCGCGCTGGGCGCACTGCTCATCGTGGGCTTGAGCGGCAAGCTCAGCATGAAGGTGCTGAGCGACACCTGCCGCGACACGCTGACCACGAGCGTGATGATCTTCTTCGTCATCATGACCGCGCAGGCCTTCAGCCTGGCCTTCCGCGGGCTCGGTGGCGAGCGGCTGATCCAGGGTCTGTTCGACCTCATCCCCGGCGGCACCACCACCGACATCCTGTTCTTCATGGCGGTGCTGTTCCTGGCCGGGGTGCTTTTGGAATGGGCCGAGATCAGCTACATCGTGCTGCCGTTGTTCCTGCCCTACTTCGTGTCGCAGGGCGTGGACATGGTCTGGCTGGCGGCGCTGATCTGCATCAACATGCAGACCAGCTTCCTCACGCCGCCGGTGGGCTGGAGCCTGTTCTTCTTCCGTGGCGTGGCACCGCCGGAAGTGCAGACGCGCGAGATCTACCGCGGTGTCTGGCCCTTCATCTACCTGCAGCTGGGTGCGGTGGTGATCGTGTTCCTGTTTCCCGCCATCGCCACCTGGCTGCCTTCGTCGATGGGCTGGATGAACCGGTAGGCGATCAGCGCAGGTCGCTTGGCATCGTCAAGCTGGCGGTGGCTTCGCAGGTGCTGCCTTCGGCCTGGCGCACCGGCACGGACACCAGCCAGCCGCGCAGGTTGCGCAGCACCACTCGTGCGCAGTCACCGCCCAGTCGTTCAGCACGCTCGGCGCGTTCGGCCTTGCCGTGCAGGTAGCGGTGCGTGCGCATGGTTTCCGTCGAAACAGGTGTTTCCGCGTGCTGCAGAGCCAATTGCACCGCATGGGCCAGCAGGGCGGCGGCGGTGGCTTTCAGCGGTGTCGATTCATTGGCCTGCCAGTACGCGGCAGCGTCCTCGTGGATCTGCGGGGCCGACACCACACGCAACGACAGCCGTCGGGCCGCGGTGGTGCCGCCAGGCGTCCAGGTCACGGCCACGTCGAGCTGCAAGGCGCTGCCGTCCTGGCTGAGCGTGTAGACGGGCAGGGTCTCGATGCTCGCCCCGGCCGCGGGCGTGCCGGTGTCCGTCCACAGCCTCAGGCCGGCCACCAGCGGTGCAGCGCTGGCCCACAAGCGTTCGGCCGGCCAGGCCTGCAACGCCGCCTGGTGGGGCGCCAGCACGCGGTCTGCGGCTTCCTGCGCGCGCTGGCGCTCGCTGGCCTGTGCCGTCTGCGAGATGGCGGCATGCGTCAGCACCGCCACGAGCAGGCCGGCGGCGCCGGCCACGGGGTAGGGACCGATCTGCGTGCCGCTGCCCACGCTTCCGCCATCGGTCTCCAGCATGCCGCGCCAGGGTACGGTGCTGGCCGCCGGTGCTCGCCACCAAACCGGGGCTGCAGGCACTGCCGCGGTGGGTGCGTCGACGTTGGGTGCGGCGGCTGCAGCGCCGCTGGCGACCAGGGCCCAGGCCAGGACCTCGGCGAGGGCCGCCGCGCTCTTCGCATGGCAGCGCTTCATTTGGCCAGCGGCTTCTTGATCATGTCGATGGCGCTTTCCAGCACCTGGTAGTAGGCGTTGCTCAGGCCTGGGTACTTAGGCGGTTCGTCCCAGGCGCCGTCGGCTTCGCGCGACAGCGCCAGCGGCAGGTACCAGTCCAGCGTGTTCGTGTTCAGGTCGACCAGCGACACGGTGCCGTTGAGCACCGCCTTCGGCAACGCGGTGGGAATGTAGGCCGAATAGGAGCGCCAGACGCCCAGTGAGCTGATGTGCACCACCAGCAGGCGGTCGACGCCGTGCTTGGTCTTGAACGACGAGAAGTCCTTGCGCGCCTTGTTCGTGCCGTCGCTGGAAGACGGCAGGTTGGGCAGGGCGACGATGTCGAGCGGGCCGTCGTCGATGAGCACGGCGTCCTGCCCACGGGCCTTGAGCGCGGCCACCAGGTCGGCGGGTAGCGGCTTGAGCTCGGCGGTGCTGAAGGTTTGCACCTCGGCCGACAGCTTGCTGTGCACGCCGTTGGCCAATGCGATGCAGAGCAGGCAGTCGGCACCAGGGAAAGCGGTATCCGGCTTGGGCAGGTCGGCCATGACGACGCCGACACGGCTGGTCTTGGCCTTGCCCGGCGTGAAGTATTCGGCCCCGATATCCACCGGCGGCTGCGGCGGTGCGGCGCAACCCGCCAGCAGGGCGGCGGCAAGCAAAGTGGCCAGGATGAGAGGGCTGCGCAAGAACATGGGATCTCCAGGGCAAGTGCCGCAGGCCGTTGCCCGCGGCAGGGTGGTCGAAACAGGTTCAACTGGGGCGTTAGTCGGCGGACGCTAGCCAGCCGTCGACCGCCGACCCATCCTCCCCATGGGGGCTGGCGCGGGAACAGGCCCCCTTTCGGGGTGCTGTTCGCCTGCTGCCGCCCGCGAGGGCTGCCTAGCATGCGAGACAACTGTCATCCCGCACCGCGGCCCCATGCACACCACCACCGAACAGCCGGCGCCGGCGGCACCCACTGGGGCCGACGTGGCCACGCTCACCCTGCCTGAACTGATGGCGCGGGCCGCTGCCCTGCAGGCCGCGGGTCAGCCCGCCCAGGCGGCGGAGCTGTACGCCGAGTGGGTCGAAACGAGCGGTTCGCCCCTGCGTCACGTGGCCTGCTTCAACTGGGGCACGGTGCTGTCGACGCTGGGTCGGGAAGACGAGTCCGAAGCCGCCTACCGACGCGCGCTGGACTTCGCCCCGGGTTTCGCCCCGGCCCTCCTGAACCTGGGCCACGTGCACGAACGGCGTGGCGAGGTCGACGCAGCGCTGGCCACCTGGCGCCAGGTGTTCGATGCCGTTCCCGCGCCGGCCCTCGACCACCGCCTGCACGCGCTGAACAACAGCGCGCGCATGCTGGAAGGCGCCAAGCGCCTGCCGGAGTCCGAAGCCTTGATGCGCCGCAGCCTGGCGCTGCGCGCCGGCCAGTTCGACGTCATCCAGCACTACGTGCACATCCGCCAGAAGCAGTGCGCCTGGCCGCACGACCTGCCCGTGGGCGAGGTCACGCCCAACCAGTTCCTGCTGGGCACCTCGCTGCTGGCGATGATGGGCCTGAGCGACGACCCCGCCCTGCAGCTGTTGACGGCCCAGCGCTTCGTGCACGAACGCGTGGCCAAGCCCACCGGAGTGCTGCCGCTGCACGGCCAGGGGCCGGCGCGCGACCGGTCACAGGCCGCCCGCATCCGCGTGGGCTATCTCAGCGGCGACCTGCACACCCACGCGGTCGGCCTGCTCACGGCCGAGCTGTTCGAGCTGCACGACCGCAGCCGCTTCGAGGTCTGGGCCTTCGACTGGACCCCGGAATCGCAGCAGCCGCAGCGCCAGCGCATTCTCAAGAGCCTGGACCACCACGTGCGCCTGGCCGGTGTCGACGACCACACCGCCGCCAAGCTCATCGCCCAGGCCGGCATCGACGTGCTGGTGGACCTGCAGGGCCTGACCAGCGGTGCCCGGCCGGGCATCCTGGGCTGGCGCGCGGCACCGGTGCAGGTGAGCTACCTCGGCCTGCCCGGCACCAGCGCCTTGCCTGGCGTCGACTGGATGCTGGCCGACCGCTTCGTGATGCCGCCCGAACTGCTGCCGTACTGCACCGAACAACCCGTCTACCTGCCCAACTGCTTCCAGGTCAGCGACCGCCAGCGCCAGGTGGCGCCGCTGCCGCTGCGCAGCACCTACGGCCTGCCCGACGACGCCTTCGTCTACTGCAGCTTCAACAACAACCACAAGTTCACCGCCGAGATGTTTGCGGCCTGGCTGCGCGTGCTGCAGGCCGTGCCCGGCAGCGTGCTGTGGCTCTTGGCCGACAACGACACCGCACGCCACAACATGCTGAACGCCGCCGACGCCGCCGGCGTGGCGCGCGGCCGCCTAGTGTTTGCCCCCCGCGTCTCGCCGGCCGAATACCTGGCGCGCTTCCAGCTGGCCGACCTGGTGCTGGACACCTTCCCCTACAACGCCGGCACCACCGCCAGCGACGCCTTGTGGATGGGCACGCCCATCCTCACCCGCGTCGGCCGCACCTACATCAGCCGCATGGCGGGCAGCCTGCTCCACGCCGTGGGCCTGCCCGACCTCGTCACCGACAGCCTGGCCGACTACGAACGCCTGGCCGTGACGCTGGGCCGCACGCCGGCGCGCGTGGCCTCGCTGAAGCGCTACCTGGCCGAACACGCGCGCACGAGTCCGCTGTTCGACGTGCCGCAGATCGTGCGCGACATCGAATCGGCTTTCGAGCGGCTGGTGCTGAACGAGCGCGCCGGCGCCGCGGTGCAGGGCTGAAGGCAGCGCCGCGCTGAACCCACCCGATGAGCGAAGTGCCACCCCCGCAAGGCAGCGCCCAGCCTCCGCCCGCCGAGGCCGGCCTGGACAGCGACAACGACGCGCTGGCCCACGCCATCAGCTGGCTGACGCGCCACCACGGCCGCGAGCGCACGCCCGAGTCGCTGCTGGCAGGCCAGCCGCGTGCCGGCCGGCTGGGCCCCGACCAGGCGCTGCAGGCCCTGCGCGAGGCCGGCTACAGCGCCGGCCTGATGCAGCGCCCGCTGGCCGCCATGCACCACCTGCTGCTGCCCGCGGTGCTGCTGCTGAAGGAAGGCGACGCCTGCATCGTCGTCGCCCGGCATGCGAACGACGCGCGCAGCTACGACATCGTCATGCCCGGCCGCGAGCACCATGCCTGCACCGCCACCGAAGACGAGCTGCAGCAGGAATACACCGGCTTCGCCCTGGTGGCCACGCCCCTGGCCGCGCCTGCCGCTGCGCCGGGCCAGGACGCGGCGGCGCTGCGCGACCCCGGCAGCCACTGGCTCTGGGGCACGCTGCGCCGCTTCATCCCGTACTACCGCGGCGCGCTGCTGGCCGCCCTGTTGTCGAATGTGCTGATGCTGGTGACGGGCTTGGCCACCTCGGTCATCTTCGACAAGGTCATTCCGCACCAGGCCTTCATCACCCTGGCGGCCCTGGCCACGGCCAGCGCGCTGGCGCTGGTGTTCGACCTGATCTCGCGCCAGCTGCGTTCCTATCTGATCGACATGGCCAGCCGCAAGGCCGACCTGATCATCGGTGCCACCTTGTTCCGCCAGACCCTGGGCATCCGCATGGAAAGCCGACCGGCGTCCAGCGGTGCCTATGCCCACCACGTGGCCCAGGTCGAACAGGTGCGCGAGTTCTTCGCCTCGGCGACGCTGGCGGCCTTGTCGGACCTGCCCTTCATCGTGCTCTTCGTGGCCATGACCTTCGTCATCGGCGGCCCGCTCGGCTGGGTGCTGGTGCTGGCGATTCCGCTGCTCCTGGGCATGTCGGTGCTCATCCAGGGCAGCCTGCGCCGGGCCATGAACACCCATCAGGCCGAGCAGGCCGACCTGCAGGGCGTGCTCATCGAATCCGTCGACGGGCTCGAAGACATCAAGGCGGCCGGCGCCCAGGGGCGCTTCATCCGCCGCTACGAGGAATCCACCGCCACCTCGTCGGCGGCCATGCTGCGTTCGCGCCGCATCACGGCCTGGACGACGAACATCTCGGCGGTCTCGCAGCAGCTCATCACGATGGTGATGCTGGTGATCGGGGTCTTCCTCATCGCCGACAACACGCTCACGGGCGGGGCGCTGATCGGTGCGGTGATGTTCGCCACCCGCGCCGTGGCGCCGCTGTCCAGCGTGGTGCAGCTGGCCACGCGCTACCAGGGCGCCCGGGCCGCGATGCGCGCGCTCGACCACGTCATGCGCCAGCCGGTCGAGCGCGAGCCCGGCCGCAGCTACGTGCCCAAGCGCGAGCTGACGGGCGCGCTCGGGCTCGTCGACGCCTCGTTTTCCTACCCGAGCCAGCCCATCGCCGGCAGCGGCGCACAGGTGCCCACCACCGGTGGCGGCCCGCGCGTGCTGAAGGGCGTGACGCTGCGTTTCGCGCCCGGTGAGCGCGTGGCGCTGCTGGGTCGCATCGGGTCGGGCAAGAGCACCATCCTGCGCCTGCTGGCGGGGCTGTACCTGCCCAGCGAAGGCATGGTCGAGGCCGACGGCATGGACCTGCGCCAGATCGACCCTGCCGACTACCGTGCCCGCGTCGGCTTCGTCAGCCAGGACCCGCGCCTGTTCAGCGGCAGCCTGCGCGACAACGTGCTGCTCGACCGCCCCGGCGCCGACGCCGGCCGCCTGGCCGAAGTGGCCCGCCTGACCGGCCTGGACCGCCTGGTGGCCAGCCACCCGCAGGGCTGGGAGCTGCCGGTGGGCGAGGCCGGCACCCTGCTGTCGGGTGGCCAGCGCCAGCTCGTGGCCCTGGCGCGCTGCCTGGTGACCAAGCCCCAGGTGCTGCTGATGGACGAGCCCACCAGCTCGATGGACGCGCAGAGCGAGGTCGCCTTCCTGCGCCAGCTGAAGGCAGCCTGCGGCAACTGCACCTTGATCATGGTGACGCACCGCCCGGCGGTGCTGGAACTCGTCGACCGCATTGTCGTCGTCGACGCCGGCAAGCTGGTGATGGACGGGCCGAAGGCCCAGGTGCTGGCGGCCTTGTCGGGTGCCCGCCCGCCCGGCCCGGCGCAGGCCGGCAACGTCGTGCAGCATCCTGCCGCACAGCCGCAGGAAAGGCAGGCGGCGCTGTGAGCCTGTTCAAGCGCCAGCGCCGGCCCGAGCTGCGCAGCAGCGACGTGGCCTACGTCAGCGCGGTCGGCGGCGCGCAGGTGGTCGAGCCGGCGCCGGCGGCGATGTACGCCGTCTACCTGATGCTGGTGGTGGTGGCCATCGCCGTGGGCTGGGCCGCCACGTCGCAGGTCGACATCGTCACGCGTGCGGTCGGGCGGGTGGTGCCCGACGGGCGCGAACAGGTCATCGCCAGTCTCGAAGGCGGCATCCTGCGCGAGGTGATGGTGCGCGAAGGCCAGCAGGTGGCGCCGGGCCAGCCGCTGGCCGTGCTGGACCCCACCCGCTTCGAGGCGCAGCAGGCCGAAGGCCAGGCCAAGCGGCTGGCCTTGAAGGCCGCGGTGGCGCGGCTGCAGGCCGAAGCCAGCGGTCGGGCGCTGCTGTTTCCGCCCGAGGTGGCGGCGGTGCGCGCCATCGTCCAGGGCGAAACCGAGAGCTTCGAGGCGCGCCAGCGTGGCGTCGACGAGGCCGTGGCCAGCACCCGACGCAGCGTGGCGCTGCTGCAGCGCGAGCTGGGCGTGGCCGAGACCATGTCGGCCAAGGGCCTGATGAGCGAGGTCGAAGTGATGCGGCTGCGCCGTCAGGTCAACGACCTGAACCTGCAGGCCCAGGAACGCGTGAATCGCTTCCGCCAGGAGGCGTCGGGCGAACTGGTGAAGGTGCGCACCGAGCTCGCACTGCTGGAGGAACAGCTGGTGGTGCGCGACGACATGCTCAAGCGCACCACGCTCACCTCGCCGGTGCGCGGCGTCGTCAAGCAGATCAAGAGCAACACCGTGGGCGGCGTCGTCGCCCCTGGCGCGCCGGTGATGGAGATCCTGCCGCTGGGCCCGCGCGTGCTGGTCGAAGCGCGCGTGAAGCCGGCCGACATCGGCTTCGTGCGCGTGGGGCAGAAGGTCGAGATCAAGATCTCGGCTTACGAATACACGGTCTATGGCGGCCTGAAGGGCACGGTCACCTCGATCAGCCCCGACGCCCTGGGCGACCCCGACCGAGCCGCCACGCCCGGCGGCACCTACTACCGCGCCATGGTGCACGCCGACGGCACGACGCTGAAGGGTGGGGGCAAGGAACTGGCGGTGTTGCCGGGGATGACGGGGCAGGTGGAGATCCGAACCGGCCAGCGGTCGGTGCTGGGCTTCTTGTTGCGGCCGATGCTCAGGTCGCAGGAGGCATTCAGCGAGCGTTGAACCGACGCCAACCACCTCAACCGGCTGCGACCTCGAGCCGAGATCAACCCGGGGTCGGCTTCACGCAACCAGCCCTGGGTATCGCCGGCCCGCTGCGTCAGCGGAACAGCCCCAGACGTTGCGCTTCCAGCGCCGCTTCTGCCCGCGAGCTCACGTTGAGCTTGCGATAGATCTGCTTCACGTAGTCGGCAATGGTGTGGCGGCTCAGCCCCAGCTGCACGCCGATCTCGGGCAGGGTGTAGCCCTTGGCCACGCGCAAGAGCACTTCGCTTTCTCGGTCGGTGAGGTTGACGTTGGGCATGGCGTGGCCGCTGTTGGGCTGCGGCTTGGCCTTGGCACTGAAGTAGGCCATCACGCGGCGCGCGATGCTCGGGCTGAGCGGGGGTTCGCCCTGGCTGATGCGCTGCAATTGCTCGGTGATGAGCTCACGCGCCTGTTCCTTCAGGATGTAGCCGAAGGCACCGGCCTGCAGCGCCGGGAACAGGTGCTCGTCGTCGTCGTGGATGCTGACCACCACGCTCTGGGCGTCGGGCTGCACTTCGCGCAGCTTGCTCACCACGTCGACACCGCTGCCGTCGGGCAGGCCCAGGTCGATCAGCGCCAGGTCGAACTTCACGGCCGAGACCAGTTCGAGCGCGTCGCTGACCCGTGCGCTCTCGGACAGGTGGGCGCCAGGGAACACCTGCAGCACCAGCTTGCGCAACCAGACCCGGATCTCGGGCAGGTCTTCGAGCAGCAGAATCGTCTTCATCCAGGTTTTCCCATTCGATCGTTGGGCATGTTATCGGCGTGGTCGCGGGAATCACGAGGCTTCGGTGGCGCGGTCCAGCGGAACCGTGAGGCGTATCACGGTTCCGTAGCCCGGGCTCGACTCGACCAGGCACTGCCCCTGCAGCTGCTTGGCCCGGTTCTTCATGCTCGCCAGGCCATGGCCGCGGTCCAGGCGGCCTTCGGTTTCCGCGGCGATGCCGTCGCCGTTGTCCTGCACCACGAACTGCAGGTCGCCGTCGGTGATGCTGCAGGTCATGGTGCACAGCGTGGCATTGCTGTGCTTGATGATGTTGCTGGTGGCCTCGCGCAGGATGCGCGTGGTCTGCACATAGGCGCGCGCCGACAGGCGTTGCGGCAGCTCTTCGGGGGCGTCCCACTCGCCTTCGATGCCGGCCTGGTTCAGCCGCGACACGACCTCGGCGCGCCAGTCGCCCAGGGCGTCGCCCAGCCGCACCGCCTTGCCGGTGAGGCCGCGCACCGACAGCCGCATCTCCTCCAGCGCCTCGCGCGCCAGCGTGCTGATGCGTTCACTCTCGCTGGTGTGCACGATGGTCAGCAGCTTGGCCCCGAGGTCGTCGTGCAGGTCGGCGGCAATGCGCTTGCGCTCGCGTTCCGTCACCTGCTCCACGCGCAGCTCGCTCAGCTGGCGATAGTTGTTCTCGATTTCTGCCGCGGCCTCGGCCACGCGCTGCTCCAGCAGCACCTTGTCCTGCTCGATGGTCTGACGGGCGCGCCCCTGCTGCTGCACCAGGCGCAGGCCGACGATGACGAACAGCACCGGCGCGATCAGCGCCGCCACATGCGCCGCCAGCGGCCGCTGGCCGGTGCGCTGGGCCACCAGTTCGATGATGCCGGCCACGGCCATGGCCCCCAGCAGCGGGCCCATCAGCCAGAAGGACGGGCGCCGCCTTTCCCGCCACAGATACCAGGCCGAAGCCACCACCACCTCGGCCAGCAGCACCGCATACCAGACGGTGGCCACCTTGCGCAGATGCTCGGGCCCGGCCAGCAACAGGCTCAGCGGCACCAGGGCCGCCTGCACCGGCAGCGCCCGGTCCACCGTGGCCAGGCGCACGCCGCCGTAGCGCAGCAGGAACTGCACCGCCACCCAGGTGATGAATCCCAGCATCGTGATAAGCAGGAACTCGGCCGTCGAATGCGACAGCGGCAGGGTGCGCAGCCACAGCCGCAGGTCGAGCAGCGCCCAGCCCACCGACAGCGCGCCGAAGTAGGCCAGGTGGCTTTCCTGGCGGTTCATGAAGCCCAGCACGAACATGAAGCCGCCCATCAGCAGCAGCGTCGCGCCCACGGCCTGCGGCGCCGTCACCTGCAGCGCGGTGCGCCGGGCATGGCGGGCCGCCAGTTCGCTCTGCGGGCCGATCACCAGGTCCGACAAGCCGCCGGCGCGCTGGCGCGAGCCCACCTCCGCCAGCCGATGCCCGGCCACCTGGATGTCCAGCGTGCTGACTTCCGCACGCAGCAGCGCGCCGGGCAGGGTGATGAGCTGCGGGTGGTTGCAGTTGTGCGTGAGCGGTGGCGTCATGCGCCCGCCGCTGGCGATTTCCTGGCCGTTCAGCAGCACGCGGTAGTTGCTGCAGACATGGTCGATGTACAGCGCCAGCAGTTCGCCACCCGCCAGGTTGCCCGGGGGAGTAAAGGTCACGCGGTACCACAGTGCGCCAGCCAGGCCGGGACGGGTGGCCGCCCATTCGTGCGGCAGGACGACGGGCTGGGCGGGTTCGCCGATGGGGAACAAGGCGCCTTCGCCTGCAGCGGCAAGCGCGGCAGTGATGGTCAGGGTCTGCGCTTGGACCGGCGCCGGCAGCCAGGCGGCCAGGCACCAGGCCAGTGGCCAGCAGGCCCGCGTGAACTGCCGCAGCAGCAGTGACAGCAGTTTCAGGGTCGTCGGCATTCAGCCTCTGATTCTGCCGCGCGCCGTGGTCCGCTGCCGGCGGCCCCTGCTGCCAGAATGCACGCCCTGTGCGCAAATGCCCAAGGCCCCCGTGATCCGACGCCACGAACTCGAACCTGCCGACAACCGCCGTCTGGCCCATCTGTGCGGCCCGCTCGACGCGCACCTGCGCAGCATCGAATCGGCCTTGCACGTGACGCTGGCCAGGCGCGACGCCAGCTTCCGTATCGAAGGCGCCCGAGACGCCGTGGAGCGCACCGCCTTGCTGCTCGACGAGCTGTACGAACGTGCGCGCGCGCCCATCGGCGAGCGCAGCCTGCAGCTGGCGTTGAAGCAGGCCCTGCCTGGCCTTGTTGCGGCGCCGGCCGCTGCCGGTGGCCCGGCCGCGGCCGCGGCCGACGACGACGCCCCCGTGGTGCTGCACACCCGCCATGCCGACCTGAGCGGCCGCACCGCGAACCAGACGCAGTACCTGCGCCAGATCCTGCGCCACGACATCACCTTCGGCATCGGCCCGGCCGGCACCGGCAAGACCTTCCTCGCCGTGGCCTGCGCGGTCGACGCGCTGGAACGCCAGGGCGTGCAGCGCATCGTGCTCACCCGGCCGGCGGTGGAAGCCGGCGAACGCCTGGGCTTCCTGCCCGGCGACCTGGCGCAGAAGGTCGACCCCTACCTGCGCCCGCTGTACGACGCGCTGTACGACCTGATGGGCTTCGACCGCGTGACGAAGGCCTTCGAGAAGCAGCTCATCGAGATCGCCCCGCTGGCCTTCATGCGCGGGCGTACGCTGAATCACGCCTTCGTCATCCTGGACGAAGCGCAGAACACCACGCGCGAGCAGATGAAGATGTTCATGACGCGCATCGGCTTCGGCAGCAAGTGCGTGGTCACCGGCGACACCAGCCAGGTCGACCTGCCGGCCGGCCACCCCAGCGGCCTGGTGGACGCGCAGGTCATCCTGCGGCGGGTCGACGGCATCGCCTTCACGCATTTCGGTGCCCAGGACGTGGTGCGGCATCCGCTGGTGGCGCGCATCGTCGACGCCTACGACCGCGCGCGGCCGGGCCCGGAGGTCGGGCGTTGACGGCAGCTTCGCTGCAGCTGTCGCTGCAGTTCGCCGACCCGCGCCACCGTGCCCAGTTGCCACGCCACCGAGTGCAGCGCTGGGTGCGTGCCGCGCTGCAAGCGCCTGGCGAGATCACGGTGCGCATCGTCGACGCCGATGAAGGCCGGGCTCTGAACCGCAGCTACCGCGGCCGAGACTACGCCACCAACGTGCTCACCTTCGACTACGCCCAGGCCCCCGTGGTGCAGGCCGACTTGGTGCTGTGTGCGCCCGTGGTGGAAAGCGAAGCCCAGGCCCTGGGCCTGCCGCTGCACGCGCACTACGCCCACTTGCTGGTGCACGGCACCCTGCACGCGCAGGGCTACGACCACGAGACCGGTGAAGCCGAGGCCCAGGCCATGGAAAACCTGGAGACCCGCATCATGCGCGGGCTGGGCTTCGACGACCCCTACGGCCTGCCCGCCGCTGCACCAGCAGCAGGCTGAGCCCGCCCGCGAGCACCAGCACGAGGCTGCCCGGTTCCGGCACCACGCCGAAGACCAGCAGGCCGTCCTCGCTGTAGTTGTCGAACCCGCCGGCCGGGTCGTAGTTCAGGAAGGCCAGCCCGTAGCCGCTGGCGCCAGCGTAGGCGCCCGTGCCACCGCTGATGGTGTAGTCGATGCTGAACTGGCCGCCGCTGGCGAACACATCGGGCGCCAGCGTGCTGCCCACCAGCGTGCCCGACAGGCTCGCGCCGAGGTCGGCCGCGTCGGTGAACTCGAAGCTGCCGCTGAGCAGGCCCGACATCGCGTCGACGCTGAACAGCACCACGCTCACCAGCGACAGCGGGGCGGCCGCCTCGGGATCGGCGAACTGCTGGATGCTGCCGACCCAGCCGCCGCTGCCGCTGGCCGCGTCGAACAGCACCAGGTTGCCGGTGCCGGCATAGGGCGCGAACAAGGCCGTCGGCTCGGCCTGGGCGGGCGCCGTGAGCGTCAGAGCGAGGCAGGTGGCCGCGGCAGCGGCCAGGAGTGGAAAGCGTTTGGACATGGCGGGTCTCCTTGGGGTGTGCGGGCCATGGGCTCACTTACGCATCCGCGACCGGTTCGGATGCAGCACGAGCGGGCCGTGCATCCAGACCGCTGCCGCCGCCGTATGTGCTGCAGTCGCCAGTCACGCCTGACCCGACGACCCCCCAATCGACAGCTATCAGTTCTTCCAGGAGATGCCATGAACAAGACCCGCTTTGCCACCACCCCGCTGCTCGCCGCTGTATTGCTGGCCTGCGCCGCCGGCGCCGGCGCTTCCAGCCACCGTGAAGCTCCCTTCATCACCACCAGCCCGAAGGTCGACGGCACCGACTTCTACATGTTCCGCAGCTACGAGACCGGCCGCAGCGACTACGTGACCCTGATCGCGAACTATCAGCCGCTGCAGGACGCCTATGGCGGACCGAACTATTTCTCGATGGACCCGAACGCGCTGTACGAAATCCACGTCGACAACAACGGCGACGCGAAGGAAGACCTGACCTTCCAGTTCCGCTTCACCAACACCCTGGCCGCCGGCGGGGCCGGCGTGACCCTGCCGGTGGGTGGCAAGAACGTCGCGATTCCGCTGATGCAGGCCGGGCAGGTGGCCAACGTGCGCGACGCCAACCTCAACCTCGCCGAGACCTTCAGCGTGACCCTGGTGCGGGGTGATCGCCGCACCGGCACGGCCGCCGCTTTGACCAACACCTCGACCGGCGCGACCGCCTTCGACAAGCCCGTCGACAACATCGGCACCAAGACCATTCCCGACTACGCCGGCTACGCCGCGCGGCACATCCACACCGTCAACATCCCCGGCTGCAGCATCCCGGCCAAGGTGTTCGTGGGCCAGCGCCAGGAAAGCTTCGCCGTCAACCTGGGCACCATCTTCGACCTGGTCAACGCGCCCGTGGCCGTGATCACCAACCCCGCCAACATCGGCGCGCTGCCCAACACCATCGGCGACAAGAACGTCACCTCGCTGGCGGTGGAAGTGCACCGCAGCTGCCTCGTGGCGGGGACCGAGCCCGTCATCGGCGGCTGGACCAGCGCCAGCCTGCGCCAGGCCCGCCTGCTCAACCCCACGCCGCCTTCAGGCCACCAGGCCAGCGAGAAGCCGGGCGGCGCCTGGGTGCAGGTGTCGCGCCTGGGCATGCCCCTGGTCAACGAGGTCGTCATCGGCCTGAAGGACAAGGACAAGTTCAATGCCTCGGTGCCGGCTGGCGATGGCCAGTTCGCCGACTACGTCACCAACCCCACGCTGCCGGCTTTGCTGGAAATTGCACTCGCCCTGCCCAACACCGCACCGCGCAACTTCCCGCGCACCGACCTCGTCACCACCTTCCTGACGGGCATTGCCGGCGTGAACCGGCCGGCCAACGTGGTGGCCTCGGAGATGCTGCGGCTGAACACCTCGATCGCGCCCGTGCCCTTCGCGCAGCAGAACCGGCTGGGCATCGTCGGCAACATCCTCGCGGGTGGCAACGACAACGCCGGCTATCCGAACGGCCGCCGTCCGAAGGACGACGTCGTCGACATCTCGCTGGTGGCGGTGATGGGCGGCCTGTGCATGGCCAACGGCAACGGCAACACGCTGGGCTTTGGTGCCGACTGCAACCCGTCGCGCGTGCCCCTGGGCGCCACGGCCTTCAGCCTGCACGACGCCGTCGACCAGGCCGTGGTGCCGCTGCTGTCGGGCTTCCCGTACCTGAACACGCCGCTGCCGGGCAGCCGCTGAGAGCTGGAACGCACACCATGAAGACCTCTCTTTCCGCATTGCTCATCGGGGCCACGGTCGTGCTCGCCGCCTGCTTCGGGTCTGACGACCACGGCGAGGCAGCGCCCGAGACGCCGCCGCCGGTGACGCCGGTGCCGCCCGTCACGCCCAGCGGCACGGTACCGCCAGGCGCCACGGCATCGATCCAGGCCTTCGTGGCGTTCCTGGCCGGCCTGATGCAGTCCGAGCGCGACGCGCCCCTGTCGCTGGAAGGCGTGACACCCCCCACCAGCGAAACGGCGGCGCCCTTGCCGGTGAATTGAGTGCGGGGTCCGGAGGCCGGGCGGGCCTCCGGGCTCAGCGTTTCGTCAGGACCTCGAAGGCCAGCGTCACGAAGCGGCTGTCCCAGCGCTCGGGCTGGTCGGCCGCCGGCCGCAGGTCCACCGCGCGCAGCAGCCAGCGCGCGGCCAAGGGCACCGGCAATTGCAGCCGGCCTTCGGCGTCGGTGGTGCGCCAGAAGCCGATCGGGCTGAGGTCGCTGCGCAGTTCCACCGGCAGGCCGGCCAGCGGCTGGCCATCGCGCAGCAGCTGCGCGCGCAGGGTGTCGCCGGCACGCAGCGGTTGCGGGCTTTCGAGGCGGATGTCCATGCCCAGGCCCTCGATGGCCACGTTGTCGGCGCCGCCGTTGGTCGGGGCCGAAGGTTGGGCGGCGTTCACCTCCACCCGCGCATGCTTGGTGTAGGTCTCCTGCCAGCGCACGCCGCGCGCACGCAGCGCGTCCCAGCGTTCGCGCACGGCGGGTGTGGCGTTCACTTCCTTCAGGTAGATCTCGACCGTGGCGTCGTCAATCTCGATCTCGATGGGCTTCAGCTGGGCCCAGCAGGTGAACGGTGTGGTGGCCGACACCGGCCGGCCGGTGCGCAGCACCACGGCAGTGGGCCGGTCGGCCACCCAGCGCATGGGCGTGGGCCGCAGGCCTTCGCTGCGGCAGCCGGTGGTGCGCAGCTGCTGCAGCGGGATGGTGACTTCGTGCACCGGAAACTGGTTGCCCGTGCCGAAGGCGAACACGGCTTCGCCGCGGTCGGTGCCGGACAAGGGCGCAAACCAGCTGTCGTGTGCCTGAGCGAAGCCGGACAGCGCCACCAGGGTGGCGGGCAGCAAGGCCAGGCGGAAGTTCGGGCGGGCCATGGTCAGAAGCTCATCTGCAGGGTCAGGCGCAGGCTGCGCGGTTCGGCCGGGTGCACGTGGCGGTCGGCCACGGCCATGTTCTCGCCCGGCAGCTGCGACTCGTAGAAGTACTGGATGTCGTTGACCTCGCGGTCGAACAGGTTGAAGACGTCCAGCGTCAGCGCCGCCGGCTGGCCGAGCAGGCTGCCGAAGGCGCGCGTGATGCGCAGGTTGAAGGTCGACGACGGGATGGAACGCACGCTGTTGTCTTCGGTCAGCGCGCCGCTGCCCAGATGGCGCCACTGCAGGCTGCCGGTCCAGCCGCCCAGGTCTTTCAGGGTGCCGGCGATGCTGGCCACGCGGTCGACGCTGTTCGGCACGCGGCTGCCGTCCTTCAGCCGGGCGTGGCTGAAGGCGAGGTCGGCGTCGAACAGGAACCAGGGGACCGGCTGCCAGCGGTTGCTGAACTCGACGCCGCGGCGGCGGCTGCCCAGGCTGGCTTCGGTGGCGCCGGCGTCGCCGATGTAGACCAGCTCCGAGGCCGAGCGCAGGCCCCAGAGCGAGATCGAGCTTTGCAGCTTGGGGATGGCTTCGGTGCGCAGGCCGATCTCGGCACCGGTCAACGCCACCAGCGGCGGCACCGGGTCGACGGCCTCGCCCGACCTCGGGTCGAAGCGGGCCGTGGCGCCGCGCGCGTCGTTGCTGTGGAAGCCGCGGCCGGTGTTCAGGAAGACCTCGGTCTTGGGGGAGAGCGCATACACCAGGGTCAGCTTCGGCGACACCAGGTTGTCGCTGGCGCTGCCGCCGTTGGCGGCCAGCGTGAGGGCATTCACGCTGGCCTGCAGCCGGTCAGCACGCAGCCCGAACACGGCGCGGAATTCGGGTGTGAATTCCACCGAGGTCTGGGCGTACAGGCCGAGCTGGGTCTGGCGCACGCGGTCTTCGCGCACGGTGGCGGTGACCTGCCGCGCCACGCTGTCGAACAGGCCGACGCGGATGCGGTCATGCCTGAGCTGCAACCCGGCCACGGTGCGCGCCGGGAAGGCACCCAGATCGTGGTTGAAGATGTGCTCTGCGTCCACGCCCAGCACCACGCGCTTGTCGGTCTGCTTGAACTGGTCGCCGTCGTCGGGCCGCTCGAGCGCGTAGCTGAAGTTGGAGTTCAGATCCAGGTCGTAGTGGATGGCGTAGGCCGACAGGTTCGTGCGCCCGGCCGGGCCGTCGCGGTGCCATTCGCCCGACAGGCTGCTGCGATGGCTTTCGCCGCCGGTGCTCGGGTCGAGCGAGTCGAACCGGCCGAACGCCTGGCCATTCAGGCTGCCGGCGTCGATCAGCCGCTGCGGCACCTGGTCGGTGGCCGTCCAGCGCGCGCTGTAGCCCATGGCGCTGAGATGCCAGCCTTCGGCGCGCGTGCCACCGCTGAGCGTGAACACGCCGTTCAGCTTGCGCAGGTTCTGCGGCACCGTCCACGGGCCGTCGGCTCCGGCGGCTTCCACCGCACCGAGCAGGGTGATGCCTTCGGCCAGCGCCATGCTGCCACCGGCCACGCCGCGGCGGTAGGCGTTTTCGCCCAGCGTCACTTGCGCGAAGGGGCGGGCCAGCGTCGCCAGATACTGGATGTCGGCCGAGCCGGCGGCTGCGAAGTCGCCCACCGCGGCGAAATAGGGGCCCTTGCGGTATTCGACGCGGTCCACCAGTTCCGGCAGCAGCCAGTTGAGGTCGCTGTAGCCCTGGCCATGGCCATGGCTGGGCATGTTCACCGGCATGCCGCCGATGCGCGTGGCGAAGTCGGTGCCATGGTCGAGGTTGAAGCCGCGCAGGAAATACTGGTTGGCCTTGCCGTCGCCGCTGTGCTGGGTGACGATGACCCCGGGCACGAACTCGAGCACCTCGCCCGGGCGTTGCGCCGGCCGGCTCTGCAGCAGTTCACGCCGGATGGTGCCGGCCGACGCCGCGTCCTGCGTGCCGACGGCGTTGTCGTAGTGGCCCTGCACGATGACGGTCTGCGGCGCCCCGGTGACGGGGCCGCCATGGTTGGCGAGGGCGGCGTTGCCGGAGCAGGCGGCGAGGGTGGCGGCGGTGAGGGTGGACAGGCGCATGGGCTGGGGCAGTAAGGGTGCAACTCGGCGGGGTTGTACGTGAGTTTGATGATCGTGGATGACGGTTCGGCGTGGACATCGACCCTCCGCATTGTCCTGGCAGGCCTCGAAACCCTGCGTTTCATCGCCGGAAGGGCGCGGGGGGGTGCCTCCTGTTCCCCCATCCATCCCCCTCCATCCCCCTCTTAATCCACCAATCCAGGGGATTAGTTCGAGCGGACCTGGGCGGGCGCTGCGTGCCAGAATTTTGCTGCCATGTTCATTGGCCGTTATTCAAAAATCACCATCACGGGAGAAGCATGAACTCACGAGTCACCTGCTGTGCTGCAGCCTTGTTCCTGACCGGCTGCGCCTCGGTCGTCAACGACAAGACGCATCCGATCAAGATCGAAACCAAGACCCAGGCCGGCGAACTGGTCGCGGGTGCCGACTGCACCCTGAAGAACGACAAGGCCACCACCGCGGCGAAGTCCGGTGAGACGACGAACGTGCGCCGGTCCAACGCCGACCTGGAAATCACCTGCAGGCATCCCGGCAACCCGGAGGCCCTGGCCAAGGCGATCTCGCGGGTCAACGGAGGCATGTTCGGCAACATCCTCCTGGGCGGGGGCATCGGGGCGGTCATCGACCACAACACCGGCAGTGCCTACACCTACCCCGCCTGGGTGCAGCTGATCTTCGGCCGGACACTCACCTTCGACCGTCGCAGCGAAAAGGACAACGAACCCGTTCCGCCCAGCCCGGATGTCGCCACCGCGGCCGCCACCACGGCCGCCACTGCCGACAAGAAGCCCTGACGTCCTGAAGCGCCCGGCTCACGCTGGCAGGAGCCGGCGCGCCGGGCCCCGGCCAGGCGAGTGATAGGCTGGCGCATTCCCCGAGGCTGCGTCCGATGAACCCACCGACCCTTCGAACCCGTGCCTGTGGCGCCTTCTGTGGCGCCTTCTGTGGCGCTTCTCGTGGCGCTTCTCGTGGCGCCATTGGCCTGGCGGCCGTCCTGCTGCTGTCAGCAGCGCCTCTTGCCCAGGCCCAGACCGGCCCCGTGGCGGGGCTGCTGGCATGCCAGAAGCTTGCCGAGGCCACCGCGCGCCTGGCCTGCTACGACCGCGAAGTCGCGCAGCTCGCTGCCACCCCAACGCCGGCCACGCCGTCGGCCATGGCGCCTGCCGCGGCCGCCGCTGCGCTGCCCACGACACCGCGGGCCGCCGAAGAACGTTTCGGCCTGCCGGCAAAGGCCGGCAATGCGGAACCGACGAGCATCGTCTCGGCCCTGCCCGAAGGTTTTTCGGGCTGGCGCGCGGGCGAGCGCATCCGCCTGGCCAATGGCCAGGTCTGGCGCATCGCCGACGACAGCAGCGCGTTCGTCAGCCCGAAGAGCCCGCGCGTGGTCGTCAGGCAGGGCGCCCTGGGCGCGTTCTACCTCGACTTCGACGGCGACAACCGCTCGCCGCGCGTGCGTCGCGTCGAATAGGCCGGCCGGCTATTTGGTGCCGAACAGCCGGTCGCCGGCGTCGCCCAGCCCGGGCACGATGTAGCCGTGTTCGTTGAGCTGCCGGTCGATGGCGGCGGTGTACACCGGCACGTCGGGGTGGGCGTCGTGGAAGCGCTGCAGCCCTTCGGGTGCGGCCAGCAGGCAGACGAAGCGGATCGACTTCGGCTTCGTTTCCTTCAGTCGTTCGACCGCCGCCACCGCCGAGTTGCCCGTGGCCAGCATCGGGTCGAGCACGATGGCGTCCCGGTCGGCCATGTCGTGCGGCATCTTGAAGTAGTACTCCACGGCGACCAGGCTCTTCGGGTCGCGGTAGAGGCCGACATGGCCCACGCGGGCACCGGGCACGACCTCGAGCATGCCGTCCAGGAAGCCGGCGCCGGCGCGCATGATGACGACGAACACCGTCTTCTTGCCGTCGATGACCGGGGCCTGCATGGTTTCCAGCGGCGTCTCGATCTCGATCAGCTGCGTCGGCATGTCGCGCGTCACCTCGTAGGCCATCAGCATGCTGATCTCATGCAGCAGGCGGCGGAAGTTGTTCGTGCTGCGGTCCTTCTGGCGCATCAACGTCAGCTTGTGCTGGACCAGCGGGTGGGTGATGTGGTGGACGGTGGGGATGCTCATGAATGGGCTCGCGGGGCGGGTCAGAGGAACAAGCATAAGTGGTGCCCGAACCTTGACCTGGCAGGTCATCGACAGGCCGCCCCGGGATTCATCATCGCCACGGGCATCGGCCTGTGGTTCGCGACGGCCAACCCGTTCAGGGGCTGAAGTCGCTGAAGCGGCCGCAGCGCCTAGAGCGCTGCGTGCAGCGCCCGCAGGGCGGCGGCGGTGCCGGCATCGGCCGGCAGCAGGGTCTCGATGGCCACTTCCGAAAGCGCCACGTCGTGCGGCGCGCCGAATACCGTGACGGTGGTGATGAAGTGCAACACGCCGGTGTCGGTGTGCAGGCTCAGCCGCGTGGCCACCTCGTCGAGCGGCGTGTGCTCGGCACCCGCACCCGCACCCGCACCCGGCTCGACCTGTCCCGCGGGCGCTGCCGGCAAGGGCAGGGCCTGAAGCTCGGCCAGCAGCGCCGCGAGCAGGGGGTCGCCGCTGGCCGCCTGCTGCCGCGCCAGCCGACGCAGCACATGGCCGCGCCAGGCGGCCAGGCCGCCCAGGCTTGGGGCCAGCCCTTGCGGATGCAGCGTCAGGCGCAGCACGTTGACGGGCGGGGCCAGCAGCTCGGCCGGCAGGCCCTGCAGCAGCAGGCCGACCATGCGGTTGGCGGCCAGCAGATGCCAGTGCCGGTCGACCGCCAGCGCGGGCCAGGGTTCATGCGCGTCCAGCACCTGCTGCAGCACATGGCGGGCGGGGGCCATGGCGGGGCTGGACAGCGGGCGTTCGGGGTACATCGGCGCGTAGCCGGCGGCCAGCAGCAGCGCATTGCGCTCGCGCAGCGGCAGGTCCAGGTGCTCGACCAGGCGCAGCACCATCGCCCGGCTGGGTTGCGCGCGGCCGGTTTCCAGCCAGCTGAGGTGGCGGGCGGACACTTCGGCGGCCAGCGCCAGCGCCATCTGGCTGTGGCCGCGCACCCGGCGCCAGCGGCGCAGCAGTGCGGCGAAATCAACGGGGTGGGCAGCGCTGTCCATCGGCGCGAGTATCGCGGCGCCCGGGCGGCTCGTCGCCCTGGCCGCCCCAGTCCAGCACGGGCTCGCCAGTCGCGTCATCATCAGGGCCCCGGCGGTGTCTCCGCCGCCTTGTCGGAAAAGCCCCATGTCCGCCGCGAACGCCCCCAGCAGCCGCTTCGAACAGTCGTTCATGTTCCACATGATCCGCGACTTCTTCCTGCTGCTGCTGCTGGTGGCCGCGGTGGAGATGACCATCCGCTACCTGGCGCTGCGCTGGGACTTCGCCCAGGCCGAACCGAAGCGCGTGGCGCTGGCTGCCCAGCAGCTGGCCAACGACGTGAAGTCGATCATGCTGAATTCCGGCGGGCCGCTGGCCGCGCAGACGGTCTACCCCATCCTCGACCGGAACTACAGCGATCTGGGCCTGGCCATCGCCGTGCTGCCCAGCGCGGTGACGGTCGAGTCGATGAAGATCACCCGCAACATGGACGTGCAGGGCCTGATGCCGCAGTGGGGCGACGGTGCCCACCAGCAGGCCAACGTCGTCCTCACGGCCGAACAGTTCTGCCTGGGCTGCCACGTCAAGGCACAGGTCGGCGACGTGCTGGGCGTGGTGGCCGTGCGCAGCTACCTGGAACGCAAGGAAACCCTGTGGTGGCAGGAGGTGCGCCTGACCGCCGGGGCCTTGAGCCTGAAGATCCTGGTCCACACCGTCGTGCTCTTCCTGCTGCTGAAGGTGCGCATGGAGCCGCTGCTGGCGCTGCGCAGCACCGTGTCGGGCCTGGCCAAGGGCGTGATGGACCTGTCGCCGCGAGCCGGCGTGAAGACCGCCGACGAGTTCGGGGAACTGGCGCAGGACCTGAACCACTTCCTCGACCGCATCACCCTCGTGGTGGGCGACCTGGACAAGATCCTGAGCGAGGTCGTCGACGTGGGCACGCGCCTGAGCGCCCTGAACCGCCACCTGGAACGCCAGCTCGACGGTCTGCGCTACAGTTCCCTGCGCACCCTGGGCGAAGGCGCACGCACCGGCCTGGAACAGCAGCTGCTGGCCGCGCGCGAGAGCGGCGCCTTCGGCGCCCATCTGCAGGGGCTGGTGCAGACGCTGGACGCCCTGGCCGCCACGGGCCAGGTGCCGGCCGCCACGAGCCCGGCCCTGCGCGAGCCGCTGGCGCGCGTGCAGGACAGCTTTGCGCGCGTCAGCGCGGCCCTGCAGGCCAACGCGCCACCCCTGGCCGTGGCCGAGGCCCAATCTGACGAATACCGCGCCTTTGCACAGAGCCTGCGCGACATGGCCTTGCTCGAGGCGACGATGCAGAAGGTGGCCGAAAGCGGCCAGCGCGTGCTGGCCCGCCTGACCCAGGGCCGGGCGCTGGCACTGCCGGCAGCGCTGGCAAGTGCGCTGCCCCCGGCCCTGCCTGGCGACGATGCTGCGCGCTGAACGCATTGCCGCGCCCGTGGTGGCGCCGGTGGCCCCGCCACCGGGCCCGCCGCCGCTGACGCACCACGAGATCCTGCGTCTGGCCGAGCCTTTCAGCCGCGCCGGCTACAGCGTGGACATGCCGGCCAGCGACCGCGCGGCCCGTCGCCTGGCTTTTCGCGCGCGCACGCTGGCGGCCTCGGGTGAGATGCCCGCCTTGCGCGAACAACTGCTGCTCGACGCCAGCGACGCCGGCTGGCCGCTGCTGCAGCGCCAGCTTCTGGCGGCCGACGCCCCCGGCGGCGAAGCGACAGCGGCCGCGGGCGGCCTGGCCAGCCTGCAGGCCGAGGGCGCCGCCCCGGCCGAGTTGCTGGCCTGGGTGCACGCGCTGCCCCCCGAGCGCCAATGGCAGCAGGCCGCCGGCAGGCGCGTGGCGCTGGGCCACAAGCTGAAGGCGCCGCCGCGTGGCCAGAGTGAACCGGTGCTGACACTGGTGCGCGCCAGCGCCCGCGTGGCCGGTCTGGCGCTGGTGATGACGGTGTCGCGGGTGAAGAACGTGCCCGCGGAACTGGAACTGCGACCCGACAGCGCCGGCCATGCGGCGCCGGCAACGCTGCCCGAAGACCTGCTGGCGGTGCTGGGGCTGGACTGGTCACGCCTGTCGCGCCACAGCGGCGGCTGGCGCGCCAGCGTGCGCCTGCGCGGCGAAGGGCGGGTGCGTGCGCTCGACGCCGAAGCCAAGTTCCGCCGCAGCATCGAACACCTGGTCCAGGTGCTCGGCGCGGCGCCGGCTGAGTTCCATGCACGCTTTCGCGCGGCACGCTGGCGCGTGGCGTTGCGGCGCGGGGTCCCGCTGGGGGTGTGCCTGGCCTTGATCGGCGGGTCGGCCGCCGTGCCGCTGCTGGAACTGGGGCCGGGCTCGGTGTTCCGCATGCTCATCTTCAACGCGCCGCCGCTGCTGCTGGTGTGGCTGTTCGCCATGCGCGAGCTGCCGCGCATCGAGCTGCCACCGCTGCCGCGCGCCCTGCCGGCGGACGCCTGGACTGCCACGCCCGCGGCCGCTGGCCCGGGTGCCCCCCACCCCTTGTCAGGCCAGACCGCATGAACGGCAACCCGCTCAACATCCCGCCGGTGTCGATCGCCACCGCCAAGGCGGCACTCATCGAACAGTTCGCGCACCCGCGGCTGCGTCACCGCGCCACCATGCTTTGGGGCCCACGCGGCGTGGGCAAGAGCAGCGTCGTGCGCCAGGTGGCCGAGCACTTCGGCGTGCCCCTGGTCGACCTGCGCCTGACCACCATCGAACCGGTGGACCTGCGCGGCGCCATCTACGCCGACGAAGTGCAGGGCAAGACGGTGTGGTTTCCGCCCGAGTTCCTACCCGGTGCCGACCAGCCGGAAGGGCTGCTGTTCCTGGACGAGCTGACCGCGGCCGACCAGCGGCTGCAGATCAGCGCCTATTCGCTCATCCTCGACCGCCGCGTGGGCCACTACCGGCTGCCCGACGGCTGGCAGGTGGTGGCGGCCGGCAACGCCAGCTTCCACGGTGCCGTCAGCCACGACATGGGCACGGCCCTGGCCGACCGCATGTTCCATTTCAACGTGCAGACCGCCATCGACGCCTTCCTGGCGCATGCCATCACCCACCAGTTCGCGCCCGAGGTGATGGCCTACCTTCGGGTGCGCCCCGACCGGCTCGACGACACCCAGTCGCAGCTGGCCAACGACCACCTGGTGGGCGCCAGCCCGCGCGGCTGGGAAGACGTGTCGAGCGTGCTGAAGACGGGCCTGGGCGAGGCCACGCAGCGCGTCTTCGTTCAGGGCCGCATCGGTGCGGCCAACGCCGCCGAGTTCTTCGGCGTGCTGCGCGAACTGCAGGCCGGCGCCGACGTGCTGCGCCTGCTGGCCGCCCGCACCGGCCCGGAAACCGTGGCCTTGCTGCCGCGCACGCTGGACGGCCTGTACGGCCTGGTCTACGGCCTGCTGGCGGCCTGCACCGAAGCGGCCACGGTGCAGCGCGCCATCGAGATCATCGAACAGCTGCCCGAGGTGCGCGGCCTGATCGGCCAGGGCGCGGCCCTGCCGCTGCGCGAGGCCCAGACGCTGGCCATGGAACTGCTTCTGCAGCGGGCCCTGGAAGGCGGGTTGGAAGGCGCGGTGCTGGACAGCCCGGCCTACCAGCGTTATGCCGAACAGCGGCGGCGCGACGGCCTGGCCTGAACACCCCATGGCCACCCCCCCGCCCGGGAGCGCCAGCCACACGCTGGCGCAGGGCGACCACCGTGGAACCCGCGCCATCCAGCGCCTGGTCGAATTTGCGCCCTCCAGTGGCGGCCTGGCGCTGTGGGTGCATCACCACGACCTGAGCGCCGCCGAAGACGAAGACGGCACCGACCGGGACACCCCCGTCTGGACCGACGGCCACACCCTGCATTACCGCCCGGTCTTCGCGACATTGCCCCTGGCCGAACAGGCCGGGTGGGTGGCCCACCAGGTGCTTCACATCGCCTTGCGTCACCCGCAGCGCTACCTGCAAATGCAGCAGCGCGTGGGCGACGTCGACCTGCGCCTTTTCAACACCTGCGCCGACGCCATCGTCAACAGCGCCTTGTCGCATCTGGGCTGGCTGGACCTGCCTGCCGGGGCCGTGAAGCTGCCGGTGCTGCTGGCGGCCACGCTGGCGCTGGAACAGGACACCGAGACCGCACTGGCCATGTGGGACGTGGAGCAGCTCTACCGCACGCTGGACGACCGCAGGGAATCGTCGCGCACGCAGCGCGGGCAGAAGCAGGACGGCCCGCGCGCCGCGCGCACCCGGGCCTTCGGGGGCGTGGGCCAGCAGGACCTGCGGCCGAACCCGGGCGCGAAGTCGGCGCCTGAAGTGGAAGCGGAGCAGGCCCGCGACTGGAGCGAACGGCTGCAGCGCGCGCACGCCGGCGACGGCGCGATGTCGTTGCTGCGCGCGCTGCTGGCCGACCTGCCGCGCAGCCACACGCCCTGGGAACAGCTGCTGCGCACCCAGGTGGCGCGGGCGCTGGCCCAGGAACCCGAGACCTCTTGGTCGCGGCCCTCGCGGTCCTACCTGGCCAACCAGGGCCGCATCCGCGGTGGCGCCGTGGGCCTGGCGGGCCAGCCGCGCCGCGGCGCAGCCGGCTGCCCTTCGCGGCGCATGCCGTGGGAGCCCGGCCGCAGCAGCACGCGCCCGGTGCCGCGGCTGGTGCTGGTGGTGGACGTGTCGGGCTCGATCGACCAGGAGCTGATGCAGCGCTTCGGGCGCGAGATCGAAGCCCTGTCCCGCCGCCTGGCCGCGGCTTTGGTGCTGGTGGTCGGCGACGACCATGTGCAGCAGGTGCTGCACCACCATCCCGGCAAGACCACAGTGGCCGGCCTGATGAAGGCACTGCGCTTCGAAGGCGGCGGCACGGACTTCACGCCGCTGCTGGAGGAAGCCGCCCAGCATCGTCCCGACCTGGTGGTGGTGCTGACCGACCTGGATGGGCCGGCGCATTACCGGCCCGGCTGCCCGGTGCTGTGGGCGGTGCCGCAGGGGAATGCGGGGGCGGTGGTGCCGTTTGGGAGGCGGGTGGTGTTGGGGTGAGGCTTGCCGATGTTGTTGGCGTCAGGAGTTCTGATTAAGGCTGTTCGCTTGATTTCGAAAGCGAATTGACGGGCTTGAGGATGCGGTCGACGACAAACAGTCTTGCTTGATCGTCGTTGTCGAAGCAGGCAACATTGCACTCGTCAAGAAGTCGTTGCCAAGGCAGCGCTGGATCTGCCAACGCATGGGTCATCTCTGCGCTCAGCGCGTCCCGGAAGGGTTGATGTTCCAAGTCCCTGAGGAGGTTGGATCGTGCTTCATCGCTGCTGAATCCCACGGCAGCACCGAAGATTCCTTCGAGAGTGCTGCGCAGCACTTGATAGTTTTGCATTACGGTCTCGCAAGTGGGTAGATCGTTGTGGTATGCCAAGTCCCCGAAGACGGGTTGTACCGGTACCACGCTTCAACGGTCGAAATGTTGTCGACTCGAAGTAGTGGCCCATCCAACCCAGCCACCCTCCCCACAGGTAAGTAGCCACGGCCGACTGGGAAACCCATGTCTGCCGCGACCCCCAAGCGCATTTGTCCTGCGGCAGCATTGGCAATCGCATCTGGTAGCGCGTTCAGTCTCAAGAATTCATCGGCCTGTACGAGGAGACTGTCGCTAAAAAAGGCTGTCGAATCTGGGGTGCGACTTCCAGACAGAACCGACCCGTCCGGAGCAATGCCGGTGTATGCACGCGTGACAAGATCACTATCCGAAACCGCGCCGCCATGACGTTCTACGGCGTGTCCGTGTGATGGTATCTCGGCCAGCGGTCCGGTTGCACCGGGCCTGATGGCGATACCGCTGCGCGAAATGGCGAGGCCGCTGGGTCCAAACGTGGGAATCAACCCAAGCGAGCTTGCTTCAAACGCAATCTCTTCGCCGCGCTGATAGCTCTGCATCGCTTCATTCCAGAACACTGGCTGGCCATCTTCGTCATAGCCGTTAGGACCTCTGGCGATGGCCTCCAGCCCACCGGCAATCCTGCTTGGTGCTCCCAGTAATGAAAGTTCTCGCGCCCAGTTGACGTGTACGTTCGAAGAAGGGTCGAACATGTTCTCCAGCCGGTAAAGAGTCCTCTCCAGCCAAGAAGCTCGTTCTCCTGTGACCACCACCACTTGAGCACTGTTTTCTGAAGTGCGGGAGCTTCCTTCAGCTTCTAAGCCAACGTGGGTTTGGTGGTTGCTGAGGTTTCTCGCGTGAACAGTAGATTGGTCATCTTCCCTGGCCGGACTGCGTGGTGTACTGGGCAAGCCAATGCTGGGCGGGTTTTCGACACCAGGTTTCCCTTCTGAAATGGCTTGTTCGAGCATTCCCTGGCCAGATGGCCCGGTTTGCCTTCCCAACCTCGCCGCCTCCGCCACCGTCTCATCCGGCGCGCTGGCCCAGGCCGGCGAGATGGACTGGGTTTCGTGCGCCGTCAACCCACCCTGCACATCACTCACCAACCCATTCACGAATGTCGCCGCGAACGCATGCCCCGGATCGTCCGGATTCGCCAACAGGCTCACCGCACTCTGCGCCACCCTGGCGAATTGCCGCAGCGCCCCGGCCTGGGTGGCGTTGATGGGGTTGTTGCCGGCTTGCAGCTTGCTGATCTCCAGTTCCAGCCCCTGTGCGACTTCCGCG